>NZ_OZ253945.1:2423333-2726250 GCF_965267305.1 Hyphococcus sp. | reverse complement strand
CAGGCGAACGAAACCGCCGAACGCCTCGCCGTGCAGATCGATGCAACGGTGACTCGCTATAATTACCGTCTCGCCGCGCGCTACTGGGTCGTCGATACGGAGACCAGACAGAATATGCGCGGCGTCGCCCGGGCGGTCACCTCCTACAACATCGTCAACTCGCAATATTCGACACTCTTCGCCGAACGCACCGCCGTCGAGAAAGCCGCTCGCGAGCTCGCCGAGGAGATCGAGCGGGACATTCTGATCCGGTTTTCACAACCGCCCGAAAAACGCGAGAGCGTCGATCCCGAGACATTCGAAGACGTGCTTGAACCGGACGAAACGCCGCTCGACCGCCGGCGGCGCAGCGACAGGGACAACACGACGCTGCCGGAAGAACTGCAATATTTGAACACCGACAGCGTTCTGGAAACGCCGGACAGTGACAGCTCGGTTGAGCTTGAAAGCGACGCGGGCGCCGCCGATGACACTGTTGGAGGGGCCGCTACGCCGGACGTGCCGGACCCTATTGTCGATGACCGCCCTTAAAGGCAAAGCCATCAAGAGTTTTCTCGCCACGCGGGACGAGACGATCGCGGCCGTGCTGATCTATGGCCCGGACAGCGGGCTTGCGCGCGAACGGGCGCTGAAAATAGCCGGATGGGTGGTTGAAGATCTCAAAGACCCGTTCAACGCGCTCGAGCTTTCCGATGCCGAGCTGAAAGACGAGCCGGGCCGCCTCGCCGACGAGATCGCAGCGCTGTCCTTCGCCGGGGGCGAGCGGGTGATCCGCCTGCGGACGAGCGGCGAGACGGCGGCGAAAGCCGCGCAGCTTCTCCTCGACGGGCTCGACAGCGGGCATCTGAAACCGAACGGCATGGTGATCATCGAGGCGGGCGATCTGTCTCCGCGTTCGGGCCTCAGAAAGGCGTTCGAGAAATCGAAACGCGGCGCGGCGCTGCCCTGTTACGCAGACGGGCCCGCCGATGTGCGCGCCATGGCGCAGGAGGCCGCCGCCGCGGAAGACTTGCGCTTCGATGCGGATGCGCTCGACCTCGCCGTTGCGATTCTGGGCGAGGATCACGGCATTTCCCGGGCAGAAATCGACAAGCTGATCCTGTACAAAGGCCCGGCGTCGTTACGCAGCGGACCCGCCTCCATCTCGCTTGAGGATGTCAGGGCTTCGCTGGTGGATGGGCTCGGCGACGCCATGGACGATACGGCGGCGGCCTGCGCCGACGGCGCGCCCGCAAGGCTCGCCGCCGCGCTCCACAAGGCATCGGCGGCAGGCGCAAGCCCCATCGGCCTCCTACGCGCGCTGCAGCGCAATTTCGCGCGCCTCAAAAACGCGCAGGATTTGATGGATGGCGGCGAGAGCGCCGCCTCGGCCATGAAAAAGCTGAGGCCCCCGGTGTTCTTCGCCGAGGAGCGCGCCTTTGAAAACCGGCTTTACAAATGGCGCGGGCCAAAGCTGGAACGGGCGCTGCGCATGCTTGTTGATGCGGAACTCGACGCCAAGACGACAGGCGCGCCGCAGCGAGAAATTGTCGAGCGCGCGGCGCTGGCGCTCGCCGTGATGGGATCGCGATAGGCCGGCCCACGACGCCGACCAGTAAAGGTTTTACATATGCTGGGGCGACCGTTTCTGGCGCTTGGACTGCTGTTGTGCGGCCTATCCGCTGTTGAATTCATCTTCGCAGGCCTCGACGCGACCGTCGCTGACGAAAACTGGCAAGGCTTTCTCATCGGCGCCGTCATGTCCGGCCTCATCGGCATCGGGCTCGTCAGCGCGTTCTGGACGGCGGCGCATGATCGGCGTTTCGATGTGCGCAGCGGTTTCATCTTGACCGCCGTCAGCTGGACGGTGTTTCCGCTGATGGCGTCTTTGCCGTTTTACTTCAGCGACCTCGGCATCTCCTTCACCGATGCCGTGTTTGAAACGATTTCGGGCGTCACCACCACCGGCTCAACGGTGCTGGTCGGGCTGGACACCCTCGATCCCATGCTGCTGCTCTGGCGCTCCGTCCTCCAATGGATCGGCGGCGTCGGCATCATCCTGATGGCAATCCTGATGATGCCTTTCCTCAGAATTGGCGGCATGCAGCTCTTCCAGCTCGAAAGCTCGGCCAAACAGGATGGCGGCATCATTGCCCGTCCCATGGCGCTCATCCGCTCCATCGCCGCAGTGTACACCCTGCTGACGGTGTTATGCGCCATCGCCTATGCGGCGGCCGGCATGTCTGGCTTTGACGCCGTCAACCACGCCATGACGACGCTTGCGACCGGCGGCTATTCCACTCATGACGCATCGCTTGGGTTTTTCAGCAGCACCGGCGTTTACTGGGCCGCGACCGCTTTCATGATCGCCGGGGCGCTGCCTTTCATGATGTATTTGCGCGCCGCGCGTGAAGGGCCGGGCGCCGTCGCACGCGACCCGCAGGCGCCGGTTTTTCTGCTTTTTCTCGGGGGCCTGTGGCTCGTCGCGGCTATATTCTTGAATGACGGCGTGGGCTATTTCGCAACGCTCACCCGCGTCGCCGTCAACACCACTTCGGTGATCACAACGACGGGATTCGCCACCGAGGATTACCAGCTTTGGGGCGCGGGATTCACAGGTCTCTTCTTCGCGCTCACCTTTTTCGGCGGTTGCGCCGGATCGACCAGCGGGGCGATCAAGATCTACCGGTTTCAGCTTCTGGGCCTTTACGCCGCAGCGCATCTGCGGCGCCTCCATTCGCCTTCCATCGTTCAGGCGACGACCTATGGCGGCGTCAAACTCGACCGGGAAACCGGACTTAGCGTGCTCGCCTTTCTGGCGCTTTTCATCGGCGCCTTCAGCGTTGGCGCGTTCGCGCTGGCGTTGACCGGACTCGATTTTCCAACGGCGCTATCCGCTTCCGCGACGGCGCTCTGCAATGTCGGTCCGGGACTTGGCGAGATCGTCGGTCCGGCGGGAAATTTCGCAGCCCTGCCTGATCTCGCGAAATGGATACTCGCCGGCTTGATGCTCCTTGGACGGCTTGAGCTCTTCGCGCTCCTCGTTCTTTTCGATCCTTATTTCTGGCGCTGACGTTTTGCAGCCTGCGCGATTCCGTTTTCGAACCGGCTCTGTTAAAACAGGGCCCCAGAATGACGAGGAGGCTTCGCATGTCGCAGTCGGCCGTCATCCAGAGCGATGTCGCCAGCGCCTTTTCGGTCCGATCGGACCGGATTTTTTACCGCGGAAATAACCAGATTTACGCCATTGTCGGAAACAATCCCGAGAAAGGCGTCGTGTCGGATGTCTGGTTCGACCGCTTCGACGACCAGGCGGATTTCCGTGCTGTTCTCAACCATATCGCCGACCTCTTCGAGAAAGGCGGCTATCGCTATTGGCTCGCCGATCTGCGCTTCATGACGTCCGATTTCATGGAATCGGAGGCGTGGCTTGTGAGCGACCTGATGCCCCGCGTGATCGCGGCCGGCCTCCGTCGCGAGGCGGTAGTGCTGCCCGATGCGGCGGTGAAAGTGGAGGGGGCCGACGCTTTTGCAGCCGCCTCGCGCGCCTTGCAGGACATCGCCGACGGACGCGTGCGAGGCTTTACCGATATCGCGCTCGCCAAGGCATGGCTGTTCGACGGCGCGCTGCCCGAATAATCCGTATAAGGAGAGAAGATCAGACTTTCGCACCCATGAGGCGCCGGCAAATGTCGTCAAGCTGGTCGAGGGTGAGGTAGTTGATCGTCACCGATCCCGCGCCTTTTTTCGAGTGGTCGATGGCGACGTCGAGGCCGAGAATGGCCGAAAGGTCCCGCTCGAGCGCGCGCGTGTCCGCATCTTTCGAGGCGCCGCCGCCGGAACTCGAAGGTGTTGATTTTACTTCACTTTTCCCGCCAGAAGATGGCTTTGATCCGCCCCTGATCTCGGCCTCCGCCTGACGGATATAGTTCTCCGTCTCGCGCACGGTGAGATCGCCTTTGAGGACGATGTCGAGCATCTGTTTCGGCGAGGAAGATCCCAAGATAGCGCGGGCGTGACCCATGGTGATCGCATTCGCCGAGAGCGCGTCGAGCGCCTTTTGCGGCAGATTGAGGAGCCGCATAATATTGGCGACATGGCTGCGCGACTTGCCGACAGCTTTCGCAATCTCTTCCTGGGTTCGTCCGTAGACGTCGGAAAGGCGGGAATAGGCGGCGGCTTCCTCGACCGGGTTGAGATCCACGCGCTGCACGTTTTCGATGAGCGCGATCTCGGCCGTTTCTTCATCGGTAAGTTCGCGGATGATGACCGGAACTTTATGAAGCTGCGCCTTTTGCGCTGCGCGCCAGCGCCGCTCGCCGGCGACGATTTCATAAGTATCCGGACCTTTCGGCCGGACGAGGATCGGCTGCAGCATGCCTTTTGCGGCGATGGAATTTGCAAGCTCCTCGATCGCGTCCTTGTCGAAAACGCGGCGCGGCTGATCAGCGTTGGGTTTCAATTGTTCGATCGGCAATTCGCGCTTCGGCCCGGCGGGCGCGGCAGGCGCTGCGGAAACCTCCTCCACGCCCGCTCTCGACGACGGCGCATCGCCGAGCAGGGCGTCGAGGCCGCGCCCTAATCCCTTGATATTGCTTTTCTTTTTCTCAGCCATGGCCATCGCGCCCGCCTTCCCCCTTTACGCCGCTTGCGGGCGCGCGCGCTCGCGCTGAATGACTTCCGAGGCGAGCTGGATATAGGCCTGGCTGCCCGGACATTTGAGATCGTAAAGCAGCGCCGGCTTGCCGTGCGACGGCGCTTCGGAAATCCTGACATTGCGCGGAATCACCGTCCGGTAGACCTTGTCGCCGAAATGGCCGCGCACGTCGTCCTCGACCTGATTGGTGAGATTGTTGCGCCGGTCATGCATGGTGAGGACGACGCCCTGAAGCTCCAGCGCCGGATTGATCCGTGTGCGGACCGTTTCGATGGTGCGCATGATCTGCGACAGACCTTCGAGCGCAAAGAACTCGCATTGCAGGGGAATGATGACCGCCTGCGCGGCGGCGAGGGCGTTCACCGTCAACAGGCTGAGCGACGGCGGGCAATCGATGAGAATATAAGTGACGGCGGCGCCCTTATCGCTCTCCGCAAACTCCCCGATGGCGTCGGCGAGACGGAAATGGCGCCGGTCCGCGTCGATGAGCTCGATTTCCGCGCCGGCAAGGTCGACCCCGGCGGGCGCCAGCAGCAATCCGGGGATGTCCGTCTCCATCACCGCCGCTTCGAGGCGGTACTCGCCCGACAGAACCTCATAGGTCGTGACGCCGCGGGCGGCGGCGGAGATGCCGAGCCCGGTGGAGGCGTTCCCTTGCGGGTCGAGATCGACGAGGAGGACTTTCTCGCCCACCGCAGCGAGCGCTGTCGCGAGATTGATCGCCGTCGTCGTCTTGCCGACGCCGCCCTTCTGGTTGGCGATTGCAAGAACCCGGGGGGCGATGATCCGTGGAGAGGCGCTATTTCCGGACACGGGCAAGATTTCCGATTTCTAAAATGGCGGCGCGGGGATCGGTCCGGCTCGGATGCTTTATGACGTCCATATGCCAAGATTTAGCGGCCTCGGTCAATTCACCCTCAACATCTTGTCCCTTCAGCAGGAAATACCGCGTATTTTTGCCTTGAATTCCAGCCCCGTAGCCGAGCAATTTCTCAAGCCGGGCGAGGGCGCGGGCGGTGATGACGTCCGGCTTGAACGCGAGCCCTACCGATTCGATTCGCTCCGGCACTACTTTGAGGTTTGAAAGGCCCATCGCAGCGCCGGCTTCGCGCAGGAAAGCGCATTTCTTTTGCGTTGACTCGATGAGCGTCACCTGCACGCCCTTCGGCGCAAGGATCGCGGCCAGAACAAGCCCCGGAAAACCGGCGCCGGACCCGAGATCGATCAGCGTTTTAATGTTATCGGGCAACAGCGGCGCCAATTGCGCGGAATCGAAGAAGTGCCTTTCCCATCGGTCTTTTATGGTCGAACGCGCAATCAGATTATGCCGTTCCGACCAATCGATCAGCACACGGTCCATTTCCTTCAAGGCCTCGAATGTTTCATGTGGAACATTCGTGGCGGCGAGGAACTCTTCGGGGGTCATGTGAGGCATACCCCCTCCGTCGCCTTCGGCGACACCTCCCCCGTGAACGGGGGAGGAGAAGGGCGACTCTCTTCCCCCGCATGCGGGGGAAGTACCGGCGAAGCCGGGGATGGGGGTGTTTGGATCACCTCACCGCTCTCGAATTCTTCTTCACCCACGCCAGAAGCAGGGCTAGGGCTGCAGGCGTGACGCCTTCGATGCGTCCGGCCTGACCGAGGGTCGCCGGACGGGCGTCCATCAGCTTTCCGCGCACCTCATTGGAGAGGCCGGTGATCGCCGCATAATCGAGATCGGCGGGAAGGGCGAGAGATTCGTCTTTTTTGAAGGCGATGATGTCCGCCTCCTGCCGGTGCAGATACCCGGCATAGAGGGCATCGAAAGCCAATTGTTCCGCCACCGCATCGTCCATCTCGCTGATTTCGGGCCAGATCGCCGAAAGGGCGGCCAGATCGACCTCGGGAAGCGCCAACAGGTCAATCACCGAGCGCCGCCGGCCATCCTGATTGAGTTTCAGCCCGTACTTTGCGGCTTCATTCGGGGTGAGCGTCGTCTCCCGCGCCCAGTTGCGCGCCGCTTCTAGCGCCGATTGTTTCACATGAAACATCTCGGCCCTACGGTCGCCGACGATTCCCGCCGCAATCCCGATGGGCGTCAGGCGCTGATCCGCGTTGTCGGCGCGCAAGGTCAGGCGGTATTCCGCACGGCTCGTGAACATGCGGTAGGGTTCTGTAACTCCGTTGGTTACAAGGTCATCGATCATCACGCCGATATAGGCTTCCGAACGGTCGAGGGTGAACGGCTCTCCGCACAGCGCCATGCGCGCCGCGTTGACCCCAGCCATCAGCCCTTGGGCCGCCGCCTCTTCATAGCCGGTGGTGCCGTTGATCTGGCCGGCGAGAAAAAGACCGGGCAGGGCGCGGGTCTCCAGCGTCCGGGTCAGGGAGCGCGGGTCCACATAGTCGTACTCGATGGCGTAGCCGTAACGCACGACCTCCGCCTTTTCGAGGCCGGGAATGGTCTTCAGGAACGCCGCCTGGACGTCTTCGGGCAGGGAGGTCGAAATGCCGTTGGGATAGACCGTTGTATCGTCGAGCCCCTCCGGCTCCAGGAAGATCTGGTGGCTTTCGCGCTCGGCGAAGCGGACGACCTTGTCCTCGATGGAGGGGCAATAGCGCGGGCCCCGGCCGGAGATGACGCCCCCATAGACCGCGGATTTCTCAAGGTTCGCCTCGATGATCGCGTGGGTTTCCGGCGTCGTATAGGTGACGCCGCAGGCGATCTGCGGGACCTCGATCCGCTCCGTCAGGAAGGAAAAGGGGACCGGCGTCGCGTCCGCCGGCTGCATCTCGAGGCGATCCCAGTCGATGGTCGCGCCGTTGAGACGGGCAGGGGTGCCGGTTTTGAGCCGGCCCATTTTGAGGCCCAGCCCATAAAGCCGGTCCGATAGCCCCACTGACGGGGCCTCGACTCCGCCGCCCCATGTCTTGTCCGGGGCGCGGAAATTGGCGCGGCCCGCTGGGATGCGCTTGTCGCCGATATGAATGACGCCCTTGAGAAAGGTCCCGGTCGTCAGGACCACGGCTTTCGCGGCGATCTCTTCTCCTGCCGATGTAACGACTCCCGTGACAGCCTCCCCGGCCGTTCCGCGTGAAACGGTCAGGTCCTCCACAGCCGCCTCCAGAATATCGAGGCCCGGATAGTCGCCGAGGATCGCCTGCATGGTTTCGCGATAGAGCTTCCGGTCGGCTTGCGCCCGCGGCCCCCGCACCGCCGGGCCCTTGGAGGCGTTGAGCATGCGGAACTGGATCCCCGCCCGGTCAATGACGCGGGCCATAAGCCCGTCGAGGGCGTCGACCTCCCGCACCAGATGGCCTTTGCCGAGCCCGCCAATGGCGGGGTTGCAGGACATTTCGCCGATCGTGTCGCGCCGGTGAGTGGCGAGGAGGGTGCGCGCACCGGCGCGGGCTGCGGCTGCCGCAGCCTCGCATCCCGCATGGCCTCCCCCAATCACAATGACGTCGTAGTCTCTGCTCATATCCTTGCCGTTTTAACGTGTGCGAGTTCGCGCCTAATTTCTTAATTCGTGCGCGTTCGCGCCCAGTATCTTCATTTGTGCGCGTTCGCGCACGGGCTGGGCGCGGGATATAGGCCCCGGGCCGGTTCAATGCACCTCTTTTCCGGACCCTTCTTTAATTTCGGGATGCGGAATGTTTCACATGGAACAATTTGGAAAGCCGCGCCCTAAAATCCGCAGGCCTTGGCGGCGATCGTGATCACCAGAAACCAGAGCCCGTTGATAGTTAGCGGGGCGCCGTGGTCATGCAGGGCCTCGACCCAGGCTTCCGGCGTCTTCGCCTTTGCGACCTGCCGCACGAACTGGCGCAGCGTGTAAAGGCAGAGGAGCCCGACCGAGACCAGAAGGCCAAGGCCGATCCAGAAGAACTGGCTATCCGGGGCGACGCACATGCCCGAAGGCTAACCCGCCGCACTTTCCATTCCGTTCACGAGAGCCATTCTAAGGCCTTCCAGAGGGTGGGGGATGAAATTCCCGGTCACGAATTGTTGCGCAATATACCTGTGCGAAGAGCCAACTTTACAATTTGGAAAGCATGCGGTGCGGCGCCGGTTTCGGGCACGGTCGCTGCACTAAAGCCCTTATCGGAGCGCAACCAGATGAGAAGGGGCTCTTTATGACGCAAGTCACAGTTCTTCGTTCCGGGGGAAAACCGTTATTCGGCGAGGCTGTCCCAAGTGAGGCGCCGCGCCAGATCCTTGAAGGCCAAGCCCTCGCCTATAAGCTCAATGAGCGGCTGCGGGAGAAATACCGCAATTACGAGCGCGCCGCCCTTCGGCTTGAAATCCGCGGCGAATATGACGCCGCTACGGTGCTGCGCCGGG
The DNA here is from genome assembly GCF_965267305.1 of Hyphococcus sp. GTDB lineage: Bacteria > Pseudomonadota > Alphaproteobacteria > Caulobacterales > Parvularculaceae > Hyphococcus. The sequence continues at coordinate 2,717,290 of NZ_OZ253945.1, read as the reverse complement.
CCGCGGGCCGTGTCAGGCTCCTGCGCAACGCGACGGCGGCCTGCACGGCGGAGTAAAACTAGGGTGCGACGCGACGCATAAAATTGTCCGTCCATTCTTTGGCGTCCGGCAAATAAGTGCGGCGATCATGGCTGCATGAAATTCTTGTTCGGCGTTATCGCACTGGTCGCCGCTGGTTACGTTTATGAAACCGGCGGCAAAACCGCCCCCGTGCCCGCCCTCAATTGCAAAATAAAAGGCAACATCAGCATCAACACTGGCGAGCGCATCTATCACGTTCCCGGTCAGAAACATTATGCCGCAACAAAGATTTCGCCGGAATATGGCGAGCGATGGTTCTGTTCTGAGGAAGAGGCCCAGAAAGCCGGCTGGCGCAAAGCAAGAAACTAACGCTTTCGCAGTTCTCAGCGCTACTTTCCGATACAAAAGCTCGAGAAAATCTCCCCGAGAACGTCCTCGACCCCGACGGCGCCGGTGATCTTGCCAAGCGCCCGGGCGGCGAGGCGGGCGTCTTCGGCCGCCAACTCGGGAGCCCTCGTGATATTGGCCTCGGCGCGGGTAAGGGCGGCGAGCGCCTCCTCCACCGCAGCGGCGTGCCGGGCGCGGGTGAGGGCGGGGCCTTCGGTATTCGCCCCCTCAGCGGCCTTCTCCTTCAGAACCTGAACAAGCGCGGCCATACCGGCGCCGGTTTTCGCCGAAACGCTTAGCTCCGTATACGGAGAGTGCGCCATTTCGAGACTCAACTCGCTCACTCGCCGGTCAGACTTGTTCCAGACGACAAGATCGTCGGGTTGCAGGAGCGCCAGTGTTTCATGTGGAACATTTTCCACATCCCCTGCGAACAGCATCTCGCGTGACCCGACTTCAGACGCATCCACAACAAGCACGCGCATGTCGGCGTTTTCAGCCCGTTTTTTCGCGCGTTTGACGCCCTCTTCCTCGATCACGTCGCCGGCCATACCACGCAGCCCCGCTGTGTCGGCGACGGTGGCGAGGACCCCGCCGAGATCAAGCCGCGCCTCGATGATGTCGCGCGTCGTGCCCGCGATGTCGGAGACGATGGCGACGTCGGAACCAGCAAGCGCGTTGACGAGGGATGACTTGCCGGCGTTCGGCGGACCGATGACGGCGATGGAGACCCCTTCGCGGATCTTCCGTGCACTGACCGATTGGTTAAGAAACGTGGTTAACGATTCCTTAAGCGCAGCTATGGCGGGACCCGCCCGGGCGGCGACGGCGGCCGGCACATCGCCTTCATCGGGGAAGTCGATGTCCGCTTCCAGGGGCGCCATGACCGCCAGAAGGTCTTTCCGCCAGCCCTCCGCCGCCTCAGAAAGCCGCCCGTCGAGCTGACCCAAAGCCTGCTTTCTCTGTAGGGTCGTTTCGGCATCGAGAAGATCGGCGAGGGCCTCGACCTGGGCTAGATCGAGCTTGCCGTTTTTGAGGGCCCGGAGCGTGAACTCGCCGGCCTCCGCGGGCCGGGCGCCGAGCCGCGTCAGCGCATCGTAAAGCGCTTCCTCCACCGCGCGGGAGCCGTGAAGGCTTAACTCCGCGACGTCCTCGCCGGTGAAGGATTTCGGCCCCTCGAAAAGTAGTGCTAGCCCCCGGTCGATGACCGACCCGTCCGCCGGATCGCGCACGGCGACATAGGCCGCCTCGCGATTAACGATTGGTTTACCAACCAAGCTTCGGAGAATGCTCGCGGCGTCTGGTCCCGAGATGCGGTAGACCGACACGCCGGCCTTCCCCGCGCCCGAGGCGCGCGCGAAGATGGTGTCGGTCTGCGATGACATTTAGATTCCGCTCATCCTGGCGAAGGCCGGTATCTCGGTCTGCGAGCGCCATGCCCAATTGCATAGGATCCAGGCCTTCGCCGGGATGAGCGGGGTAGCTGGCATGGGAAGCAACCTGCCTACTTCTTCTTCGGGCCCATGCCCATCATGGTCTGGAACTGCTCGAAGCTTTTGCCGGACATGGACATCCACTGGGCGATCATGCGCTCGGGGTCGGCGAGGGTGTCCAAATTCTCCTTCGCCCGCTTCATCATCTCCTCGACGATCATGTCGTTCATGGGCTCGAGATCCGGCTGGCCGAAAAACGCCCGCGCCTCCGCCGGGGTGCAGTCGATATTGATGGTGAGCTTCATTGGGGGGCTCCTCATGGCTAGGCCATAGATGGTGGGCCCTAGCCCATAACGCAATTGGGGGCCGCGGGACAGCCTGACTCGGCCCACCGGAGGCCAAGTCTTAGATCGGCGGGACCGGGACAGGCGGGGCGTCGTCCTCGGCCTCGGCGACCTCGACAATTCCCCTGGCGAGATGGCTGTGGCCGCGGCTGTAGAGGAAGTAAACGAGAAGGCCGAGTGTCGCCCAGCCCGCGAACAGCACCAAGGTGTAGGCCGAGAGGCTGAAAAAGAGATAGACGCAGCCGAGAATTGAAACCGGCGCGATTACATATACCGCCGGCGTGCGGAAGGGGCGCGGCCGCGCCGGGTCGGTCCGGCGCAAGACCATAACGGCGACCGAGACCAGCGCGAAGGCGAAAAGCGTCCCGGAATTCGAAATGTCCGCGAGCGCGCCGACCGGGAAAAACGCCGCAAACACCGCCACGAAAACGCCGGTGACAATGGTGATGACATGGGGCGTTTTAAATCGGGGGTGTACGGAGGAAAACACCTCCGGCAGCAACCCGTCGCGGCTCATGACGAAGAAGATCCGGGTCTGGCCGAACATCATCATCAGGATGACCGAGGGAAGGGCGATGCCCGCCGCGAGGCCCACCAGATTGCCAATCTGCGGCCAGCCGATCTCGCGTAAGGTCCAGGCGAGCGCCTCCTTCGAACACACGACGGCGTCATTGGCGATCTCCGCGCAGGCGGCGGTGAGCTCTGCGCTGCCCGGATGAATGCCGGCGCCCTCCGGCGTGAGCATGGGGCTCGCCCCGACTGTCCCGATCACCCCGGCGGCGACAAGGATGTAAAACAGCGTGCAAATCGCGAGCGAGCCGATGAGCCCTATGGGCATGTTCCGCTGCGGGTTGCGGGTTTCCTCGGCCGCCGTCGAGACGGCGTCGAAGCCAACATAGGCGAAGAAGATCGAGGCGGCGGCGGCGGAGATCCCGGCCATTCCAAGCGGCGCGAAAGGCTCGAAATTCTCGGCGCGCATGACGGGGAGGGCGAGGGCGATAAACGCCGTCAGCGCAACGATCTTGACGCAGACAAGCACCGCATTGACCCGGGCGCTTTCCGTCGTGCCGATGACGAGAAGCCAGGTGACGGCGAGCGCGATCAGCGCGGCGGGCAGGTTGACGACGCCCCCGGCAGACGGGCCCAAGGTCAGGCTGGCGGGCAGGTCGATCCCGAGGACATGGCTTAAAAGCCCCACCACATAGCCGGACCAGCCCACCGAAACGGCGCCCGCCGCAACGGCGTATTCGAGCACGAGGGCCCAGCCCACCATCCAGGCGACAAGCTCGCCGAGCACCGCGTAAGTGTAGGTGTATGCGGACCCCGAGACAGGGACCATGGCGGCAAGCTCCGCATAGCAAAGCGCCGCGACGGCGCAGACCGCGCCGGCGATGATGAAGGAGACCATCATGCCCGGCCCCGCTTTCTGCGCGGCCTCCGCGGTCAGAACGAAAATGCCGGTGCCGATAACGGCGCCCACGCCCAAGAGGGTGAGGTGAAAAGCGCCGAGCGTGCGCGGCAACGCCTTTTTCCCGGCCGCGGCCAGGATGGCGTCGAGCGACTTCACCCGATCGAAGATCATATGTTGGAGAACTTTCCGAAAACCGGCCATGCGCCGGCGCGCGCGGGAGGCTACGCCGAATTGCAAAACGCGCAAGATGGATTTTTTTGAGCGGCGTCCTAGGGGGCGACGCCGCAGGCGAGGCCTTCGTAATCGCCATTCATAGCGAAAAAGACGTCAAACCCGCCGACCGGACGCCGCGAGGTCCGGCCATTCTCCGGGTCCGCCGGGAAGAACTGGTAATGATGGCGGATGCGCCCGCCTTCGCCAGGGCCGAGAACGCTGCGGGTTAAAAACCGCGCCTCGCCCGGCCCGACGGCGCAGATTTCTCCGGTTTCACTGTCCGGAAGACGCGCTGAATAAAGCACCTCGCAGCGGGCGTAAAAGCCGTCAAAATCGTCAGCACAGAAATCAATTGCCGGATGCGCTCGGGCGAATTCATGGGCCTCGCCAAGCCCGGCGCGGATCGCCGCAAACTCCCGGCTCTGGGCCCAGGCGCCCGAAGACCCGATGGTCTGCTCCAGGGCTTCATCCGCCCGGCCAAGTTCGTAAAGCGCCGCGTCAATATCGCGCTCCGCATCGGGCAGGCGCTCGCGAGCGTCGTCCAGATCCTCGCGGGCATTCTTGATTTCCTTTTCCGTTGCGTCCGGATCGTCGAGCTTTTTGCGCGCGCGGCGAATGTCATAGCGATAGCTGTCGGCGCGCGAAACCGCGCTGTCATAGGCGCTTTTGGCGGCGTCACGCGCCGCCTGCGCCATATAGATGCGCTGGCCGGAAATATAGCCGGAGAGGAAATCCTCCTCGCGGTCGCGGCCGCACACGCCGAAATAGGTCTTGCCCGCGCGCCCGAAATCATAGCCGCCGGGATCGGTGCAAAGGCGGTCGAGACCGGCGAGCCGGCCCGCTTCATAAGCCCGCTCGTCGGCGCCTACCTCATGCTCGTGACAGGCGAGCGCGCGCTCCTCGAAGGCTCGCTCCAGCTTGCCGTCGGCGCCGTCGGCGAAGCCCGCGCCGTACCAGTCTCCCGCAAGACATTCCTTCTCGCTCATGACGCTCGTGGCGCACGACCCTAGAAAACAACAAACGACAAGCATGCCCCAATGACGCATCCAGCGACCCATGGCGAACCCCTCCCGCGCTCTATGTGTTCGAGACCCTCTACGCTAAGGGCCCTGCGGTCAACGGCCAGGACCCGGCTGGCCCAGCGTCTTCTTTCTGCTAAGCAGGGAGCGTTACGCGGAACGGGAGCATCATGACCAAAGCCGTTTTTCTTGACGACCATGGAGGCCCGGAAGGGTTCTCCATGCGCAAACATGATCTGCCCGCCCCGGGCTTCGGCCAGATCCAGCTCCGCCACAAGGCGATCGGCCTCAACTTCATTGATATCTATCAGCGAAAGGGCCTCTATCCCGTTGAACTGCCTGCGGTTTTAGGCTCGGAAGCGGCGGGCGTCATTGAGACCGTGGGCGACGGGGTCGAGGGGTTTTCGCCAGGCGACCGCGCCGCCTGTCTCCATTCCTCCGGCGCCTATGCGGAGCGCGCCAACGGCGCGGCGGTGTTATGCGCGAAAATCCCGGACGGCGTCAGCGACGAACAGGCGGCGGCGATCTTCTTGAAAGGCCTCACCGTCGAGATGCTGGTGCGCCAGATCTATCCGTTGAAAGCCGGAGAGGCCTGCCTCGTCCATGCGGCGGCGGGCGGCGTCGGCACCCTGCTTTGTCAGTGGGCGAAACATCTCGGCGCGCGCGTCATCGCCGTGGTCGGCGCGCCCGAAAAGGAAGCCGTCGCGCGGGAAAACGGCGCCGATGACGTCATCATCCGTACACAGACGGACAACATCGCCAGCGAAGTGCGCCGCCTCACCGACGGGCGCGGCGTCGAGGTGGTTTACGATTCCGTGGGCGCCGCGACCTTCGAGGCGTCGCTCGACAGTCTTTCCCTGCGCGGCCATATGGTGAGTTTCGGCAATGCGTCGGGGCCCGTCCCCGCAGTCTCGCCGCTGGAGCTGATGCGCCGAGGCTCCCTCACCCTCACGCGGCCGTCGCTCTTTCACTATGCGACGCCGGAGCGCCTGCCCTGCATGGCGGCGACGTTGTTCGATATGGTGGCCAAGGGCGCCTTGAAACCGAAGATCGAGCACCGTTTCCCCTTAAGCGACGTCGCCGGGGCCCACCGCCTGCTCGAGAGCGGCAAAAGCGCCGGGGCGATCGTGATAACGCCCTAAAACTGCATGGAATTGGAACGTGATAACATCACGCAGTATTTATACTTGCGTGATGTTATTTTCATTATAATTTACCCTCAAGATTACGGTGGGGTAATAAATGAAATTCAGAGAAATTATTGTGCCAATGAGCTTATTGGCAATATCTGCATGCGCAACAGCACCAACTCCCGTTGACAATCGCAATAGTGCGTTGACGCAGGGCAATGTTCAAATGAACCTTGTAGTCGGTGAGACAACCAAAACTGAAGTTCTGGAAACTTTCGGAGCTCCTAACATCACCACTAGGGACGGTTCTGGGCGCGAAGTTTGGAGTTACCAAAGGGCGGCAACAATAGCGCAATCAAGCTCGTCGAGTAACTACTGGACGATCATTATAGCCGGCGAATCGAGTCAGGCAGCTGGCTTTTCTCAAACATCTCGAATGATCACTCTAATAATCAAATTCGATGAAAATGACGTCGTGAGTGATTTTCGCAGCAGAGAAAGCAACTTTTAAGGAGGGGCCCAATGATTAGGAATGCTGTACTAATTTCAATTCTCGTATTTCTTGCAGGCTGCGCAGGTAATGCGAAACCCGAACTTACACCGCTTGAGCTACAAGCGCTTCAAACTAGAGAATTAGAAACCGATAAGGAAGTAGCTTTTTCTAGCGTTATGTCGGTGTTTCAAGACCTCGGTTATACTGTCGAAAGCGCTGACAAAGAGACGGGCTTTATTACTGCCTTTAGCGCATCTGATTCCCACAGAGATTGGCTGCTAACTGGCAACCGTTATACGACACAAACTCGTGCGACCGCTTTCGTTGAAAGTGTTTCGACCGAGCTCACTCGTGTGCGCTTAAATTTTTTAACCGGAACAGAAGCCTCAACTTGGTATGGCCAAAAATCAAAACAGGATCGTCAAATACTTGACCCCTTAATCTATCAGACCGCTTTCGAAAAAATTGAGACTGCCGTTTTTATAAGAAGTGAATAGATGTTCTAAAAGCCGATTGATTGATCCAAAACTAAAAATGGACGAGTTGTGAAAAGTGCGGTCATGACAGATCGCACTTTTTTCTATTGTATGATCGTATGAGAAACATGATCTTGGCCGCGCTGAGTTTCCAGATCGCGCTTTGCGCGTGTGAAGTTCAGGATTCGCATTTTGAGGACTTTGAGAGTGATATAACCGGCTGGTCGATCGATCCCGGCGGCGATCTCAACGCCTTTTTCGACTGCCTGGAAGGTCAGGGCGCGGCGCTCATCGCCGCCCATCGCGGCGGGCCTCATGCCGGCTATCCTGAAAATGCGCTTGAGACCATGGCGGCGCTCCTGGCCGATACGCCGGCGATCATGGAGATCGATGTGGCGACGTCGGCGGACGGCGTCCTCTATCTCCATCACGACGACACGCTGGAGCGGACCACCACCGGGCGCGGCGCGGCGGACGTCATGCCCTGGGACGAGATCGCCCGGCTGCGTCTTGAAGACAATGACGGCCGCGAGACGGAGTTTGCGCCGACGCGTTTCGAAGACGCGCTTCGCTGGGCCGACGGACGCACCATCCTTGAAATCGATTTCAAGCAATCGACCCGGTATGAGGACGTCATCGCGGAAATCAAAAATCAGGATGCCGAAACTCGCGTGATCCTCATCGCCTATTCCCTGGCGTCGGCGGAAAAACTCCACCGCCTCCTTCCCGGCGCGATGATCTCGCTGTCCCTCGAATCCCAGTCGGAGCTCAACCGCGCGGTCGCCGCCGGAATACCGGACGACCGCCTTCTCGGCTTCACCGGGATCGAGGATCCGCGCCCGCGCCTTTTCTCGATCCTCAACAGCCGCAAGGTGGAAGTGATTTTCGGAACCCTCGGCGGCGCCGACTCCATCGACAATGACATCGCCCGCTCCGGCTATGAGGCGCTTTACGCCGATATCGCGGCCCAGGGCGCCGACATCATCGCCACCGACCGGCCGCGCGAGGCCTACGCCGCGCTTCAGGCCGCCGGCCGCGCCTTCGACGCTGGCGAATGCGGCGTCACTTACACAGAAAACATATGAAATACAAGGGCCTAGCCTCCATCGCCTTCTGTTTCGCCGCCGCCTGCGGAAAGCCCGCCGAGGCCCCGCAAGCCGCTCAGCCTAAGCAGGAAATAACGGCTCCCGCCGGCGAATACCGCCTCGACAAATCCCATGCGAGCCTTGTGTTCCAGATCGATCATCTTGGCTTCTCCATGTACACCGCCTCTTTCTCCGACTTCGGTGCAACGCTGGAGTTCAACCCGGAAGACCCGGAGAGCATGAGCGTCAGCGCATCCATAAAGGTCCCCTCACTGACGATCCCGGCGCCGCCGGAAGGGTTTCATGAAGAACTCATGGGACCTGACTGGTTCAACGCCCGCGCCCATCCCGGTATGTCTTTCCGATCAACCAATGTCACCCTGACGGGCGACCGCATCGCCACCGTCGAAGGTGAGCTCAAGATGCTCGGCGCGACCGCGCCGGTGACCATGGAGGCGGAATTCATCGGCGGCTATGCCGGCTATCCGCCGTACGATCCCAATGCGCGGATCGGTTTTTCAGCACACGGAACGTTACGGCGCTCCGATTTCGGCTTCACCCACGGCCTGCCGCCGGAAGGCACGACCATGGGCGTCGGCGACCTCGTCTCCTTCGAAATCAACGCGGAATTCACCGGCCCACCGGCGCCGGCCCCTGCAGAAGAATAGAACAGGTTACGCCATGATCGCCATTCACACCGTCGACTGGGTCCCGCCTTTCGCAAGGGGTCTCCTGCGCGATTTGCGCCTGCGCTGGGCGCTGGAGGAGGCGGGGCTTCCCTACAAGATGAAGTTCGTTCCTTTGATGGGCCGCGACGGCCCGGACTGGCGCGCGCTCCAGCCTTTCGGACAGATTCCCGTCTATGAGGAAGGCGGGAAAACCATGTTCGAGACGGGCGCCATCCTGCTGCATCTCGCAACGAAGTCGGCCGCCCTCTCGCCGGCGGAGGCGGACGCAAAAAACGAAATGACGACCTGGCTCTTCGCGGCGCTCAACAGCGTGGAGCCACAATTACAGGCGATTGTCATGCATGACCGTTTCCATCGCGACAAGGATTGGTATCAGGGCGCACGCGACGGGGTGGAGGAAATCGCGAAAAAGCGCCTCGGCGATCTCGCTTCCGTTTTGAAAGATCGCGAGTTCATCGCCGCCGGACGGTTCACTGTAGCCGACATCGCCATGACAACCGTCCTGCGCATCGTCATGCACACGGACCTTGTGGAAAGCTTCGCGCCCCTCGGCGCCTATAAGGCGCGCATAGAAGCCCGCCCCGCCTTTCAGAAAGCGCTCGCCGCCCAGCTCGCCGATATCGACGCCCACGCGCCCCAAAGCTAAGGCCTAGCTGACGGCCACTGGAGCGGCGCGCCGCTTTTGGGCAGAATGTCGTCCCATGAAACGCACCATCGCCCTTTACGCCCTTGGTCTCGCCCTCGCCGCGCTTTTGCTGGCCTGGCTCGAATTCAAATATGTAACCCGGGTCTATGCAGGCGAGATCTATCTGGTGCTGATGGCGGCGGCGTTCACGGCGCTGGGCGCTTGGGCGGGGGCGCGGCTGACCCGCAAATCCCCGCCGCCCGCATTCGAGGTGAACCGGGCGGCGCTCTCCTCTCTCGGCATTACCGAGCGTGAGCACGAAACCCTTTCCGCCCTCGCCGACGGCCTCTCCAACAAGGAGATCGCGCGGCGCTTCAATGTCTCGCCCAACACGGTGAAAACGCAAATCTCGAGCCTTTACGAAAAGCTCGAAGTCTCACGCCGCACCCAGGCCGTGCAGAAAGCGCGGGAGCTGGCGCTGATCCCCTAAGCCCCCCTTAAGCCGCTGAAATCTTGCGATTTCACCCTTTCGGACGATGGCGCGCGGCCCCATTTTGCGCGACCTTGAAGACCGAAATGCTGCAACAAGGGAGAAAAGCATGGGCGCACCCGTCATCCGTTTCGATATTGGCTGCCGCGACCGGGAAAAGACCGTCGCCTTTTATGAAAAGGTCTTCGGCTGGACCCCGAAAGAGGCGCCGTTCAACACCGAGATGGAGACCGGCGCCGGCCGGGGCATCGACGGCGCGGTGACCGCCCTCGGCCATGAGCCGCATAATTACGTCATGATCTATATGGAGGTCGCGGATGTGAACGCTGGCTGCAACGCGATCCGGGCGGCGGGCGGCAAGGTCACGGTTGGGCCGGTGGAGATTCCCGCCGCTGCGCCAGGCGGGGGCGGCAAATTCGCCTGGTTCACGGACCCGGAAGGCAATCAACTGGCGATTTTCGAACCGCCTTCGGCGTCATAGAAACAGCGGAAAGGGACACATCATGCTCAAGACAGCCCTCATTTACGGCGCCCTCTCGGGCGCGATCACCATCGCCGTCATGAGCCTCGGCATCAATAGCACCGATACGCTCGGCGAAGGCTCCAGCAGCGCGCTTTTCGGCTACACAATCATGCTGCTGGCGCTGGTCCTCATTTTTATCGGGGTCAAGCGTTATCGCGACCGCGAACTTGGCGGCGTTATCAAATTCGGCCCCGCCTTCGGGCTCGGCCTCGCTATCGCTGCAGTCGCGGGGGTCTTTTACGTCATCGGCTGGGAAATCAACCTCGCCGCAACCGATTACGCGTTTGTAGAGCAATACCCGCAAGCCATCATCGCCCAGAAAGAGGCGGCGGGAGCGAGCCTTGAACAATTGCAGAAGCTGACAGAAGATATGGCGAAGTTTTCCGAGCAATATGAAAACCCGCTCTACCGCTTGCCCATCACCTTCATGGAGATCTTTCCGGTCGGGCTTCTGGTCGCGCTCTTTTCCGCCGCGATCCTGCGCAATCCGAAAGCCTTTCCGGCCCGCTAGACCGGCCCGGTCCGCGTATTGTCGAGGAAAACGCGCAGCCGCTTCAACACCGGCAAGAGACCTTCCCAATCGGTTCCGCCCGTCGCTTCCTCGAGCGCTGCGACGCCGGGCCCGATCGCTTGGACCGCCGCCATGCGAATGTCCCGGCCAGCTTTCGTCACCGTCACGCGTTTGACGCGCCGGTCCTCCGTGTCCGGAGTAAAGCTTACATAGCCCTTGTCGAGCAGCTTTTTCACAGTGGACGACATGGTCGGCTGCGCTACCTGAAACGCCGCCGCAAGCTCGCCCACGGTCTCTTCGCCCTCAATGCGCAATAGCCGGTTGAGCACGCCGAACTGAGCAACGGTCAAACGCCCCGGCATCGCCCGCTCAAAGGCGCGATCGGCGAGGCTCGCAATCATCGACATTTCCGTCAGAGCCTTGAAGAGCGCCGGGTCGCCGGGAAGACCCGCTTCGGCTTCGCGATTTTCTCTCACGCCTCAGGCTTCCTTAGTGACGATGCGCGAAGCTAGCGGCCAGCGCGGCGCCGGCGCAGGAAATTTCGCATAACCGAAACGGAACAGGCCCTGCACCCTCGCGGGCAGATGGACACCCGTAAAGTCATGAATTTCCTCATAATATTCCGCCATCGCCGGAAATTCCTGGAGCACCTGGCTGAGCGGCTGCATGGCGAGGCCGAGCTTGGTGGCCGCAAGCTGCAGGCGCACCCAGCCGGCGCCCGCGCGCAGTTGATCCGTACGCGTATTATCCGCCGTCGAGAGCCAGCCGAACGCCATGGCGCTGTCAATGAGACCATTATAGAATTTGATCGTTTCCCCATAAGCGGCGGACGCTGGATCGTCCATGTTCTCGCGGGTGAGGATTCCTGCGAGACGCATCCCCTCCATCACCGGCCCCGCCAGCGAAATCCCGTCAGGCGATGCGTTGATTTCCTTTTCGCCGATCCGCGTAAGGCGCGTCGATTCATGATGCGGCCCCGGCGCGCCGACTTCCGCCAGCCATCCGTCGCGGCACAGACGTTTCAATTCCTCCACATTGGCGGCGTCATTCACCCACTCGAATTCGCCGTCGCCGGGACGCAAGACGCCGTCAAGGCGGTTCAGCGTTTCCGCACTCACGGGCCGGCTCTCATCGAATGGAATGCGCACCGTGCGCCGATCCAGCGCGGAACCGAACAGCGGATCGCGCGCCACAGCCTCATCGCGCGCAAAAACAATGCGCGCGACAGGCCGCCCATCGAGAACCGGTTGCGGCTCGCCTTCGGGAAACGGCGTCGCCTCAACTCGCCAGCCCTGCTCGGCGGCGGCCTGACGCAACAGCTCCAGAAACGCGCCGAGACCGATGACGATCTGCCGGCCATAAGGGTCGGTTTCCGGGAGCAGACGGTCGCCATCGCAGAAGAGCGTCAGCGCATCCTCGCCATCGAGCCGGATAAGCCATGGCTGCAGATTATGCGGATTGGGCGCCAGCACCGCATAGGAGAGCGAGTCGAGGCGCGGGTCCCCGAAACTCTCTCCGGCCTCGCGCCAGGGCGCCCGCGCCTTTGATAAATCCGAGTGCAGCAGCGCGCCAAGCCCCGCCCCCCCTAGCGCGACGCCAGCCATCCCCGTCCATAATATAGCTCGTCTGGTGATCATAGCGTGTCCTCCCGGAGCCTTATATAGACGCCTATTTAATAGATGTCTATATATTTGGCCGGGATAATTTTAAAAGCGGGCGCGCCTCGTTTCGATGGCCAATTTTTACAATCAATACGGCCGAAGACTCGCCATACCCCGGCACAAGGCGCGCCGGGGAGAGCCGTTTCAGACGGCGGCCGCCGAATAGCTCTCAGGGGGAGGAACGTTGCAGCGTGGGGAGATGCTGCAACGTTTTTCTTTTTTAGGGTTAAGGTTTCAGCGCCGATGCCCGTTTCCAGGCGTCGCGTTCCGTAAGCCGCGCAAAATAAGCGGCGGTCTTTTCACCCATCAGTGCGCCATTGCGGGAGATTTTCACCAGGAAAAGAATGTACCCGACGGAAATGTCGGCGAGAGAAAATTCGTCGAGAAGATAGCCCTCATCGCCAAGGCTGCTTTCGAGAAACGCAAGGCAGTTTTTCATTTCCCCTTCGGCCCACAGGCGCATGGATTCGATCCGGAACTCTTCCGGCAACAGCATTGAGTGGCCGAGAAGCTGGCCCACATAGCCGCCCATGCCCGCCTCGCCGAACTCCATCCATTGGAGATAATCCGCATAGTCTGCATGCGAAGCATTTCGCGATAGTTTTCCCCCGGCGTATTTGTTGGCGAGATATTCAATGATCGCGACGGATTCGATCATCCTCTTGTCCCCGTCGAAGAACACCGGCGTCTTGCCCAACGGATTGAGCTTCAGATAGTCCGGCTCTTTCAGTTTCGCCCGGTCGAACACCCGCGTCTCGATCTCAAGATCGAGGCCGAGCTCGGCGGCCGCCCACGCGACGCGCAGGCTGCGCGTCATCGGAAAATGTATGAGTTTCAATGGCATGGGGCTTCTCCTCTGGCTCGGCCCCACAACCCTAGAGGGTGCGCCGAGGGGCGGCAACGCCGATCAGCAGCCAGCCACATTCGCGCCACAAACCGGGTTACAAAATATCAATCTCTGGGTGATGTTGTCCGTGTGCCGAGCGTTTGCGTGCGGCGAAAACAAGAGGGGCCCCACGCATGAACGCTGCCGAACCGGAAACGGCGCCGTCGCGCAATCCCGGTAAGGGATTCCTGATCGTCATCGTCTGCGCGTTCATCGCGTTGGGCTCTGTGGCCCTCGGCGCGCGCATGATTGAAGAGCCGCCTTTATGGCTGGCGCTAATTGGCGCGGCCCTCGGCCTTCTCCTTTATTATTTCGTCTATCGGGGCTTCCGGCTCCTAACGGGCGCGGGGAAATGGTCGTCGGTCGCGCTCGCGATCTTCGGCTTTCCGTTGATCCTCGGCGGACTTTTGTTCCTGATCGGCGAGGTCGTTTCCCGCACCGGCCTTTCGGATATTCCGGAGAAAATCGCCGGCCTCAATCCGGGCGGCGATGACGGCCCGCAGGATTCGGCCGGCGGAGATTATTTTGAAGGCCTCAACGCGAACAACACCGACGCGGCTGAGCTTGATGAGATTATCGAGGACTGGTGATGCGACGGATTATCTTCGCACTCTTAGCCTCATTTCTCACGGGCGCAGCTCACGCCGCGGCGCCAACGCCTTCACGGTTCTCTTGGGAAACCTCTTACATGCCGTCAGATGGCGACGCCGGCGAGGGCATGGATTTCGTTAGCGCAAGCGCCATCTATCTCGATGGAAAATTCTCGGTCTGGTACCTCCTCGGAGAGCCGGTCATCAACTGCACCGCGCGCTGGAAGAACACCGATCAGGCGAGCATGGAGATCGATCCCTTAAGCGACGGGTCGCGGCTGATCGAGCGCGCGCAGCCAAGCGAGATCGAGATCTACAATCTCCTCCTCGCCGCCTCCGGCCCCGATCCGCGCGATACGAAATACGGTTTCGGCTCTTCGAAAACCATCGCGGTTCTTTGCGACGCCGGCGTTGTCGCCCAGAACGGGCGCAGCGGCTTCAATGTTGCGGGCAGCCCCTCCTGGGACAAGTTCCTTTGCGCCCTCCCCGATGCGGGCGTGCGGTTTCAGGGGCCCGACTCCGGCAACAAAGACGCCTGCCTCGCCATGAACGGCAAATGGCTTAGCGCCGCAGACGCGAAACAGGTCGCGCTTGGCGGGCTCAAGCTGTCCGAAGTGACCGCGCTCAAGGCGAGCCTTAACGGCGTCGCGGTCATGAAACGCGCGGAAAAACGCGCCTGGCGCGAGAAATCCGCGGCGTTCAAGCGGGCCCGAACGGCAGCCTATTTCGCAGACTTCCCGGCGCGCGAGGGGGAGGGAACGGCAGGCTGGACCGACCGCAAGAACGACGCCATGCGCCGGCTGCCCCTCCTCCCGGAAAAGAATCCGTCTGCGGAGCAACTGAAAGCCTATGAGGACTCATGGCAGGCGCTGATCGTCGAGACCGCGCCGGGCGGCGCTTTCACAAAAGAATGGCGCGAAAGAGAAAAAACGCTGGTCGCCGCACAGCTCCAACGCATCAAGGCGCTTGACAAGGCCGCGGCGAAGGAAGAGGCGCGCCTTTCCAGCTACATCACCGCGCTCGACCGCAAGAAGGAAAACGAGCCGGCCGAGCCCGATCCCATGGCGGCGTATCGGACAGCGACCCTTACTGCCGTGCAAGACGACCAATATACTTGTTATTTAAAAAGGCCCGATGGCACAATCGCAGCAGAGTTGGGCCTCCGAGATTCTGTTCCTAGATGCATTATTAAACAGCCGGATAAAGCCTATGGAATATATTTTTCAGACCGCGTTTATGGATATGGGGCGTCTTTTGCGCAGGTCGTTTTCGACAATAATGGCGAGCCCCTTCTCGTCGTCCAGAACAGCCCCACGAGCGCCAATATTTATTTTGAGGCGCTGGATTACGGCGTCATTGACACCTTCGAACACTACGGCGCCTACCGTGGGACGCATTCTTTTTATTCCATTTTGCTGCGCCGTGAAATCTTTACGAGCGGTCCCGGTTATATATCCAGCGCGACGCCCTATCTCCGGAAAGGCCGGCCCGCCTTGGCGATTTTGCGCGACGCCGCGCTAGGGCAATGCCCCGGTTCCGACTTTATGTATATCAGCGACTATTTCTATCTTGATACGGAAAGACTTGAAGAGACCGGCATCTGTGCGGTTCCGGCGAATGACCCCGCGAATATGAAGATCAATTAGACCACGCCCGCTGAATGCGCAAAAGCGCTTTGGGCCCCGCATTGATCGCGACGCAGTTAATCTACGCAAGGCAACCACATTCTCTGTCCTAAACAGGCTCTCGCCTCATTCTCGCCCCATTCGCATTACCAACTGGTCATGCAAACAGGAGATACGCATGCTGATGATCAGGGTTATATCCGCGCTTGCCATTGTAGCGTCTTCATTCGTCGCCGCGCCCGCCGCCAGCGCGCAGCAATTATCCGACGGCGATTATGAAATCTGTTCGGTCTACAACAATGACGACGAATTCGTCGGCTATGACAGCGTGTGCCTGGAGCGGAAGCGCGCGCAGCTTCGCTATTACGGGGCCAACTCCTATTCCTATGTGTACTACTGTCCGAGCTACGCCAATGGCGGGGCCGGCTACAACATGACCTGGTACACGGACGGCAGCACGCCCTCCTATTCCGGCACTTTCGATTCGACGTCGAACGGCCGTCCCTGCATTTCCAACCCGACCTATTACGGCACGGGTTATTATTGAGGGGGATGCATGCGGGGCTTTTCTTTTGTCGCGTTTGTCACCGCCCTCGCGCCCTTCGCCGCGTCGGCGCAGCCGGTTTTTGACGGGGTCGAGAAAGCGGAGATCGAGGCCTGCCGCGATGACGCCCAATGGGTGCATAAAGCGGCGGTCTACGCCTATTTCAAGGACAGCTATTACGATCTCGACAAGCATTTCCTCGCCTTTACAGGAACGGCTGCGCAGCGCGTGGAGGCCGCCACAGCGATGACGGATGAGGCGAAGCGCCTTGAAACCTACACGTTCCTCCATGAACAGATGAAAGACCTGATCCCGCGCATGGGGCGGCTTCTGCCGCGCATGGAACGGCCACTCGATTTGAAACCCATGATCCGCCAGATGCTCGAGAGCGACATCTGGGATCCGCAAGGCGATCACCATACGGAATATCTGCGCGTGGCGCTCGCGCGCGAAATGCTCGCCGTGCCGGCGCCGACCGCGCGGGATCTGGGCCCGCGCATCGCCGCCTTTCTCACCTATTTCAGCGTCGTGGAGGAGTTGCTGCTGACGCTCAAAACCGGCGGCGGCGATGAAAAGGATGTGGCGGCGCTGAAAGCCAATCTCGCGGCGCTCAACCTCGGCTGGCGCGACGGTTTCCGGCCCATCGCCAACCACGCGATTTTCGGAAACTACGCCAGCAGCCTCGACGGCCGGCTCGCCTTCAAGGTCAAGGAAATCTGCAATACGCGCCTGACTTGTTCCAGCGACAGTCTCGACGCGCCCATGGATTGCGGCGAATAATGGCCAGGCTCCTTACAGCAATTCCGCTCGCAAATGACGAGCCGTTACAGTCCTTGCGCATCCCCGAAGGCTGGACGGTCTCTTATAACTCCTTTTGCGAAGTCGACATCGATCATCCGGACGCCTGGACCCTTCTCAAAGAGTCGCTTCTGCAACTCAAGAATGAGCGCCGCAATCGCCTCCTCGATCTCGGCTGGTATCCGGAAGGCGAACCGGGCGGCCGCTTCGTGATGCGGCTTTACGAAGGCGATTTCACCAGCACGCTGCTTCAGAAACATGAAACCGAAGACCGGGCGGAAATCGTCGGCGTCATTGAGCGCGTGCTTTACGCAGTCACACGCGGCGCGCTTTAGCGAAAAGAACAGTGATGACCGAAAACGACCAGACAATACCCGTCGAGGATGAACCCGTGAAAACGCCGCTTGATTATCTGCGGTATATGCCCATCGACCTATCCATGTATCCGCCGGACGATGTGGTCGTGGAAGCGATCTGCATCGCGCTCTCCGCACATCCGGACACCTATGTGCGCGGCAACGCGATTCTGGGCTTCGGTCATCTCTCACGCACGCTTAGAAAACTCGACGAGAAGATGGTGAAGCCGATCATCGAGGCGGCGCTGCATGACAAGGAAGCCTTCGTACGCGGACAGGCCGACTGCGCCATGGACGACATCGAAAATTTTCTTGGCTGGAAATTCAACCGCAAGCGGCCACGCGTTTCGATTCCTGCGCCGCGAAGCATCATCACCAAGGCCGTCTATTGCGTTTGTCTGGTCCTGGACGAGGAATCGAACATCCTTGTGGAACGCCACGATCTTCCCGGCGTCGCCGCGCCTTCGGACCGATTTGCACCCGACCCGCGCGGGCTATCCCATGGCTATGAATGGCGGTTGCCGGGCTACAGCATGATGCGGGACCCGCCGCCTCGGGCGAAGAAGCTTGAGGAACTGTGGATGGCGCGACGGAAGAAAGTCTGGCTGAACGTATCCAATGAGTTCAACGAAAGCGCCATCGTCCAGGCGCTGACCCTCGAGGGCGCGGTCGACCATAAATATCTCGACTGGCTCGAAATCATATGCTGCGCCTATCTGTGTGATCGCGCCGATAATGTCTGGCCGCCCGAAGAAGGCCTCGCTCAGAAATGGCTGACTGAAGAACAGTTCATGGCCGGCTTTCCCGTCGGCGCCCATGACCGCTACGTCTATGCGCTGTTCCGCGAGTTCATGACCGACCAATGACCGCCGCAAAAGGCGCGGCATCGCGTCCCTGCGGCGTCCTGCGCCGGTTGCCTCGACCCTGAAAGAGCGTAGACAGGAGGCCACAGCAACGGGGCCTCTTCATGGAACTGGATGCGCTGATCCTGTCGCGGCTGCAATTCGCCTTTGTCGTCGCGTTTCACATCATGTTTCCCGCTTTCACGATCGGGCTCGCTTCCTTTTTGGCGGTGTGCGAGGCGCTCTGGCTGAAAACGAAACGCGACGTTTTCCTGAGGCTCTATCTGCACTGGGTGAAGATCTTCGCCCTTGCCTTCGCCATGGGCGTCGTTTCCGGCGTCGTCATGAGCTATCAATTCGGCACCAACTGGTCGGTCTTCGCCGACAAGGCAGGCTCGGTCATCGGTCCCCTGCTCGGTTACGAAGTGCTTACGGCGTTCTTTCTCGAAGCGACCTTTCTCGGCGTCATGCTGTTCGGCTGGAAGCGCGTCGGACGGCGGCTGCATTTCATCGCCACCTGCGCTGTCGCCATCGGCACGACGATCTCGGCTTTCTGGATTCTCTCCGCCAATAGCTGGATGCAGACGCCGGCGGGTTACGCCATCGACGCCGAAGGGAAATTCTACGCAACCGACTGGCTCGAGGTGATTTTCAACCCGAGTTTTCCGTCGCGGTTCGTGCACATGATGCTCGCCGCCTATATCACCACCGCCGCCGTGGTGATGGCCGCGGGCGCGGTGCAGGTGTTGCGCGGCCGGGTCACACAGCCGACGCGTTATCAGATGCGCATGGCGGCGGGCACGCTGGCGCTCCTCATGCCGCTGCAGATCTGGGCCGGCCACTGGTCCGGCGAGGTGGCGCATCATCACCAGCCCGCGAAGGTCGCCGCCATGGAAGGCTGGTGGGAGACGTCGGAGAAACAAGGGACGATCCTCTTCGGCATCCCCGATGAAGACGCCGAAACAACGCATTTCAAGCTCGAGATTCCCAACACCAGCGACTATCTCTTCCCCGGCGCGGAGGAGCTCCGCGGCCTCAAGGACTTCGCGAAGGAAGACCGGCCGCCGGTCTTCATCACTTTCTGGGCGTTCCGGATCATGGTGGGCGCAGGGCTCGGAATGCTCGCTATCGGCTGGTGGGGTCTGTGGCTGTGGCGCAGGGACCGCATTCAAGCGCCCGGTCTTTTCCACTGGCTCGCAATCCCCGGCGGCGCGCTCGGCTTTGTCGCGGTCATCGCCGGCTGGGTTACGGCCGAGGTCGGACGCCAGCCATACACCGTATACGGAGCGTTGCGGACAGAGGATAGCGTCGCCCCCGTCGCCGCCGAACAGGTAGGCGCGACCTTGCTCATCTTCATGATCGTCTACGCCATCGTTTTCACCGCTGGCGTCGTCTATATGGGCCGCATCGCCACAAGGGGTTTTGACGACGAGCCCGCGGGACCGCCGGAGGAAGAACGGCGGGCGCCGGGGTCGCCCATGGGCGCCGTCGACGAGCCCGCAAAAACCGCCGAAGACGAAGGCTAGAAGAGGAGGCGCACCATGGATCTGCCGCTGATCTGGGCCGGGCTCATCGCCGTCGCTGTCATGCTCTATGTGCTGCTCGACGGGTTCGATCTCGGCGTCGGCATGCTCTGCCACTTCGCCGATGACGAGGAAGAGCGCTCCATGATGACGGCGACTATCGAGCCCGTCTGGGACGGCAACGAAACCTGGCTGGTGCTTGGCGGCGGCGGGCTTTTTGCGGCGTTTCCGCTCGCCTATGCGATCCTGATGCCCGCCTTTTATTTGCCCGTGATCATCATGCTGGCGGCGCTGATATTTCGCGGCGTCGCGTTCGAATTCCGGCACAAGGCGGTGCGTAAAACAACGAAACGGTTCTGGAACGGCGCCTTCGCGGGCGGATCGTTTGCGGCGGCCGCTATGCAGGGACTCATTCTCGGCGCCTTCGTGCAGGGCGTCGAAGTTGAAGGCCGCGCTTATACGGGCGGACCGTTCGACTGGCTGACGCCGTTTTCGGTTCTGACCGCTGCGTCCGTCGTGATCGGTTATGTCCTCCTCGGCGCTTCATGGCTGATTTTGAAAACCGAAGGCGAAACACAAAAAGGGGCGCGCAAGTGGGCGCGCCGGGCGCTGCTCGGCGCGACGCTCGCCATGGCGGCGGTGAGCCTTGCGACCCTCTCCATCGATCCGCGCGTCACCGAACGCTGGGGCGTTTCCATGGATGCAATCGACTTTGCGAAATTCATCAAGGTCGCGCCGATCCCCATCGTTACCGCAGGCCTCATCGCCTGGCTGTGGCGCGACATTGTGATGAAGCCGGAAAAGGCGCCTGACTGGCGGCCTTATCTTTTAAGCGCCGGTGTGTTTCTCACCGGTTATCTCGGGCTCGCCATTTCGCTCGTCCCTTATAATGTTCCCTTCGCCAAGACGATCTGGGAGACGGCGGCGCGGGACAATGCGCTGGGGCTGATGCTCGCCGGGGCGGCGGTCATGCTGCCGGTGATCCTGATATACACGGTCTATGTCTACTCCCTGTTCTGGGGAAAAGTGAAGCCCGGCGACGGCTATCATGGCTGATCCCTTCAAACCTGTTGCTCCGCCTACGGAGGATGAAAAGCAGGCGCCGCTCGCCCGGCGGCTTCTCTGGTTCGCGGCGCTCGCATTGTCCGGTCTCATCGTCGTCGCCGGCGCGTCCTATTTCCTGCGCGCAATCCTGTTTATGGGATAGGCAGGCTGCGGAAAGCGCCTCAGGCTTGTCCCTCCGGATGACACATGCGAGCCTCCGGTCTGGTCCAGACCGGAGGGGACGCATCATGGCTTTCATAATCAGCAAGGCGGCTTTTCTGTCCGCGCTTTTATGCGCCTGCGCCAGCACGGCGCTTGCGCAAGAGCCGACGCTCGGCGCGGGCGGGCGCCCGATTGACGCGGACTGGTCACGCAGCCCCGTCTACGCGGAGCATGGCATAGCCGCGACAGCCCATCCCCTGGCCAGCCAGATCGCGATCGACATTTTGAAGAAAGGCGGCAGCGCTGCGGACGCTGCGATTGCGGTGAATGCCGCGCTGGGGCTGATGGAGCCCACGGGCTGCGGCCTCGGCGGCGATCTTTTCGCCATCGTCTGGGACCCGAAGACCGAAAAGCTCTACGGCCTCAACGCATCCGGCCGCGCGCCCATGGGCCGGACGCTTGAGGAAACCAAGGCGAAAGCGGCCGCGATCATGGGCGAAGGCAAGGGCATTCCCCCGCTCGGCCATCTGCCGGCGAGCGTTCCGGGCGCTGCGAGCGGCTGGTTCGCGCTGCATGAGAAGTTCGGAAAGCTCCCCATGCGGACGATTTTGGAACCCGCCATCGGTTACGCGGAAAACGGGTTTCCCGTCTCGCCGGTGATCGCCTTTTACATGCAATACAATCTTGCGCGCTTTGAAGAACTTGAACCGATGATCGACGAGTTCGACAATGCCCGCGCCATCTGGTTCACCGATGGTCCACCGAAGGCCGGCGAGATTTTCAAAAATCCGGACCTCGCTGAGACCTATCGGCTGCTCGCCAAAAAAGGCCGAAAAGCCTTTTACGAAGGAGAAATCGCGCAAACCATCGACGCCTATATGAAGCGCATTGGCGGCGATCTCCGCTATGAAGACTTCGCCGCGCATGAAGCCGAATGGGTGGAGCCGGGCTGCGTCGACTACAAAGGCTATGACGTGTGCGAATTGCCGCCCAACGGTCAGGGCTTCGCAGCGCTGCAGATGCTCAACATCTTAAAAAACGTGGATCTGACGCAATGGCCGCGCGCATCCGCAGAGGTGTTTCATTATATGGTCGAGGCGAAACGTCTCGCCTTTGAAGACCTCGCGAAGTTCTACGCCGATCCAGCCTTTGTAGATGTTCCCATCGACTGGCTGTTGTCCGATGAGTATGGCGCAGAGCGTTTCGCGCTGATCGATCCCAAGAAGGCGATGACCGATCCCGCGCCGGGAACGCCGCCGGCGTCCATCGACGGCGAGGGCGACACCACCTATTTCACTGTCGCCGACAAGGACGGGATGATGGTCTCCTTGATCCAATCCAATTATCGCGGCATGGGCTCAGGATTAGCGCCGGACGGGCTCGGCTTCATGCTGCAGGACCGGGGCGAATTGTTCTCTCTCGATCCTGATCATCCGAACGCCTATGCGCCCGGAAAACGGCCGTTTCATACGATCATTCCAGCTTTCGTGATGAAAGACGGCAAACCGTTCATGTCTTTCGGCCTCATGGGCGGCGGCATGCAGCCTCAGGGCCATGTTCAGGTCCTCGTCAACATGATCGACTACGGCATGAATGTGCAGGAGGCGGGCGACGCCGCACGCTTCCATCATTCCGGCGGTCGCACATCAGCCGGTCCAGACGGCGACCCTCTTGGACAAATCGATATTGAGCCTGGCGTGCCGGCGGAAACCGTCGCGAAACTCAAAGCGATGGGCCACAAGGTCAACATGGTCGATAACGGCCTTGTTTTCGGCGGCTATCAGGCGATCATTCGCGACCCGGAAACCGGCGTTTATTCCGGCGCGACCGAAATGCGCAAGGACGGAACCGTTGCGGGATACTGAACGGGTTAGGTGTTCATCGAGTCGAAGAAATCGCGGTTCGATTTCACCTGCTTCAGCTTGTCGATGAGGAACTCGATGGCGTCCGACGTGCCCATGGGCGCGAGGATGCGGCGCAGGACGAAGATCTTCTGCATGTCGCCCTTCGGCGTGATGAGGTCTTCTTTCCGCGTGCCGGATTTCGCTATGTCGATCGCGGGATAGGTGCGCTTGTCGGCGACCTTTCGGTCGAGAATAAGCTCCGAGTTGCCGGTGCCCTTGAATTCCTCGAAAATGACCTCGTCCATTTTCGAACCGGTCTCAATCAGCGCCGTCGCAATGATGGTGAGCGAGCCGCCTTCCTCGATGTTCCGCGCGGCGCCGAAGAAGCGTTTCGGCCGCTGCAGGGCGTTGGCGTCGACGCCCCCGGTCAGCACCTTGCCTGAGGACGGCACCACCGTGTTGTAGGCGCGGCCGAGGCGGGTGATGGAATCGAGCAGGATCACGACATCGCGGCCATGTTCGACGAGGCGTTTCGCCTTCTCTATCACCATTTCAGCGACCGCAACGTGACGCGTCGCCGGCTCGTCGAAGGTCGAGGAGACGACCTCGCCTTTCACCGAGCGCTGCATGTCGGTCACTTCTTCCGGGCGTTCGTCGATCAGGAGCACGATCAGATAGCATTCCGGATGGTTTGTCGCGATCGAATGCGCGATGTTCTGGAGGATGACGGTCTTGCCGGTGCGGGGCGGCGCGGTGATAAGGCCGCGCTGGCCTTTGCCGAGCGGCGCGACGAGATCGATAACCCGCGCGGTAAGGTCTTTGGTCTTCTCGTCCTCGATCTCCATCTTCAGCCGCTCATTGGGATAGAGCGGGGTCAGGTTGTCGAAGTGCACCTTGTGCCGGGCTTTTTCCGGCTCCTCGAAATTGATGGTGTGGACTTTGAGGAGCGCGAAATAGCGCTCGCCGTCCTTGGGGCTGCGGATTTCACCCTGCACCGTGTCCCCGGTCCGAAGCGCGAAGCGGCGGATCTGGTTCGGCGAGACATAGATGTCGTCGGGACCCGCCAGATAATTGGCGTCGGGAGAGCGCAGGAAACCGAACCCGTCAGGCAGGACTTCCAGAACGCCGCCGCCATGGATTTCAACTTCAAGATCGGCGAGCTCTTTGAGGATTGCAAACAGCATATCCTGCTTGCGCATGGTGGAGGCGTTTTCGACCTCAAGCTCTTCGGCGAAAGCAAGGAGCTCCGCGGGGGTTTTTTCTTTGAGCTCGTCGAGCGTCATGGTCTTGGGCAGCATGGAAAGGCCTCAATCGGGAAGGAAGCCGCCCCGGACGGGGCGGACGGAGGGAGCCGGCAATGGAATTACGGGGCGCGCGGGCGACGGCTTTCGGGCCGGGCGGCGCTGAAAAGGAAAGTTGAAGGACGATATAGGCGAAAAGTCCCCGCCGTCAATGATCGAGATCAAGGGCGGACGCGGCAAACACGCTTTTCCTGCGGCTTTCATGTTTAAGACCTGTTTACCGGTTATCGTCTGTAATGGACCGTCCAGCCGGAGCCGCCATGGGTCGTCCAAGGTCCATATCTCCAGTTGCGGCGATCGCCGCCGCCCTTCTCGCCGCCGCCTGCGGCCGCGATGCGCCGGGCCATACGTTGCTCGACGCTGCGTCGCTTTATGACGCCAATGAAGGTCTCTTACAGTCGGTCCGCGCCGCCTATCCCGGTCCTTATCAGGATTTCACGCGCATTCCTGCGCGCGATCCTGCGAAGGCCGATCCCATGGATGCGGATTTCCTGGAATTTCTCCGCGCCGATATTCCGGTGGAGTTTATCGATTTCTTTCCCATCGGCGACACCGGGAAAGATGAGATTGATGTGGTCTTGTGGCGCTACCAATCCGGCGATCACTGGAACACGGTGAGCCTCGTTTATTTCAGCGAGCCCATGATTTTCGCGCAGGCTGCGGAAAACATGCGGGCCTTCGATGAATGCGGCGACGCGGCTTTTCACTGGCTTGAGGAAAACAAGGGCGCCGGCGATGTCTCTGCCTTCTGCCGCATCAACGATCACTGGCAGGCCTTCCAGCGCATCGAATAGCGCCCTCCGGTGCGATCTTTATTGCGGATTATCGAACCATGCGCTCATCGGTTCAGCGAGTTCTTTGCTGTAAAAAAGAAATTCCGGCGGCTCTTCGCGCCAGGCTGCGCGGTTTTGAGTAAAAGCAACAAACATCGGCGTCTCATGTGACGGCGCCCCATACGCGTCCTTCAGCGCCTCAATGGCGGCAAGCTTGTCGTCCGCTTCCACCATGATCCAGACCATCTGCAAGCGGTCATCACCGATAACGAACTCGGTCCAACGGGGCGCGCCCAGAAACTCCAGCCCGTCGCAATCGATTTGGACCTGCTTTACGGGGTTATTGGGGAGAAATGGCGGATCGATGGGGCGATTGATAAAACCGTTTGCGCATTTGCCTTCCAGCGCCGTTTCCACTTCAGCCGCGCTCGCGCCCCATTTGATGACGTCAGGCAGAAGCGCATCTTCCGCCAATGCAGAGCTTGAAAGGGCTGCAGCAAGCATAGCGACTGCGAATATGGTTCCAGCAGGCTTCATGCCTTCCTCCCGAGATTGCGGAAAGTTTTGCTAGCGCGAGGAGCTTTCCTGGAAAACAGGACTTTCGGCGGAACGTTTCCCCAACGGGGTCAACCGCGCTGAGATCCTCAAAAAGGTCTCACGATCACCATGATGACGATGACAATGAGGGCGAGGAACGGAACCTCGTTCATGATGCGCCAGAATTTTTCTGTGCGCGGGCGCTCGCCCTTTTCGAATTTCCGGCGCGATGACGCATAGAAACCGTGAATCGCCGAGACGACGACGACCAGGGTCAGCTTCACATGAAACCAGCCCTGGGATAGGATCGCCGGATTGGCAATCAGCATCAAAATCCCCAAGACCCAGACAAGGGTCATCGAAGGGTTGATGATGCCTTTCAACAGCCGTCGCTGCATCTGGATGAAATAGCGCTCAGCCTCGCCGCCTTTCTCCGACTGGTGCTGGTAAACGAAGAGCCGCGGCAGATACATCATCCCCGCCATCCAGGCGATGACGAAGATCAGATGGGCGGACTTGATCCACAAATAGATGCCGGAGAGGAATTCCCCCATCAGCCGTTTCTCCTGACGAAGTTCACCAGCGCCGCCACATTTTCCGGCGGGGTTTCCGGCGTGAAGCCATGGCCGAGATTGAAGACATAGGGAACGTCGTGGAAAAGCTTCAGATAGGTCTCGGCGGCGTCTTCCATGGCTTTGCCCCCGGTGATCGTCAACAAGGGGTCAAGCCCGCCTTGTATGACGACGCGCTCGGCAAGGTTCGCTCGCGCCCAGGCGGGGTCCATGGCGTAGTCGATGCCGAACCCGTTGCAGCCCTGAAGCAGCGCATAATCCAGCGCCTTTTCCCCGACCCCTTTAGGAAACAGGATCACCGGCACATGCGGCCGTGCTTTCTTGATCGCTTTTGAAATTTGGTCGAGGGGCCGGATTGAGACGCGGTCGAGGACCGGCCAAGGAAGGCCGCCGGCCCAAGTGTCGAAAAGCTGCACAGCGTCCGCACCCGCGTCGATCTGCGCCAGGAGATAATCGACTGTCTTCTCCGTCAGGATGTCGATGAGCCCGTCGACGAAATCCGGCTCTTGGTAGAGACGCTTCCTCAAAACGCCGGGATCCTTCATCGGACCCCCGGCCAGCATATAGGTCGCAACGGTCCAGGGAGCCCCTGCAAAGCCGATCAGCGCCTTATCCGGCGCTAGACCAGCCTTCGTCTTCGACACCGTATCAAAGACCGCTGAGAGGCCCTTTACGACATCGCGTTCTCGAAATGCATCAAGATCCTTCATGGAAACCGGCGGCTCGAGCCGCGGTCCTTCATTCTCAACAAAGCTCAGCTTCTGTCCCAGCGCATGAGGAATGAGGAGAATATCCGCAAAGAGGATCGCTGCATCGAGATCGAAGCGCCGCAACGGCTGCAAGGTCACT
Organism: Hyphococcus sp.; assembly: GCF_965267305.1. Lineage (GTDB taxonomy): Bacteria > Pseudomonadota > Alphaproteobacteria > Caulobacterales > Parvularculaceae > Hyphococcus. The sequence continues at coordinate 2,690,533 of NZ_OZ253945.1, read as the reverse complement.
TCCGAAGCCAGCTCGGGATTGAAACACAGATCGAGGAAAGAACCGGCTTTGGCGCGAAGCTCCCGATATTCCGGGAGATAGCGGCCCGCCTGCCGCATGAACCAGATTGGAGGAGAAGCGAAGATTTCGCCTTCAAAGGTTCGCAGGAATTTGGAGTCTGTCGTCATAAGCTGCGAACGGTCCTTCTTAACCTTCTATAAAGGATTCTTAATAAAGGGTTAATATGAAGAGTCAGGCGGGAAACCGGGGAAAAGAGAAGAGGCGGCGTTTATCCGATGAATTTCGTAAGGAGACCCACAGGATTTTCCCTGAGGAATAAAAGATCAGATGGATGTTGAAAAGCGTCGCAAACGCCGCATCCATCAACGGAATTTTTGCGGGGATGACTACGGAAACTGGATTCATCCCGTGGACTTTGCCCTTGTGGTGAAGAAAGTATGACCAGTATGACTTTGCAGAGGGGTCTGGGCGCCAGACCGGTATGACTCGGGAGTTTTGGGCGCGCCTGAAAAGCGGGTCGCAGAAACCCCGGGGTTTCCCCTATAGTTCCACAGGACAGGTCTGAATTCAGGGAAAGTTCAAGCAGGCGATGACAGGAACGACGACGAAGGCGCAGGAAAAACGCGCGGCGCGCAAATCGCAGCCGATCGCGACCTTTTTCCATGTGCATCTCGTTTCGGATTCGACCGGGGAAACCCTGAACGCCATGCTGAAAGCAACCACGTCGCAATTCGCCGCCGCGAAACCGCTCGAGCATATCTATGCATTGATCCGGTCGCGGTCGCAGATGGAAAAGACGCTCGCGGAGATCGAAGCGTCTCCCGGGCTCGTCCTCTACACCGTGATCAATCCGGAGCTACGCAGGCTCTTGGAAATACGCTGCAGTGAATTGCAGACGCCGGCGATCTCCGTTCTCGATCCGCTGCTTCACGCTTTCAAGGATTATCTCGGTCTCGAACAGACTGCGCGGCCCGGCGCCCAACATGAGCTCAACGACGCGTATTTCAAGCGTATCGGCGCGCTCGATTACACGCTTTCCCATGATGACGGGCAAATGACCTGGGATCTCGAGACGGCGGATGTGGTGCTGGTGGGCGTCAGCCGGACATCGAAGACGCCGACCTGCATGTATCTGGCGAACCGCGGCGTCAAAGCGGCGAATATCCCGCTTGTGCCAACGGCTGACCCGCCGCAGGAACTTTTCAGTTTGAGAAAGCCTCTCATCGTTGGCCTGGTGGCGAGCCCGGAGCGCCTCTCGCAAATCAGGGAATCCCGCCTTGGCGGGCTTAACGCAGGTGACGCCGCTGAGGATTACTCCGATCTTGAACTGATCCGTCAGGAGGTTCTGCGCGCGAAACGGCTTTTTGCGAAACATCGCTGGCCGGTGATCGACGTGACGCGAAAATCGGTGGAGGAGACGGCGGCCGCGATCCTTACCAAGCTCTCAGCCCGGCAGAACCAATAGAAAGAATGACCGACGCCCCCCGCATCATCCTCGCTTCCGGCAGCGCCATCCGCCGCGCGATCCTATCCGCTGCGGACGTGCCGTTCGAAGTGATGAAGCCCGATGTCAACGAGGACATCATCAAGGAGCAGGGCAAACGCGATGGCCTCGACCTTGAAAGCCTCGCCATGGCGCTCGCCGAGGCGAAGTGCATGGATGTGGCCGCGAAAACCGACGCCATCGTCATCGGCTCCGATCAGATCATGGAATTCCGCGGGCGCGCCTATGACAAGCCCACAAGCATGGAGGAGGCGAAAGCCCGGCTGGTGGAAACCCAAGGCGCTGCGCATACGCTGATCAATGCCATCGCTGTCGCCCGCAATGGCAACATCATCTGGCGCAATCTTGATCGCCCGAAGCTGGTGATGCGCAAATTGAGCGAGGCGGAAATCGATGCCTATCTGGCCGCCTGCGAGCCTGACATTCTTCATTCTGTCGGCGCCTATCAGGTTGAAAAGCTCGGCAGCCGTCTTTTCGAGCGCATCGAAGGCGATCACTTCGCCGTCCTCGGCCTTTCGCTCTATCCGCTTCTCGACCTGTTGCGCCGGGAAGGGGCGATTCAATTCTGATGGCGGGCGATCCTCCAAAAACGCCTATTCTCGCTGGCGTCGCGGGACATCCGGTGAGCCATTCCCTGTCGCCAATCATCCACACGATCTGGGCGAAGCGCGTCGGGATCGAAGGCCATTACATTCCCATAGACGTCCCTGCCAACTATGACGATTTCGTCCGCGCCATGGACGCCTTGCGCGCTGTAGGCTTCGCTGGGGTCAATGTGACGATCCCGCATAAGGAACACGCGCTGCGTTACGCTGGCGAAGCGAGCGAAACCGCCAAGGCCGCAGGCGCAGCGAATATGCTGACTTTTTCAGACGACAGCGCGAAAGCGGAAAATTCCGACATCACCGGTTTTGCAGAGGCGGTGCAGGAAAAAACCGCTGAGCCCGGAACGTCTGCGCTGGTGCTCGGCGCCGGGGGCGCGGCGCGCGGAGTCGTGCTCGCACTCAAGGATCTAGGACTGACCGACATCCGCATTACTAATCGCACCCTCGAACGCGCAAAAGAGTTGGGTGCCGCTTTCGACCTTGCCGTTATCGACTGGGAAAAGCGTTTGGAAACGCTTGAAAATATTGACGTATTGGTCAACACCACCAGCCTCGGCATGACCGGCCAGCCGCCGCTCGAGCTTGATTTGAGCGGGCTTGATCCTTCCGCTCTCGTCGCCGACATCGTTTATGCGCCGCTGAAGACCGCGCTCCTCAAAGACGCAGAAGCAAAAGGCCATGCAACCGTCGACGGCCTCGCCATGCTCATGCATCAGGCGGTTCCGGGCTTCCGCATGTGGTTCGGCGGGGAGGCGATTGTCGATGACGACCTGCGGTCGGAGCTTGTGAAAGAATTGAAACGGCGAGGCAGGGCGTGATCCGCATCGGTCTTACCGGCTCCATCGGCATGGGAAAATCCACAGTCCTCAAAATGTTCGCCGATCTCGGCGCCGCGGTCTGGGACGCTGACGCCGCCGTACACAGATTATATGCAAAAGGCGGCGCGGCGGTTGACGCTGTCGCGAGCCTTTTTCCAGACGCGGTGATAGACCACGCCGTCGATCGCACAGCGCTTGCGAGAATTGTTCTTGGCGACACGGCAGCGCTGGCGAAGCTTGAGGGGCTCGTCCACCCCTTGGTCGCTCAAGACCGCGAAGCGTTTATGCTCGCCGCGGCCGAGGCGGGGGCCGACGCCGTCGTGCTCGACATTCCGCTATTGTTCGAAAACGGAACGGAAAAGTTTTTCGACGCGACCGTTGTTGTCAGCGCTCCGGCGGAGGTGCAGCGCAAGCGCGTGCTGGCGCGCCCCGGCATGACCGAAGCGAAATTCGAGGCGATCCTGAAGCTGCAGACGCCGGACGCCGAAAAACGTCAGCGTGCAGATTATATCATCGACACCGGGCTTTCGCTCGAGGAAACCCGAGCGCAGGCCACCGCTGTCTATGGCGAAATCTTGCAAAAGGCGTCTGGGACTTAGAGAAGCCCCGCCTTTTCCGCCAACGCTTTCAAAGACTGTTCCGGTCGGGCCCCGAAATGGCTGATGACTTCACTCGCCGCCAGAGAGCCGAGCGCCCCGGCGCTCTCCAGCTCAAAGCCGCGCGCCAGTCCGAACAATAGCCCCGCCGCATAGGCGTCGCCGGCGCCGGTCGTATCTACAAGTTTTTCCGGTTTTACAGCGGCCACCTTCACGGCGTCGCCGTCGCGCGGGATCAGGAGCGATCCTTTTTCCGACAGCGTCACAGCGGTGAGCGGGCAAAGCTTGCGCGCTTTTTCCGCGATGACGTTCAAGTCATCAGAGCCGAACAAGGTTTCCGCCTCGCGGTCATTGGCGAGAAGGATGTCCACATGCTGCGGAATGAATTGCTGCAGCTCGTCGAACTGGCGGTCGACGCAGCTTGCGTCGGAAAGGGTCAGCGCCGTGCGCTTGCCTTTGCTTTTTGCGATAGCGCAGGCGCGCACGAACGCCTTGCGCGCCACGGGCTGTTCGAAAAGATAGCCTTCAAAAAAGGTTATTTCTGCCCGGGCGATCTGACTGTCGTCGATATCATCCGGAGAAACGAGGCCGGCGGCGCCAAGGAAAGTGGTCATGGAGCGTTGCGCATCCGGCGTCACGTTGACGAGGCAGCGGCCGGTGGCGGGACCCGATTCCAACGGTTTCGTATCGAACTCGACGCCAAGCGAGCGCAGATCGTGGCGGAAAATCTCGCCCAGCGCGTCGGCCGAAACCTTGCCCACAAAACCGCCCTTGCCGCCGAGCGACGCAATACAGGCGATGGAATTCGCGGCCGACCCGCCGGAAATTTCAACGCCCGCAGCCATGGCGCCGTAGATCTCGCTCGCCTGGTCCTCGTCGATAAGGATCATCCCGCCTTTGGGGATTGAATGGGCGGCGAGAAAGGCGTCGTCCGCCTTGGCGAGAACGTCGACAATGGCGTTGCCGACGCCGATGACGTCGAGAGATGCGGTCATGAAATTTCCTTTGGCGAGATTTATCGTCGCGGGCGCTTATAGGAAGCGGCGGAGGGGCGCGCAACCCGAACGGCTTTCCCGGCCGCCTTTCTGCGTTGTCACGGGAAAGCCGCTTGATGACATGCGGGGGCGGGCTTAATCATCGGTTATTGATGCCGCTCTATGAGTAGTTCCATGAAAACCACACGCCGCCTGACGCCGCTTATGCCGATGCTCCTTGCCGCCGCGTGCGCCTCGGCGCCGGAACAAAAGGCGTCACCCGCACAAAAAACGCCGGCCGCGCCAGCGGCTCCGGTTTATGTGCTTGGCGACATTCAGGGCGCAGGCGCCGCAAAGCTGGACGACATGTTCGGCAATCCGGCCCTGACCCGGCGTGAAGGAACCGGCGAGTACCGCCGTTATGCGCTGACGACCTGCACGCTGATCGTCATTCTGTACCCGGATGAACTGGGCGTTCCGAAGGTCACCCATGTGGATGCAACGGCGACGACGTCAAACACCGAAAAGCCCGATCTCAACGCCTGTCTCGCAGCGGGTTAATTAGAACGGTTTAGTCAGCGGCGGTCAGTTCCGCGGTCGCTTCCTTGCGGTCGATGGTGAAGCGCTTTTCTGAATATTTCAGGAAGAAGACGAGGATCGCCGCCGGAACCCCCACCAGCGCCGTGATGGCGAAAAACCACGCGAAGCCGACGCCTTCGACCATGAAGCCGGAAAACCCGCCGACGAATTTGCCGGGCAGGGCATAAAACGAGCTGAAAAGCGCGTACTGGGTCGCTGTGAAGGCGGTGTTTGTCAGGCTCGACATATAGGCGATGAGGATCGTCCCCGCCGCGCCATAGGCGATGTTGTCGACAATGACCGCAAAAGCGAGGCCGCCGGTCGTCGCGTCGGAAAGCGCCAGCCAGCTATAGATCAGATTGGTCAGCGACTGTCCGAGAACGCCAATGAGAAGGCTCCATTTGAAGCTGACACGCGACACTAAAAGCCCGCCGAAAAAGACCCCGCCCATGGTCGCGAACAGCCCGGCGCCGGAACGGATCGCGCCGATGGTCGTCTTGTCATAGCCGAGGTCGATATAAAGCGGCCCGGTCATGTATCCCATGAGGAAGTCGGGCACTCGGAAAAGCGCGATGAAAAGCAGGATGACGAGCGCATGAACGCCATAACGTTCGAAGAAATCGCGAAACGGTCCGATGACGGACTTTGACAAGGTTTCGCTGAAAGTGGCTTTGGGCGGCGGAACATATTCCCGCACCTCAACCTTGGGTGCGAACAATGCCGTTAGAAATCCGACGCCCATCAGAAGCGCCATGGTCTGATAGGCGGCGGGCCAGTTGATGTTGTCGGCGACAATCAACGCCCCGGCGCCCGCGACCATGATCGCGACGCGATAGCCATATTGATACATCGCCGCCATGACGCCCTGTTCTTCATCGGTCGCGGCCTCGATGCGCCAGGCGTCGATGGCGATGTCCTGTGTCGCGGCGGCGAAGGCCATGGCGACGGCGATGGCGGCGACAATCCACAAATTGCCGGCGGGATTGGCCATGGACATGGCGAGAAGCGTCAGCGCCACGCCGATCTGCGCCGCGGCCATCCAGGCGCGACGCCGTCCCACTAGTTTTTCGAGAAGGGGCACTGGGGCGCGATCGACAACGGGGGCCCACAGAAACTTGAAAGAAAACGCAAAGCCCGTCCAGGCGAACAGCCCGATCTCGCCTTTCTCGACGCCGGCCTCGGCGAGCCAGAGCGAAAGGTTTTGGTAGATCATGTAAAACGGAAGGCCGGCGGAAAAACCGAGCAGCAGCATGACGAGGCTGCGCGCGCGGACATACGCCGATAGCGATCCGAGGAGTGTTTTCTTCTCGCCCGTATCGGGCGCGGCTTGCGGTTCAGTCATGGCGCGCGACGCTACTGGCGTTTTTCGACGAAAGAAAGGCGAGATGCGTTAAGCTGAGGACTGTTACGAAGCCTCACTCCATTCGCTGTCGCAGCCGCCCCATTTGGTCAGAAGCGCGGTGAGGTCCGATGGCTCGAACGGCTTCGACAAAAAGTCGTCCATGCCGGCGGCGAGGCATTTCTGGCGGTCGGCGGCCATGGCGTTGGCGGTGAGCGCGATGATCGGCGCCTTGCGCATGGGGCCGGCCAGTTTGCGGATGCGCCGCGTGGCTTCGAGCCCGTCCACATGGGGCATGTGCATGTCCATGAGGATAAGGTCATATTCGCCGTTTTCGCAGGCCTCCACCGCTTCGGCGCCGTTATTGGCGATGTCGACGAGATGGCCGGCGCGCTTGATGATCGTGGTGGCGAGGACGGCGTTGATCTGGTTGTCCTCGGCGAGAAGCACGCGGAAGGTCTTGGCGCCGGAGGAAGGCGCGGGGTCTGCCTTATCGGCGGGCGCAGCCTGCGGCTCCTTCATCGCCGGCGCCCCCTCCACATCGTCAGCCAATTGTTTGTGTAAGGAGGATTGACGGATCGGCTTGATGAAATAGCCGTCGAAGCCCGCCTCCCGGAGCTCGTTGATGCGGCCCCGGGCGAGCGGCGACAGGAGAACATAAGACCGCGACGCCTTGCGGGCCAGCGGCTGCGCGCTTTCACCGGCGATGTAGATGTCGCAAAGAAGTACTGCGCCCGGATGATCTCCCATGGCGGAAAGGGCGGCGGCGGGCGTCGTCACGGCGATGACGTTTTCCGCGCCGATGGCGGCCAGCTGCAATTGCAGGCTGCGCGAAAGAACGCCGGATCGGGTCGCAACGATCACGGGGGTTTCAAAGGGCTGCGGCTTTTCGGGCGCGTCGCCGTCAAAGCCAAGTTCCACAGTGAACGTAAAGGCGCTGCCTTCTCCGGGGCGGCTCGCGAGGGAGATGTCGCCGTTCATGGCGCGCACAATTTTGCGGGCGATGGCGAGACCGAGGCCTGCGCCTTCGCGTTTGCGTTCGCCGGACGCGTCGCCTTGCGCGAACTCATCGAAGATCGCCGCCTGCTTGTCTTCGGGAATGCCGACGCCCGTATCGCGCACGGAAAAGGCGATCTGAGCGGACCCGTCTTCTGCGGAGACGAGCCTCGCCTCGATGCCGACGCCGCCTTCATCGGTGAATTTGACGCCATTGCCGGCGAGATTGATGAGAACCTGGCGGAGCCGCGCTTCGTCGCCGTAAAGTTCGGCGGGCACGGCGCCGTCCACATAGGCGGTGATCTCAATGCCTTTGTCGGCGGCCTTTGGCGAGAGAAGTTCGGCGACCGACTGGATCAGCGTCTGCGGTGAAAAGGCGGAACGTTCGATGTCAATGCGGCCGGCTTCGAGCTTCGAGTAATCGAGAAGGTCGTTGATGAGCGCGAGGAGCGCGACGCCGGACTCGCGCACGGATTCGGCGTAGGCGCGCTGATTGGGCGCCAGCCCCGTGTCGAGGAGAAGCGATGTCATGCCGAGAATGCCGTTGAGGGGCGTTCTCATTTCATGGCTCATGGTGGCGAGAAATTGCAGCTTCGGCCCGTCTTTGCCGCTGTCGCCGCCCTGCGTCTCGGTATCGGCGCCGGCGCTTTGCGGCGCGCCCACATAAAGGCGCTCGCCGCCGGAAAGAACGGTCTCGGTCCAGTCGACGATAAAGGCGCGCTCGCCGGCGCGCGCTTCCGTGCGGTAGGCGGCCGGCGCGCCGGGTTCCGCCGCATTGCCGCCGGGCGCAAAGGCGCGGCCATGCCATGACGGGGCGGGCGCGCCGAAAAAGCGTGCAAAGCTCTGCGAGACGAAACGGATGACGCCATCGCCATCGCAGACGGCGATCAGTTCACGGATGGAATTTGAGGAAGCGCTCTTGTGCGATCCAGCTTGCGGCATTGACAGTGAAACCCCGTTACGCAGACTGGGTTCAGCATCGTCTCTTGGCCTTGAAAAATGGTTGATGGACTTGGTTAATTAGGATGATAAATTCATCCGAAATTCGCGCAGGCTCAAAGCGTTATGGGATCGCGTCGGCGCGCGGGACCGCTGGGACGGCGTTGCGTTCCGATGCTTTCCTGAAACTGACAGCTTCCGCAATGTGACGCCGCTTGACGCCGCCGGCGCCGTCGAGATCGGCGAGGGTGCGCGCGACCCGCAGCGTTCTTGTATAGGCGCGCGCGGAAAGACCGAGCGCCTCCGCCGCGCGGGCGAGGAGGCTCGCCCCGTCCTGATCGGGCGCGGCGATTTTCGTAAGTTCGGCGTCGGAGAGCGCCGCATTCGATTTGCCCTCGCCACTGCGGGCGGTTTGAGCCGCGCGCGCGCCTGCGACCCGTTCCGCAACGGTTGCCGTCGTCTCGCCGGAAGCCGGCGCAGCCAGGTCGGCGGGCGTCACGGCGGGAAGCTCGATGGTCAGGTCCATGCGGTCGAGCAGCGGCCCGGAAATCCGCGACTGATAGATCTCCTCGCAATTTGGGCCCTTGCCGCAAGCCCGGCCCGACGCCTTGCCGTAACCGCAGCGGCAGGGATTCATGGCGGCGACGAGCTGGAACCGCGCCGGATAGCGGACATGGAAATTCGCCCGGGCGATCAGCACGTCGCCGGTCTCCAGCGGCTGGCGTAAAGAATCGAGAACCGGCGCCGAGAACTCAGGGAGTTCATCAAGGAAAAGGACCCCGTGATGGGCGAGCGACGCCTCGCCCGGTTTGGCGCGCACGCCGCCGCCGATCATCGCGGCCATGGATGCTGAATGATGGGGCGCGCGAAACGGCCGGGCGCGGGTCAGCCGGCCGCCTTCGAGCAGGCCCGCCAGCGACTGCACCATGGAGATCTCGAGCATTTCCTTGGGCGACAAGGGAGGCAGCAAACCCGGGAGCCGGGCGGCGAGCATGGATTTGCCCGCGCCCGGCGGCCCCACCATCAAGAGGTTGTGCCCGCCCGCGGCTGCCACCTCGAGGGCGCGCTTGGCGGTCTCCTGGCCTTTGACATCAGCGAGATCGGGTATGGCCGCAGGGGATTCGAGGGCCCCGGGCTTGGGGGCCGACAAAACCTGCGCGCCTTTGAAATGGTTGACGAGTTGGATCAATGATTTCGGCGCCAAAATCGCGGCGTCGCCGCCCGCCCATGCCGCCTCCGCGCCGCTCGCCGCGGGGCAGATGAGACCGAGCCCCATGGCGTTCGCAGCGACCGCGGCAGGCAGCGCCCCGGCGCAGGGCGCGATGGATCCGTCGAGGCCCAATTCGCCCATCACGGCGAAGCCCGCCCCGGCGTCATGAGGCGCGGCGCCCATTTCAATCAGGAGGCCGAGGGCGATGGCGAGATCGAAATGGCTGCCTTCCTTGGGAAGGTCCGCCGGCGCCAGATTGACGGTGATACGCTTCACCGGCAGGCCGAGGCCCACGGCGGAGAGGGCCGCGCGCACTCGCTCGCGCGCTTCGGAAACCGCCTTGTCGGGCAGGCCCACAACGGAAAAAATATTGCTGTTGCCATTGGTGAGCTGGACCTGAACGGTCACCGGCCGGGCGTCGACGCCGTGAAAGGCGAAGGTGGTTATCTGAGCGACCATGCGGGGCTCTCCCTCTGTTCACCAGAACATATCAGGAACAAACCCGTTAGGGAAGCTGCGGGCGCCGCAGCTTTTTCCACAAGTGTTTGTTGCAAAGTTTTTAGCTAAACCCTCTCGGCCTTTCGCTGCGATTCGCCTTAGAAGGGCGATTGCCCTTCAGGCCGCAGCCCATGAGCGAACTCGATTGTCGCGTTTTAGAAACGATTAACCCTTCAGATGCCGATGTCGCCGATTTCCATTCTTCACGCTCCCCGGGACGAAGCGCTGGGCGCGAAAATCGCCGCCGCGCTCGCTTACGCCGGTCATGCCGCAACCCGGGTCAGCGCCGATCAGGGCGATCTCGGGGCCAGCGCTCGACCGATGGGGGATGGAGCGGCGATCGTGGTTTGGACCCACGCGGCGGCGAAACTCGCGCGCCTTCACCGTCAGGCCGAAGAAGCCAGGGAGCGCGGCGCCTTGATCCCCGTGGCGGTGGGCGGGGCGCGTCCGCCGGGCGGGTTTGAGAATCTGCCGCCGGTGGATCTTTCCGGCTGGACCGGCGCGCCCGACGATCCGCGCTGGCGTTTCGTGCTGGAGGAAATTCAGCTCACGGCCAAGCGCATGGGGCTCGCGGACGCGGATGTCTGGGCGGCCCCTGCGATCGAGCCGCATAATGACGAGCCGGGCTTCAACGGCGATGAGGGTCTGTGGAGGCCGCCCGCAGAAATGCTGGCGCCGCAAAGGGCATCGAACGCCCGGCCCATCGACGAACCCCTCACTGCGCCGCCGGCGTTTTTGCAGAGAAAGCACAAGCGGCGGTTCTCCGCGCGAGAGGTCGCTATCGGCGCGACGGCGGGGCTCGTGGGCATGACCGTCCTCACCGCGCTCCTCGCCCCCATCGTGTTGCCCGGCCCGGCGCCGGTCGCGCCGGAGCGAACAGCGGCAGCGCCGGTTGATAAGGACATCGTCCCGAATCCGTCGCGGGAGTTGTCCTCGACCCTCGCGTCGCTGAGCGTCACAGCAGAAAATACACCTTCTACGGAAATTGTCGTACCCGCCGCGCCTGCTTCGCTCCCTGGCGAGGACGCAGAAGTTTCAGACAGCGCCCCGACCGACGCCCCTGCCGCGACGCAGGCCGCTACGGAAACCGGTGTTCAAGATGCGGACGCCTTGGGCAGCCTCATCGCCGCGGTGAGCGCGCAGGAGGCAAGCGCAGAAGAAACCGGCGCCGAAGAAGCCGTTTCAGCGGCGCCTGCGGAAACAACCTCCGGCGACACTTTCCGCGACTGCGCCCAGTGCCCGGAAATGGCGCCGATCCCGGCGGGCTCTTTCCGCATGGGCGCGCCCGCCAGAGAGGTTGGCGCCAAACCGGAAGAGCAGCCGCAACGCGACGTGACGTTTTCAACGGGTTTCGCCCTCTCCGCGCGCGAGGTCACCTACGCCGACTGGGACGCCTGCGCCGCCGATGGCGGCTGCGCCTATAAGGCGCCCGATCATGGCTGGGGCCGGGAGGCGCGTCCCGTCGTCTCGGTCTCTTACGAAGACGCGCTTTCCTATGTTGAATGGCTTTCAAAAAAGACCGGCCAAACCTATCGCCTGCCCACCGAAGCGGAATGGGAATACGCCGCGCGGGCGGGGTCGTCGGCGCCGTTTTCCTTCGGTTCGAATGTCCTGGCGTCGCAGGCGAACTATAACGGTCAATACCCTTACGCCGGCGCCAGGGAAACCTTCCGTGGACGGACGACGCCGGCAGGAAGTTTCGAGCCCAACGCCTTCGGGCTTTATGACATGCATGGCAATGCGTGGGAGTGGACCGCCGATTGCTGGACGCAAAGCCATGCCGGCGCGCCCGCGGATGGCTCAGCGGCGACCGGCGGCGATTGCTCGAAACATGTCTTGAAAGGCGGCGCCTGGAACAGCGGCGGCTGGCGCCTACGCGCCGCGCACCGGATCGGAAAATCCGTCAAGGCGCGCGAGTTCGACAATGGCTTCCGGGTCGCGCGGGACCTTTAATTACGCCGCTTTTTTCTTCCGTCCACGGAATTTCTTCACCTTCGCATCGTTGCCGCAGGTCGCCATGTCGCACCAGCGCCGCCGGCCGTTCTTAGACGTGTCGACAAAAATCCAGTCGCAATTCTCGCCGCCGCAGGCGTGCAGCCGGTCGAGCCGGCCGTTCAGCAATAAATCCTCCGCCGCCTCGACGATGAGGCGCAGGGCGCGCTCCAGCGCCGGCGCCTCGTCGGCGCAGCGGCGGCGAAACCCGTCGCCATCGCGCGCCAGACGGCAATAGCTCGCCGCGCGCACCTTGCAGTCGTCGAGCAGCGCGAGGTCGCGATCGTCGACTTCCGTCTCCGTGATGACGGCGTTGAAGATGCGCCACAAGGCGGCGCGCAGCGCGACCGCCGTCTCGAACGCGTCCTCGCCCGCTTTCGGGTCAGCGGCGATCTCTTCTTTGAGCCGCGCCATATCATCTTCGTAAAGGAGACCCGCGACTTCCGCCCATCTCCCGAACCCTTCGGGCCCGCCCAGCCGGTCCTGCGGATCGCCGCTCGTCCAATAGGCGGCGGTGTTGACGAAATCGAGGGCGGCGTTGCCGCCGATCATGTCCTTTTCGGACCAAGCATAGGGAGAAAATCTCATCGAATAACCAGTAAAATTGTGTTGACTGGTTACAATATAAGCGCTAAATCGTAACCGTCAACGCGGCGTTTAACAGTTACAAGCCGAAAACGGGGGGCCGCGAAAGAGAGAACAACGGAGAAACCCAAAGGAGAGACCCATGTCCAACTCAGTTCAATTCGTTCTGCAGTTTGCGGCCCTGATCGTCGTCATCGCGATCATCGGCCAGACCGTCGGCGCCGCTGTATAGGCGCCGGCGACGCGTCAGGCGCCGGGCCGCCCTCCCGGCGCCTGATTGTTTTTGGTAAGGGGCTGCTCGCCGCATTTTCGCCCTTTCCGCGCATCATGGTTGCCTCGGGCGCCATGGACGGAGAGGGATTTCATGAAGAACGGATTTATCGCGGCGGCCTCCGCCGCTGTTTTGATTGCGATGCTCGCATCATGCGCGACGAATTACGGGCCGGATCTGGATGCAGCAGAAGCTGATGCCGTCATTGTCACAGCGCAAAGACTGAAAGGCCCGCAGCCAGGCGCTATGGCCTATTCAAGCGTTGCGCGCCCAATGATGGCGCCGCCCCCCGAACCCGCTATCACCGAACAATATGAAGAGACCGATCCGAATCCGGTGAAGCTTACGACGGAAGAACCGGTCTCGACCTTTTCGTCGGATGTGGACACCACCGCCTATTCGGTGATGCGCCGCTATATTTTCTCGAACAACATGCTGCCGCCGTCGGACTCGGTGCGTGTCGAGGAATATGTCAATTATTTCAATTATCAGTATACGGAACCAAAGAGCGCGGACGAACCGTTCACGCCGACCGTCTGGGTGACGCCGTCGCCCTGGAACGCCGGGACGCGGCTCATGCATATCGGCGTCAAGGGCTTCGATCTGCAGCCCGAAGTAACGCCGGACGCGAATATCGTTCTCCTGCTTGATGTTTCGGGCTCCATGCAGGCCGACAACAAGCTGCCGCTGGTGAAGAAATCCGTCGAGCTGCTGATTGATGAGATGTCGGCCAACGACCGCATTTCCATCGTGGTTTACGCCGGCGCGGCCGGCGTCGTGCTCGAACCGACGCCCGGCAACAAGAAAACCAAAATCATGGAGGCGCTGAATTCGCTGGAAGCCGGCGGGTCCACCGCTGGCGGCGAAGGGCTGTCTCTCGCCTATTCCCTCGCAGAAGAAAACTTCGCGAAAGACAAGGTCAACCGCATCATTCTCGCCACCGATGGCGACTTCAATGTAGGCGTGGTCGATGCCGACAGTCTCGAAGACTTCGTCGCGCGCAAAAGAAAGAGCGGCATCTATCTCACCGTGCTCGGTTTCGGCGAAGGCAACTATAATGATGTCATCGCGCAGAAACTAGCGCAGGCCGGAAACGGCGTCGCCGCCTATATCGACACCCTCAACGAAGCGCGCAAAGTGCTGGTGCGCGAATTCCGCTCGACCCTGTTCCCGATCGCCAAGGACTTGAAGTTCCAGGTGGAGTTTAACCCAGCGGTGGTCGCGGAATACCGGTTGATCGGCTACGAAACCCGGCTTTTAAATCGAGAAGACTTCAATAATGACGCCATAGACGCCGGCGACATCGGGTCGGGACACTCGGTGACGGCGCTTTATGAGCTGGCGCTTGCCGGCTCCGATGCGCGGCTGATCGATGATCGGCGTTACGCGACCGCGCCCGCAGTTGCAGGAACAAAAGACGAAGTCGCTTTCGTTCGCCTGCGCTATAAATTGCCGGATGAAGAGGAAAGCCGGCTCATGGAAATGCCGGTCCCTACGGAGGGTGGATTTTCATCGCTCGCCGCCGCGCCGCCGGATGCGCGCTTCGCAGCGGCCGTCGCCGCCTTCGGGCAGAAACTGCAACGTGCGGGCTACACGGATCGTTATTCCTATGACGAGATCATCGCGCTTGCGCAGTCCGCAAAAGGCGACGACCCGTACGGCGACCGCGCGGAATTCGTCAATCTTGTGCGCGCCGCGGCGAAAATAGACGGCTCGAAAAGCTAGAGATCACAGGGCTTTCCGGCGTTTTCCACAATATACGGGAAGGATCGGCCTTGCTTAACGCATCGTAATGTCGTTCACCCACACGCCGTGCGATCTTGCGCACGCTTTAATTGTTGGCGGTTTGGGGGAGTCGCCTATTGACGTTTGTGGGTCATGTGACCGGGGAAGATGCCTCAACAGGAACCAAAGCCGGACGCGAAGGGCGTCGTTCAGCTGCTTGCGGCGAGCGCCAACGCGAATTTCGCGGACAAGATCGCGAAGGCGCTGCTGCGCGCCGGGTACAGGCTCGATCCCGGCGCCTTCGATCCGGGACGCATCGATGCGGTGGTGGTGTTGTGGACCGGCGTCGCCCTCGATAAGCCAGCCCTCATCGAGGTGGCGCGTGAAGCGTGGAAAGCCAAACGCCTGACGCCGGTCAGCATCGGCAGGGTGGAGCCGCCTTTCGGGTCGCGCGAGGCGACGCCGATGGATCTCGCCGGCTGGCGCGGCGACGATGACGATCCGCGCTGGCGCTTCGTTCTTTCCGATATCGAGGCGCTGAAGGCCCGCGCTGAGCTGGAAGACCATGAACCGGTTCTTTCCGCGCCGTTTAAGGCCCAGGCGCTGATGCAGAAGCCGGTTAAAACAGCGCCAGAAGAAACTGCGCGCGGCAAAGCGTCCCCGCAACCATTCGATGATCTGTTCACGGAAGAAGACGGCGAAACTACGCCCCATCATCCGGCGCGCGCCCTGTGGCGCGGACGGCTTCTCCCGGCGGCGCCGATCTTCGCCGGCATTGTCGGGGCGCTCGCCTTCGCCGCCGGGATTTCCTTTATGGCGGGCTCCCTAAGCTCGCGGCCTCAACCGATCGAAAACGGACCGATTGAATCTCCGCCCATGGAACAGGTTGCGCAAGAGGAAGCGCCCGATGCGACGCCGGAAGAACCGGCTCCATCGGCAAAACTCGCGCTTGTGCGCCTTGCGCCGGGGGCCCAGCTCCCTGAAACGCAGGAAGCGCAATCACAAACGGCAGAAGATGAAACGGCGCCGAAGAGAGCGCCAGAAAACCTACAAGAACAAGGCGTTGAAACCGCTTCGGCGATTGATGCGACAGCGCTTGAAGATACTTTCGAGGACAGCCTTCCGGGCCTGGCCGAAACGGAGTCGGCTTCGGAATTCGAAGAAGAAAGCGAAACCGCGCCGGAAGCTTTCGCCGCTCTTTCTGTCCCGAGCCTCAAGCCCGCGCAGCCGGAAGCGGCTGAAGCCGCCGCCATCGAAGATGAGATTCCGCTCGTTTCCGATCTCAACCATGCGGCGCTGGCGGAACTGGCGTCGGCGGTGGAGCGCGCGGAGCGAGTCAGAAAAGAGGAGAGCACGACGCGCGAAGATTATCTCGGCGATTATTTCACCGACTGCGCCGGCTGTCCTGACATGGCGGCGCTTGAGGGCGGCGTCTTCACCATGGGCGCGCGCCCCGGCGAAGAGGACCGGCAGGCGGAAGAAACGCCGCAGCGGCGTATCGACATCGGTTACCGCTTCGCCATCGCAACGCGCGAGACGACGTTCGACCAATGGGCGCTTTGCGCCGCCGAGGGCGGATGCCGCAATTATATTCCGGACGACGAAGGCTGGGGCCGTGGCGACCGGCCTGTCATCAATGTTTCCTATGAAGACGCCTCAGCCTATGCGCGCTGGCTTTCCGCCAAGACAGGCCATCATTACCGCTTGCCGAGCGAGGCGGAATGGGAATACGCCGCCCGCGCGGGAACGGCAGGCGCCACCCATTTCGGCGACCGCCTGTCCGCAGCGGACGCTAATTTCAATGGCCGCGAGCCCTACCGCGCCGAGGCGACGATCTTCCGGGAACGGACGGTTCCGGTGACTCAGTTCGCCCACAACGCCTTCGGGCTTTTCGACATGCATGGCAATGTCGCCGAATGGACCCTCGACTGCTGGAATGCGAGCCATAACGGCGCCCCGTCGACGGGCGCGGCGCGCATCGATGGCGACTGCGCGCGGCGCGTCGTCAAGGGCGGCGACTGGCGCTCGCCAGGCTGGCGCCTACGCTCCGCGGCGAGGGCCGGCGAGGGCGCGGAAACCCGGAACGCACAGACGGGGTTCCGCGTGGTCAGGACGCTCGACTGAAGGCCTCTTCGCCGCAGCCTTACCTGACCGTAAATGCAGGCCCCCAAATCATCAGGGTTTTTTGTCCCCTAAGGGCTTTCCCCGGGTTGCGGGGCCGAAATCCCCTACTTATATCCCGCCCGAACGCGGGGCTCAGGGCCGGTTTTCGGCCCCGATTTCCGCATCCATAAACTGTCACCCTCACAGGGGCTGTCCGCTTCCGGCGCTTTCCGGCGCCAAAAGGGCCGATTTCAAAGGCCGGAAAACAATGGACCGCTCGCTTGCAACGGAGAAAAGACGAATGGGCAAAGTTATTGGCATTGACCTCGGGACGACGAACTCCTGCGTCGCCGTCATGGAAGGCAAAGAGCCGAAAGTCATCGAAAACGCCGAAGGCGCGCGCACCACGCCCTCCGTGGTTGCCTTCACGGAAGACGGCGAGCGCCTGATCGGCCAGCCGGCCCGCCGCCAGGCGGTGACCAACCCCGAAAACACCTTCTTCGCCATCAAGCGCCTCATCGGGCGCCCGTATGACGACCCCACGGCCCAGAAAGACAAGGACATGGTGCCGTACAAGATCGTCAAGGCCGACAATGGCGACGCCTGGGTCGAATCGCGCGGCGAGAAATACGCCCCGTCGCAAATCTCGGCTTTCATCCTTCAGAAAATGAAAGAGACCGCCGAAGCCTTCCTCGGCCAGGAAGTCACGCAGGCTGTCATCACCGTTCCCGCCTACTTCAACGACGCCCAGCGTCAGGCGACCAAAGACGCCGGCAAGATCGCAGGGCTTGAAGTCCTTCGCATCATCAACGAGCCGACGGCGGCGGCGCTCGCTTACGGCCTCGACAAGAAAGAAGGCAAGAAGATCGCCGTTTACGACCTCGGCGGCGGCACCTTCGACGTGTCGATCCTCGAAATCGGCGACGGCGTTTTTGAAGTTCTGTCGACCAATGGCGACACCTTCCTCGGCGGCGAAGACTTCGACCTTCGCATCGTCGACTATCTTGCGAGCGAGTTCAAAAAAGATCAGGGCATTGATCTCAGGAAGGACAAGCTTGCGCTGCAGCGCCTGAAAGAAGAAGCGGAGAAAGCCAAGAAAGAGCTTTCCTCGACCTCTTCTTACGAAGTGAACCTGCCCTTCATCACGGCAGACGCCTCCGGTCCGAAACACCTGACGATGAAGCTCTCCCGTGCGAAACTGGAATCGCTCGTCGAAGACCTGATCAAACGCACCGTCGATCCGTGCAAGGCGGCGTTGAAAGACGCCGGCGTCACGCCCGGCGACATTGACGACGTCATCCTCGTCGGCGGCATGACCCGCATGCCGAAAGTGCAGGAGACGGTGAAGCAGTTCTTCGGCAAGGAGCCCCACAAAGGCGTCAACCCGGACGAAGTCGTCGCGCTTGGCGCCGCGATTCAGGCCGGCGTGTTGCAGGGCGACGTCAAGGACGTTCTCCTTCTCGACGTGACGCCGCTGTCGCTCGGCATCGAAACCTTGGGCGGCGTCTTCACCCGTCTCATCGACCGCAACACCACGATCCCGACCAAGAAGTCTCAGACTTTCTCGACCGCTGAAGACAATCAGTCGGCGGTGACGATCCGCGTCTTCCAGGGCGAGCGTGAAATGGCCGCCGACAACAAGATGCTCGGCCAGTTCGATCTCGTCGGCATTCCGCCGGCGCCGCGCGGCGTGCCGCAGGTCGAGGTCACTTTCGACATCGACGCCAACGGCATCGTCCACGTCTCGGCGAAAGACAAGGCGACCAACAAAGAGCAGTCGATCCGCATTCAGGCCTCGGGCGGTCTTTCCGACGCCGACATCGAAAACATGGTCAAGGAAGCCGAAGCCAACGCCGAAACCGACAAGAAACGCCGCGAGGGCGTCGAAGCGAAAAACCGCGCCGAAGCTCTCGTCCATTCCACAGAGAACAACCTCAAGGAATATGGCGACAAGCTTGAAGGCGACGACAAGAAAGCCATCGAGGATGCGCTCGCGGCCTTGAAGGAAAAGCTTGAGAACGAGAACGCCGATGTTGAAGAGATCAACACCGCGGCCGGAACGCTTGCGCAGGCGACCATGAAACTCGGCGAGGCGATGTACAAGGCCGGCGCCGGCGAAGAAGACGACGCCGGGGCGAAAGCCGCCGCCGCCGACGCCGCGAAAGAAGACGACATCGTCGACGCTGATTTCGAAGAAGTCGACGGCGACAAGAAAGACTAAGAGACAAAAAGGGACCGCGGCATGAACGCGGTCCCTTTTGAAATCCCGATCGGGGGATCGGATGAGAGGGGCCCAAAAGTTGAGAAAACCCGAACAACCGGGCGCGTGAAGTTCAATGGCGCAGCAATGCTATTATGAGGTTTTGGGCGTGGAGCGCGGCGCCGACGGCGCGGCGATCAAATCCGCATTTCGCAAGCGCGCCATGCAGTATCATCCGGACCGCAACAAGGATGACCCTGCCGCCGAGCAGAAGTTTAAAGAGCTCGGCGAAGCCTATGAAGTCCTCTCCGACGAACAAAAGCGCGCGGCCTATGACCGCTTCGGCCATGCCGCCTTCCAGAACGGCGGAATGGGCGGCGCCAACGGTTTTGCGCGCGGCTTCGGCGCCGGAATGGGCGCGGGACAGGCTGGTTTTTCCGACATTTTCGACGAGATTTTCGGCGAATTCATGGGCGGCCAGCGCGGCGGACGGCGCACTGGGCCGGGCCGCGGGGCCGATCTCAAATACAATCTTGAAATCAGCCTTGAAGACGCGTTCCGCGGCAAGAAAACCGAGATCAAGGTGCCGGGCTCCGTCCCTTGCGAAACCTGCGAAGGCTCGGGCGCGAAGCCGGGCTCCGGACCGACCCAATGCGGCACCTGTAAGGGCGTCGGCCGTGTGCGCGTGCAGCAGGGCTTTTTCACCATCGAACGCTCCTGCCCCCACTGCAACGGCGAAGGCCGGGTGATCGCCGATCCGTGTACGGATTGCGGCGGCCAGGGCCGCGTCCGGCGCGAACGAACCTTGTCCGTCGACATTCCGGCGGGCATTGAGGACGGCACGCGCATAAGGCTCTCAGGCGAGGGCGAGGCGGGTCCGCGCGGCGGCCCGGAGGGCGATCTTTATATTTTCGTCCATGTGGGCGACAACGATCTCTTTGAGCGCGACGGGCCCGATCTTTTCTGCGTCATGCCGATCCCCATGACCACGGCGGCGCTCGGCGGCGAGTTCGAAACCCCGACCATCGACGGCGGGCGCGTGAAAATCTCTGTCCCCGAAGGTTCGCAAACCGGCAAGCGCTTCCGCGTGCGTGGCAAGGGCATGTCGGTTTTGAACCAGAAAGGCCGCGGCGATCTCTATGTGGAGATCCAGGTCGAAACGCCGACCAGCCTCAACGCCGAGCAAAAAGATCTGCTGCGCCAGTTCTGCGAGGCCGGCGGCGGCGAAGCCTGCTGTCCCCAGCACAAGGGCTTTTTCGAAAAGGCCAAGACCTTCTGGGAAAACGTCACCGACGGGCGGTGAAGCCGTTCTCACATAGCACACCTTGACAGGCGTACGTAGTAACGGCATGAATCAGTCAGCCTCCGGAAGTGTGAGGCGAGGCCGCCGTTGTTTTACTAGGCGGTTTTTTTGTGCCTGAAACCCAGAAACTGGATGATCTAACCACTCAATGGAAAATCTTTCCTTGGGCTGGCTTCGGATTCTGATCTCTGCAGGTCTCTTTTTATGGAAACGGGTGCGGAACGCATTCCGCAATAAGGCAAAAACTGAGGAGCTCGTTTGTTCAAGAACGACAGTCTCGGTTCCTTGTTTCCGAAAAGAGGCCATAAAGATCGAAATCCGCCGACCCGAATAGCGGCTGTTCGCCCTTTATTTTGAAAGTGCGATTCAGGTCGCAGGAGAGGTGTGTCCAAAATTAGGTAACGGTCCAACCTCTACGACTACACCCGCGCAGGCGGGGGTCCAGAAGAGTCTTCATCAACGCAAAACTTCAGACGTTTCTGGATCCCCGCTTTCGCGGGGAAGATCGGGCGGATAGCTCATTCCGCTCGTTAACCATCCCTCCCCCTAACTGTCACAAAAACTCCGCCTACGTCTTAAAGTACTGTCACACGGATCAGTCATAAGCCCGGTGATTTCGGCGGGGCGGCTTCCGTGTTTCAGAAGTTCCGGAAAAGTCTTGGCCCAAAGACGGGCCAAAGGTTTGGAAAGTCCGTGTTAGCGGCTAATGCGCTGTTGTTTTGCGCACATGCCGCGCTTTCGGCGACCTCTTCCTACGCGGACGTTCCGCCGCCGCGCGCATTCGTGGCGAAAGCGCCGAAGCTGCAGGTCGATCCCTTTAACGGGACGGCGAGCGTCGATCTGACCGTCATGACCTACAATGTGGCGGGGCTTCCGTGGCCCATCAAAAAGGGGCGCGAGGCGGCCCTCAAGGATATCAAGCATGAAATCGAAACGCTCCACGCGTCAGGCCGCGCGCCAGACATTGTTGTCCTGCAAGAGGCGTTCACGCCGGCTGCGGCGCGCATCGGCGCCGTCTACCCAAACCGCCTCCAAGGCCCCGCCGCGTCGGACCGAAGCGTAACCGCCGCTGCGCCCATCGGCGAAGACTTCCGCCGCGAGCGCAGCTTCCTGAAGGGCGAGCGCCTTGCCAAAGTCATGTCGTCGGGGCTGTTCGTGTTGAGCGATTATCCCATCGTCGGCTCAGCCATGTCGCCCTTTCAGGAGGCGAGTTGTGCCGGCTATGACTGCCTCGCCAACAAGGGCGCGATGATCGCCGCGATCCAGATTCCGGGCGCGCCGGCGCCGGTGCAGATCATGACGACCCATATGAACTCCAACAGGAGTTCCGGCGTTCCTTACGAGCGCTCTCTCGCCGCTCACCGCCAGCAGGCGGACGAAATCGGCGCGCTGATGTCCGAAGGCGTCAATGCAAACTGGCCGTTCATCTATGCGGGCGATTTCAACACGCGCCATTCGACGGACCGCTTCGATCACAATGCGCGCATCCTGCCCGGCATCTTCGTGCGCCAGCATTGCGCCGATCCGGACGCTGGTTGTGAGGCGCGGATCGCTGCGGAAAATGGCGCCTCCCCGTGGCTTGAGACCCAGGATTTGCAGGGCTTCGTCAGCGGTTCCGACATCGAGGTGCGCCCGGTGCGCGCGGAAAAGATGTTTCACGAGCCGGTCAACGGCCGGGTCCTCTCCGATCACGACGCCTATGTCGTCACCTACCGGATGACCTGGAAAGTGCAGAACCTCGCCGCTGCGAGTTAACCGCGGGCGGGCGCGTCGCCCTGCGCCTTTTCCGCGTCTACCTCCTCGAACGTGTCCGCTCTCGACAGAGTCGGGAAAAGCTTCAGCCAGGACGCGGCGCAAAGGAGCGACACGATCCCGCCCAGAATGACGGCGTTGATGGGTCCCAGGAACCGCGCCGCGACGCCGCTTTCGAAATCGCCGAGCTGGTTCGAGGCGGCGATGAAGATGAAGGAGACGGAGGAGACGCGCCCGCGCATCCTGTCCGGCGTCGCATGCTGCATGATCGACGAGCGGATGAACATGGAGATCATGTCCGCGGCGCCGCCGATGGCGAGCATCACCATGGACAGCCAGAAAATCTGCGAGAACGCAAAGCCCAGCATGGAAAGGCCGTAAATGACAATGGAGCCGATCAGCCACGGGCCTACCTTGCGCGACAGCGGATTGGCGGCGAGCACAAAGGCCACCATCGCCGCCCCGATGGCGGGCGCGGCGCGCAAGAGACCCAGTCCTTCGGCGCCCACCATTAGAATGTCGCGGGCGAAGACCGGCAAAAGCGCCGTAACGCTGCCGAAAAAGACGACCACGAGATCAAGGGTGATGGAGCCGAAGACGAGCTTGTTGTTGAATACATAACGCAGGCCCTCGACGATCATCGACCAGCCGCGGACATTATGCACCGGCTCATGCGCCGGGGTTTGGGCGGTGGCGAAGGTGACGACCGCAATGGCGGTGAGCGCCGCCGCGAACGCGTAAACGGCTGATGCGCCGATAATGAAGAGAAAACCGCCAATGGCGGGCCCCAGCATCGCGGCGCCTTGCATCCCCAGGGAATTCCACGCGATGGCGAGCGGCAACTCGTCGCGCGGCACGAGGCGCGGATAAAGCGAGTTCGAGGCGGAGGGCGTGAAGGCGCTCACCGCGCCATTGCAGAAAGACGCGATGAAGATCGCCGGGATGGCGATATTCGCAGGCAGGAAGCTTGTTGCGAACAGGGAGAGGATAACGAAGAACCGGATCGCGTTCGAATAGACGAGTATCTTTTTCCGGTCATAGCGGTCGGCCGCCTGTCCGCCCGGCAGGGAGAGGAGGAGGACCGGCACGAACTGCGTCAGCCCCACAAGGCCGAGCATAAAGGCCGACTCCTCGATGGAGCGGGTGAGGCGGGAAAGGTCGTAAACCTGCCAGCCAATGGCGATCGCCACCATCTGGCGTTCGGCGCTGATGAGCTGGCGCGCGATCCAGTAATGGCGATAGCCCTGATGGCGAAAGATCGAAAAGGAAGGAACCGACCGCATTTCGCGGCGGACAATAGGCCCGGTTCGGACAGGCGCAATACGCAATCCGCCGGAAGCCTTCCGCTTGCAAATTCGCCGCAGCCCTGCATAGCTTCCCGCCGCTGCATGGGAGAATGGACGATGGGGTTAAAGGTGATCGGCGCCGGTTTCGGCCGCACGGGCACGGCGTCACTGAAATTGGCGCTGGAGATCCTGGGCTTCGGGCCCTGCTATCACATGAGCGAGGTGCTGGCGAATGCCGGCCACATGGCTTTGTGGAACGATGTCGCCGCTGGCCGGCCGGATTGGGAACAGATCTTCAAAGGCTATTCCTCCACCACAGATTTCCCGGCCTCGATCTATTGGCGGGAACTCGCGGCTTACTATCCGGCTGCGAAAATCATCCTATCGACGCGCGATGCGGAGCGCTGGTTTGAATCGACCCAGGAAACCATTCTCAGCCGGCATATGATGGGCCTGTTGGAGGGGACGCCTTGGCGGACGATGTTGCGAAATACAATCGATGCATTGTTTGACGGCAAGATACATGATCACGACACGGTGGTCCGCGTTTTCAACGAGCACGCGGCCGCTGTGAAAGGCGCCTTCGGGCCGGACCGGTTGTTGGTTTTTGAAGCGAAGCAAGGCTGGGCGCCCTTATGCGCATTTCTTGGCGTCCCGGCCCCCGATGAAGCGTTTCCCAAGGTCAACTCGAAAGAAGAGTTGCAAGGCATGATCGATATGCTGAATTCCGACATTGGTCGCGATGCGATGGCGGGTAAAGGCTTTCCGGACTCTATGCGTCAACAGGTATTTGGCAAGCAGCAGTAGCTTCCTGCGAAAGACGATAGGTCATGCAGATTAAGGAAGACGATCTATCGAGCGAAAAGGTCCGCGCGCTGCTCGCCTATCATTTCGAGCAGATGCACGAGAACTCGCCGCCGGGCATGGCCTATGTGCTCGACATAGAAGGCCTGAAGGCGCCCGGCGTCAGCTTCTGGTCCGTCTGGGACGGGGACGATCTTCTCGGCTGCGGCGCCATGAAGGAGCTTGAGGCCGGATGGGGCGAGATCAAGTCCATGCGCACCCACCCGGACCATCTCGGCAAGGGCGCCGGCGCCGCCATGCTCGATCACATCATTTCCGTTGCGCGAAAACGCGGCTATAAGCGCCTCAGCCTAGAAACCGGATCGACGGAGAGCTTCATTCCAGCGATCGGGCTCTACAAGAAGCGCGGCTTCAAAAGCGGCGAGGTGTTCGCCGATTACGGGGTCAGTGACTTCAATCAGTTTTTTCACCTCGATCTGTAGGCTGACGATATGGAGAAGGATGCGCTCTTCCTGCTAGCGCCGGGATTTCAGGCGACTACCGGCGATGGCGGAAACCGGCGCGAGTTCTGTCCCGAATGCGCGGAGATATGGGGCGTGCTGCATTATTTTCCGGCGATCAAGGAAGCGCTCGACATTCGCTATGAGCCGCTCGCCCATCCGCGTCCCGGCCTCGCGGCGATCCTTGGAGCGGGCGAATGGAATTGCCCCACGCTTATTTTCGGGGAAGGCGCGGACGCCGGACCTTTCGCTGCGGTCAAATCCGCAAAGGGCGTGCATTTTCTCGACAACGCCCGCGACATAGCGAAATATTTCGCGCATCGTTTCGGAACGCCGTTTCCCCGTTGAGTGGGGGGCGGGTGAAGGCGGCTTGGCGCGTTCGTGGTGTTGCAGATAACCCTTAAGTAGTTTTGTGCATAAAGCGCGTTGAGGAAAAACTATTCTTTCCTTTTGTTTGTTCACCTTATAGTTGTTAAGTAGAAAGAGAATCGTTTCTGCGGGGAGAAAATGGACGACAACTCTGCAACCTTCGTGCTGGTGCATGGCGCGTGGTGGGCTGGCGACTGGCTGTGGCGCGACGTCACGGACCGGCTGCGCGCCGACGGGCATCGCGTTTACGCGCCAGTGCTGACTGGCATTGGCCCGCGGGAACATCTCGCCGGGATCGGCGTCGACCTTTCAACCCATATTCTCGACGTCGTCACCCTCATAAAACGGGAGGAGCTGACGGACATCGTTCTGGTGGGTCATTCCTATGGCGGCATGGTTGTGTCCGGCGTGGCGGAGAAAGTCCCGGCTGAGACCATCCGTTCCATCGTTTATCTCGACGCATTCCTTCCCGAGAATGGCGAGAGCCTCGCCTCCATCGCCGGTAATTTCAAAGATCTTGCAGGCGACCATGATCCCGTGCCGCCGCCCTTGTTTTTCGCCGGCGACAACAAGGAGCTCCGGGCGATTCTCGAAAAAGGCGGGACGCCGCATCCGCGCGCCTGCTTTGAAGAGGAGGCGGTGCTGAACGGCGCCCGCGAGCGCGTGCCAGTCAAAACCTATGTGCTGGCCGCGGTGGGCGATGTCTTCAAGGCCTTTTACGCCAAGGTCAAAGACGACCCCTCCTGGCGCAAGGAGATGATCGACTGCGGCCACATGACGATGCTCGAGGCGCCGCGGGAGACAGCCGAGATCATTCTGCGCGCCGCCGTCTAGGGCCGGGCCTTGCGCTTTTGCGTCTTTGCGTTAGGCCTTGCGGCGACGCATTTGAGCGAAAGACATCATGGCCAAGACATCCATTCTCGTCGCCGGCGCCGGCGGCCGCATGGGCCGCGCGGTGGTGGCGGAAATCCTGAAGACGCCCGGCGCCACGCTCGCCGGCGGGTTCGAGCGGCCAGGCGGGCCTGACATCGGCAAGGATATCGGCGTTCTGGCCGGGCTCGATGCGCTGGGCCTCAATGTCGAGGATGCGGCCGAAAAGGGCCTTGCGCGCGCCGGGGCGTTGATCGATTTCACCGCGCCGTCGGCCTCGGTCGAAAACGCCCGCGCCGCGGCGGACAAGGGCGTCGCGCACATCATCGGCACCACCGGCTTCTCAGCGGATGACGAGGCCGCCATCGCCGAGGCGGCGAAGACCATCCCCATCGTCAAATCCGGCAATATGAGCGTCGGGGTCAATGTCCTCACCGCCCTCGTGGAACAGGCGGCGAAGGCGCTCGGCGACGACTACGACATCGAGATTTTCGAGGCGCATCACCGCGCGAAAGTCGACGCGCCGTCCGGCACCGCGCTGATGCTCGGCCGCGCGGCTGCGTCAGGGCGAGGCGTCGATTTCGACGGCAAGCGCGCTTCGGGCGAACGAACCGGCGCGCGGGAACAGGGCGATATCGGTTTCTCCGTCATGCGCGGCGGCGGCATTGTCGGCGAACACCGCGTCGCTTTCGCGGGGATGCAGGAAGTCATCACCCTGTCCCATTCGGCCATCGACCGCGGGCTCTTTGCGAAAGGCGCGGTCGCCGCCGCGCGCTGGGCCATGGGTCAAAAGCCGGGGCTTTACTCCATGCGCGACGTGCTCGGGCTCGCCTAAAGACTTATGGTTAATCCGATAGGCGGAAATTCGCGCTATCTATAAGCCATCGCTCAACCAAGCTTTGCGAGACTAGGCCCTTCAAGAAAGGGCCTTCATGCGTACCGAAATCATCGCCGCCGCCGGGATCGTCGCCGCCGCCGTCATCGGCGTGCGCGCCATGGACGCGCGGGAGATGGCTGCGGACCCTGTTGGGGCTGAGGCGCTGACGGTGCGCGCCGCGTCCGTGACGCCGGCCGTTTCCGCAAGCTGGGGCGAGGAAGTGCGCATCACCGCCTCCCAGGACCGCCAGTACTATGTGGACGCCGACGTCAACCGCCGGACTGCGCGGTTCCTCATCGATACAGGCGCCAGCTATGTAGCCTTACGCGACTCGGACGCGCGCAACGCCGGCATCTATACATCGTATACGGATTACACCTATCCCGTGCATACGGCGAATGGCGAAACCAAGGCCGCCTTCGTCACTATCGACGAAATTGAAATCGACGGCCTTCGCATCGAAGGCGTGAAGGCGTTCATCCTGAAAGACGAGCAGCTTTCGGTGAATCTTCTCGGCATGAGCTTCCTCTCGCGTCTTGAAAGCGTCGAGGCCCGCAAGGGCGAGCTGGTGTTGAGAGGCTAACCCTCCCGCGCCATCAGGCTGGGTAATGCGCCCATATCCGCGCCCGCCTGACGCATGAAGAATTCGCGCAATGGCTTCACTTTTCCGACCGCGCTCATGCCGAGACTGCGGGCGAGGCGCAGCGGCGTGATATCGTTGGAAAAGAGCCGGTTCAGCAAATCCGTGCCGAGGGCGAGCGAGGCGGAATCGAACCGCCGCCAGCGCTGATAATTCTGCAAGACCGTCATGGCGCCGATATCGAGGCCGAGATCGCGGCCCTCGGTGAGGACATCGACGAGCGCCGCAATGTCCTTGATGCCGAGATTGTATCCCTGCCCGGCGATGGGATGAATGGCGTGGGCGGCATCGCCGATCAGTGTGAGGCGCGGCGCGGCGTAGGACTGGGCGAGCGTGAAGGCGAGGGGATAGGACCAGCGGGGGCCGGCGGGCGTTATGGCGCCGAGATAAGGTCCGAAGCGGTTTTCGATCTCTATACGGAACGTTTCATCGCTGAGCGCCATATAGGCGGGCGCCGCATCCTCATGTTCCGTCCAGACCAAGGAAGACCGGTGGTTCGTCATGGGCAAGATCGCGAACGGTCCTGAGGGCAGAAAGAATTCCTGCGCGACGCCTTCATGAGAATGTTCGTGGGCGACGGTGGCGACAATCCCCGTCTGGTTATAGCGCCATTCATTGGTTTTGATTCCGGCTTCGGCGCGCAAGGGTGAGCGCCGCCCGTCCGCGGCGATCACGAGCGCGGCGGAAAGGCGCCGTCCGTCGGCGAGATCCACAATCGCCTCGCCCGGATGAAACGCCGTCGCCGCGCGCAGGGCCGGGGCGAAGAGCGTGATGGTCTCCGTCTTCCCGATGGCGTCGAAGAGAACGTCGCGGATCACCTTGTTTTCGACAATCCAGCCGAGCGGCTGATCTTCGCCCAGTTCCCGGCTGTCGAAATGGAGGGAGAAATTCGAGACGCCGCCTTCGGAAAAGCGTGACTTCGCCCGCCCGTCGGTGACAAGGATGTCGCGAATGGGCTCTGCTTCCGGGGCGATGGCATCCCACAATCCCAGACGCTTAAAGACCCGTGCAGAGGCGTAGGAAATCGCCGAGGTGCGCCCGTCAAAAGCGGCGGCGCGCATCGCGGCAGGGTCGCCCGCATCCACGACCGCGCAGGAAAAGCCCTTGGCGGCGAGGGCTAGGCTCGCAAGGCCCCCCGCCGGTCCGCCGCCGATAATCACAATGTCGAATTTTTGCGCGTTGGTCATGGGAGCAACTATCGCCTGTGGAGAGGGTCGCGTCCACCGCCTAAAAGCCGCAGCCGGGAAGGGCGAATTTGTTAACGCAAAAAAGCCCATAACCCCGATTATCCCGGCGCCAGCGTGCGAATGCGCGCGGGTTTAATGTTTGACCGCTTTGCGGTCGGGGGATCCATTTGCCGGTGCTTTTTCTTTCAGAACCGGTTTAGACGGTGGAGCTGGATGCAGGCGCTGCGTTTCGCAGCATGGCGAATAATGGCGCATAATCTGGGTCCCCGCTTTCGCGGGGGTGAGCGGAGGTTGAGATCGGAGACATGCAGGCGAAGTTTGCGAAGCTTTTGAGACCGATCATGTTGGGCGTTTCGGCTTGCGTCGGGTTCGCGCCCTCTCTCGCCTTCGCACAGGACATGTCCCCCGCGAGCGATGTGACGCGCTTCGTGCTCGACAGCGGCATGCTGATCCTGGCCGGCGTTGCGGGCCTCATCGCGATTGCGGGTCTAAGCCTCAAGGACATCGGTCTGGCGCGCACGCAGAACGCGCCGCAAGTTTGTCTGCGCGCTATCGGCGGGTTTGGGGTCTCCGCCTTTGCGTTCTGGGCGATCGGCTACCGGCTCCTCTTCGGCATTGAAGAGGGCGGGTTTCTCGGCCCCTTCGAAAGCTGGTCGCTGATGGACGACAATCCGGGCGATATTGGCCACGCGTCGGGCGCGCACTGGTTCTTTCACATGACGCTCGCGGCGCTCGGCGCCGTCATCGTGTCTTCGGCGATTTCCGAGCGGGTGCGGCTGTGGCCGTTTTTGTTTTTCACGGCGCTCTGGGCGGGGCTCATCTATCCTATCGGCGCGTCCTGGGTCTGGGGCGGCGGCTATTTCGCCGAGGACTGGAGCTTCAAGGACGCCGGCGGCGCGGCGGCGGTGCATTTGTCCGCAGGCGCCGCGGCGCTCGCCGCCATCATTGTCATCGGCCCGCGCTCCGGACGTTTCGGTCACGGGGTTTCGCGGCCGCAGGTGTCGACGGCGCTGCCCCTGTCCTCCTTCGGCGCACTCCTCGCCATGGCGTCGCTTCTTGTCATCATCATCGGTCTCCTGGGGCCGATCAGCTCCGTTGAGGCGGTGATCACCGCCGGCGCCGTGACGGCGAACGGGCTTGTGGCGTCGGCCGCCGGCGCGCTGGCGGCGATGTTCCTGACACAGACGGTTTACAAACGCACAGGGCTTGTCTCCGCCACGACGGGCATTGTCGCCGGACTCATCTCCATCGCCGCAGATCCGGTCTCTCCGGCAATGTGGCAGGCCGCGATGATCGGAGCCATCGGCGGCGTGATCGTCACCGTGACGCCGCCCTTCCTTGACCGGCTGCATCTCGATGACGCCGGCTTCGTCATTCCTGGCCATTGCTTTTGCGGCGCCTGGGGCGCGATCGTCGCCTTCTGGATGACGGAGCGGATCTGGCTGCCGGGCCAGCTTCTCGGAACCGCCGCCATCGCCGGGTTCTCCTTCCTGATGAGCCTCCTCATCTGGACGGCGCTCAAATACACGATCGGCGTGCGCTCGGCGCCTTTGGAGGCGATGCATCCCGAGAGCGTGAAGCAACAAGCGGCGAATGGCTGAGAGTTAAATCGTTAACCGGCGTTAACCCTTTTTTGGAAAAGCCGTGGCAAAGTCGGCGTTAACGCTTTTTCACCGCGAAATCTGCGTCAACCGCCAGCCGATTGTAACCAGTCGATTGAAACCAGCCGAGCGAGCCGATGTCGTCTACAGCCCGCACCTATTCCCGTTCCGCCCGCGGCAGAGGCCGCCGCGATCCCTTCGCCGATCTCGCCGAACGTCTGCAGTCGTTTTCGCGAAGCATCCTGATGCGCGCCGGCGGGGCGGCCATGGTGGTTCTTGCGATCTGGCTCGGCCTTTCCCTCGCAAGCTTCACGATTTCCGATCCGAGCCTGAACACCGCTACGCCTGCGCCGGTGCGCAATCTCGGCGGGCCGCTCGGCGCTATTGCGGCGGATCTTCTGCTGCAATTCATCGGCGGCGCGGCGGTCCTATTAATTGCGCCGCTGGCGATCTGGGGCGCTCTCGCGGCGCTCAGAGGCGCGCCTGAGGAAACCCCGGCCGATTTCTGGCGCCGTCTCGCGGTCGCCCCGGCGGCGATCCTTGCGGGTGCGGCGTTTCTCGCTTCATGGCTGCCCCCCGTCGACTGGCCATATGTAGTCGGGGCGGGCGGGCTTATCGGCGATGTCTTTTTCAACGGCGTCACCGGGCTTTTGTCGTTTCTCGGCGCCGGGATCGCCCGCGGGCTCGCCGCCGGTCTCTTCGCGGTCGCCGCGCTCGTTTCCTACGCCATTCTCTGCGGCCTCACCCGCGAGCGCTTGGTTGACGCCTGGTGGACGCTGGAAGACGGCGCGCTTGCGGTGCGCGACGCTGTTGTCGATCTGCGCGCGCGGTTCACCGGCGAACAAGCGGATGAGGAGGCGGAAGACGACGACGAGGAAGAGTACGAATATGAGGATGAAGAAGACGACGAAGAATATGGCGACCTCGAAACGGAATATGACGAGGACGGCGAGCCGGTGCTGGCGGCGCCAGCGCGCAATGGCCGCCGCAAGATCATCCGTAAAAAGAGCAAGAAGAAAGAGAGCAAACGCGAGCGCCGGGAGGCGCAGCCGACCCTCCCCGTTTTCTCCGCCGACGATTACGAATTGCCGCCGCTCAATCTTCTCGCCAAGCCAAATGGCGCGCGCCGGGCGGTGATCTCTGACGAGGCGCTGGAACAGAACGCGCGCATGCTCGAAAATGTGCTCGCGGATTTTGGCGTCAGGGGCGAGATCATCAATGTGCGCCCCGGACCTGTTGTGACGCTTTATGAGCTGGAGCCGGCCGCCGGGACCAAATCCTCCCGCGTCATCGGTCTCGCCGACGACATCGCCCGCTCCATGAGCGCGGTCGCCTGCCGCGTCGCTGTTGTGCCGGGCCGCAACGCCATCGGCATCGAGCTTCCCAATCAGGACCGGGAAATGGTGCTGCTGCGCGAGCTTCTGGGCGCCGAAGAATACGAACATTCCGGCGGCGATCTGACGCTCGCGCTCGGCAAATCCATCGGCGGAGAGCCGACCTTCGCCGATCTTGCGCGCATGCCTCACTTGCTGATCGCCGGCACCACGGGCTCGGGCAAATCCGTCGGGATCAACACGATGATCCTGTCGCTGCTTTACCGCCTCTCTCCGGAACAGTGCAAACTTATCCTCATCGATCCGAAGATGCTCGAGCTGTCGGTTTACGAGGGCATCCCGCATCTTCTGGCGCCGGTCGTCACCGATCCGCGCAAGGCCGTCGTCGCGCTCAAATGGACCGTGCGCGAGATGGAGGAGCGTTACCGCAAGATGTCGAAAGTCGGTGTGCGGAACATCGAGGGTTTCAACACCCGGGTCGCCGAGGCGGAAGAAAACGGCGAAACGCTGAGCCGCACCGTTCACACCGGCTATGACGAGGATACGGGCGAGCCAGTCTATGAGACGGAAGAGCTCGAATACGAACCCATGCCTTTTATCGTCGTCGTGATCGACGAGGTCGCCGACCTCATGATGGTCGCCGGCAAGGACATCGAGGGCATGGTCCAGCGCCTTGCGCAGATGGCGCGCGCCGCCGGCATCCACCTCATCATGGCGACCCAGCGCCCGTCTGTCGACGTCATCACCGGCACGATCAAGGCGAACTTCCCGACCCGGATCTCCTTCCAGGTCACGTCGAAGATCGACTCGCGCACGATCCTCGGCGAGCAGGGCGCCGAACAGCTTCTAGGGCAGGGCGACATGTTGCACATGGCCGGCGGCGGGCGCCTGCGGCGTGTTCACGGCGCCTTCGTCTCTGATGACGAGGTCGAGAAAATCGTCAGCTTCCTCAAGAAACAGGGCGCGCCGGACTATGTCCAGGAAGTCACCGAGATGCGCGACGAGGATGGCGGCGGCTTCGAGGATTTCGAACTCGGCGGCAACACATCGTCTGGCGACGCCCTTTACGACAAAGCGGTGGCGGTTGTTGTGCGCGACCGCAAGGCCTCGACCTCCTATGTCCAGAGGCGGCTCCAGATCGGCTACAACCGGGCGGCGACCCTGATCGAACGCATGGAAGAGGAAGGGGTCATTTCGGCTGCGAACCATGCGGGCAAGCGCGAGGTTCTGGTCGGGGATGACGCCGCCTAATGTCCGGTCTTGAGACCGGCCCGGCGCCAGTTTGTCGCAGTGCAACATCCAATATGGGCGAAAACCTGCGCTGAGCCTCGCTTAGAAGAGGAAAAACAAAAGGAAATGCTCCGCTTACGCCAGATTTTCTCCGAATCCGGCGTGGATCGGAGTGTTAACCTTTGGTTTCCGGCATGAACCCTGCGTACGCCCTTTGTTTTTTACGATTTGTTAGGCATACTCCCTATTGCGGGGAGCATTTTCACTGGGGTGGCGTAATGTCGAAGAGCTATGAAAATCTCCCCGGCGCGGCCGGGAAGGCGCGGTTTTTCCGCCCGAGTCGGTACGAAGCATCGGCCGTTTTCGCGGGCTCGCCTCCTCACGTCACGTTTGAAGATGAGGTTTTCGAGCTCGAAAACATCAGCGCCGCCGGCGCAGGCTGCATTTCCCGCACGCGCGATAATGAGACGGGAACCCCTGCGGGAACCAGCGGGGTTTTGCGGATCACACAGCACGGCCGTGAATTGTTTCTGGGGGCTGCGCGCAAGGTGCGCCGCGTCGCCGGGCCCGGCGGGGTCAGCGTCGGTTTTGCGCTCGAAGCGAACCGGTTCGATCTCGACTGGCTGATCCGCGAAAACGCCAGCATTCTCGCCCGCGAGGCGCGCGAACAGGCGCCGGATCTTGAACCGTCGATCGCCTATAAAACCTTCTGCGCGGACGCCACAGCGTTTCTCGGCGGGTACCTTCTGCGCATCCAGAAATATGTGGCGCCCATCGAAAACCGGTGCACGCCGCAAGAGCGCGATGACATCGCCCGCGACCTCGCCGCCGCGGCGGAGACCGAATGGCTCAATCTCATCGGCCGCGGCAATGAACTTACCGCGGCTATCCATACCGACAAGCAAAAGCGCATCGCCTACAAATCCTATACGGAACGCACCGTCTCCCAGATCCTGATGGGCGGTCCCGGCTGGGCGCGCTGCTACTACAAGCCGGCGGGCTATCCCGGCGACTACAAGATCATGAATTACGGTTACGAGCAGAAGCCGGAAGGCGAGACGGTCGCCCAGAAATTCCTGCACCTTCTAGGCATGAGCGCGTCGCGCTTCGTGATCACCCGCATGGAGACGGTGGCGAACCTCATCGCCGATTACGCCCACGCGCGCCGCAAGGACGGCGGTGAAGAGTTCGTCATCACCAGCGTCGGCGCAGGCCCCGCGCGCGAGCTGAAAGACATTCTCGACCAGACGCCCGAGGATGTGCGCTGGCGCGTCAATCTCGTCGATCAGGAGCCGGCGGCGCTCGATTACGCCTTCGACAGCGCGGCGCGCCTTTCAGAACGCGACCGCCTGACGGTCCGGGGAATGAACATTTCCTTCAGGGAGATGCTGCGTCCGTCAGCGGACAATAGCGTTTTCGTCGGCAATGACGTCATCTATTCATCCGGCTTCGTCGATTATCTCAACCCGCTGCTGGCCCAGCGCTTCATCAAACGGCTTTATGATTTCGTGAAGCCCGGCGGGCAGGTCATCATCGGTAACGTGAATAATCGCGAGACAGGGCGCATCTGGCCGCTCGAATATGTCACGGACTGGAGCCTTTATTTCCGCAATGAGGAAGATATGCGCGCGATGGCCCGCGACATTCCCGAGGCGAAAGTATCCGTCGTTTCCGATCCCCTAGAAGCGATCTACTTCCTGGTCGTGGAAAAGCCCGCCGCGTAAAACTCAGGTCGAAAATCAGGCCCTGACTGCTTGCGGCTTGTCGGCTTTATTTGCAGGCGGCGGATTGAAGCGCACGATGGCGCAAACGCCGCTATGGCCATCTGAGGCGAGCCGGATGGTCGCGTTCTGATCCTCGAAAATATGTTTGGCGACGGTCAGCCCGAGGCCCAGCCCCTCGCGCGAGCGGATCAGCGCGGACTCGCTTTGGGTAAACGGTTTCATGGCCTTGTCGATCTGTTCGGGCGACATCCCCCGGCCTTCGTCGCGGATGACGAGCTCGTAGGCGCCGTCCTCCAGCTTTTGTCCGCTGATATGCAGGGTCGTTCCCGCCTGCGAAGCGTTGATCGAGTTTTCGATGATATTGGTGATGGCATAGCAGGTATGGACGATATCGATGTTGATCGTCGCATCCTGAAGCGCATCGGTTTCGATCCGGATCGATGCTTTTTCGAGCGCGGGGCGCATGCGTTCGATAGCGACGTCGATGAGTTCCTGCGAAGATGTTTCAACGATTTCGTATTTCATCTTGCCGGCGGTCGCGTCGACAAAACGCAGCATCTTTTGAATGCGCGACAGGAGGGCATGCGCCGAGCCGTGAATTTCGTTGAGATGGCGAAGGTTGTCGCCTGAATCGTTCGCCGCGCGGAAGGAATTGGAAACGACTTCCGCATAGCCGATGATCTGATGCAGCGGGGTCCTCAGTTCATGGCTCATCATTGAGAGGAAATTGATTTTCGACTGGTCCGCCGCAGTCGCCTCGATGAGAAGCTTTTCGATCACTTCCTTGTCGCGCTTTCGCTGCTCGTCGCGCAGCCAGATCATCCGCGACCGTATTTCCTGCAAATAGCTGGTCGCCACCGCGACGATGGCGATGGACAGCATGAAGAAGTGCCCGGAAATAATATCCACATCCGAAAAGGCGGATCGCATGTTGAGAACAGCCACATAAACCGCCGATGTCGACAGATACGCCGCCGCCGCCACCAGAAACGGAATGCGCATGATGCATGAGGCCGCAACGAAGGTGACGAGAACCCCGATAATATACGGCGGCGCGCCCTCTGGCGGGATGATCGCGATCATGGCGATGATGGAAAGGCTGCTCAGCCAAAGTCCGCCCGCGCTCAGCCAGCCGAAATGCGGTTTGACTTTCGGCAAGAAGGAAAGCGGAACAAGGCTTGCGATCATGCAGGCGATGATGCCGCGCATGACGATAACGGTCTGAAGGCCCTCCGTGATGGTCAGAAAATCGAGGATCCAGTAGCCGAGATAGGTGATGATGACCAGGTACCAGAGGATGCGTTCCCCTGGCAGCGTCGTTTCCACCAGGTGCTGGATGTAGCGACGCTCGACATCCTTTTCCTTGAAGCGCGCCCGCCATGGCGACAGCCCGTCCCGTTCCAGCGTCTGCTGGAACACGGCAAGCGGATTTGGCTTTTTCACAAGTGCCAATCCGGCGGAATCAAAGGGCGTCGCCATATGGCTGTCCTAAACCAAGAGAGTTAACGAGGCTTTGGCGGTGCCGCGAAAGAACGGGGCTTACGGATTGATTTTGCGTAGGATGCGCCGCAGCGAAAGGCGCTTGCGGGGAAGTAAACAAAGACTTAATGTTTCCCCATGGCGGATGCTGGAACTCTTGACGTCTATGCGCCCTCTGGCGCGCGAGCGGCTGCGCGAGGCGCGGCCTGGCCCACGGTTGCCCTCTTCTTCGCGCTGTGGGCGGGTCTTATCGTATCCGTAACGGCCGCGCTTCAGGGCGTTTACCCCCTTTGGGCGGCCTGTCTCGTCAATGCGACGCTCCTTTACGTCCTGGCGCATATCAATCACGAGGCGATCCACCGCAATATTTCCGGCGGCAATCCGCGGCTGAAATGGCTGAACGAAGCCATCGGCCAGTTCGGCAGCATCTGGTTTTTCCTCCCCTTTCCCGCCTTCAAGGCGGTGCATCTCGCCCATCATGGCGCGCCCAACGATCCGGTTACCGATGGCGATATGTGGGTGGCGCGCAAGAACCCGCTGGCGGTCTTCGCGGGCTGCGCCACCATCCTGTGGGGCTATGAGCTGCAGCTCTGGCGCATGGTGCGCGACGGCAAGATGAAACGCAGCGCGACGATTTCGATCTACAGCCAGCGCCTCCTTGTCGTCGTGGCGTGGACCTTCCTTTTTGCGCTCGGTTACGGAGCCGAAACCTTCCTGCTCTGGATCCTTCCGGCGCTGATTGTCATGCCGGTGCTGGCGATGTTCTTCGCCTATGTGGTCCACCGGCCGCACGACGAGACCGATCCTTACCGCTCCAGCAATGTGATCCTGGCGCGCGGGGCGCTGCAACCGCTGGTGACGGCGGCGTTCGTTTTCCAGAATTATCACCTGATCCATCACCTCAATCCGCGCATTCCGTTCTATCGGTATGGCGAGCATTTCCGCGCCCGCCGCGCGGAGCTTGAGGCAAAAGGCGCAGCGATCACCACGCTTTAACCCTGCCCGGCGCCGATCGCATGTCGACGGCTTGCACTGCGCCGCTAAAAACGCCCAGAAAACAGGACCTTGCCGTAGCCGCTGAATAAGCCGGGACCGACGGTTTCGTTTTTCGATTGAGGCTCTATAACGGCTCCATCACCCAATGTTGCGGCGATCCGCCGTTCGTCACCTGGCAGGATGCCGCTTCATAGGCGGCATACGGACAAATTTTTTTATCGACACCCGCCGCTGGATTTTCCGACCGACCGTTCCGCGCGTCAGCCGCAGCTGGAACCGGGGCGAAAGCCCATAAAAGACTAAGCGGCGGCCAGCGGCCGCGGCTTGACCCTCCCCCGATCCCTTGAAAGCGGCGCCCCCTCGGCGCTGACGGAGCATCGCGCGTGACCAATGAAAACGAAGAACTGTTGCCCGAAGAACTGGCTCCCGAAGAGTCGGTTTATGAAACAGATTACACGACAGGTCAGGACAATATCGAGTTTTTAGGCCTGGACATACATAACCCGGTTTTCTTCGCGAGCGCTGCGCTGATCCTCAGCTTCGCCGGATCGGTGCTGATGTTTCCTGACAGCGCCGGCGGCGTGTTGACAGGCGCGCGCGACTGGACGCTGCAGCATTTCGACTGGCTGTTCGTCATCGCCACCAACATTGTCGTCCTCTTTTGCGTGTTTTTAGGGTTTTCCCCTCTCGGCAAAATCAGACTTGGCGGCGAAGAGGCGCGGCCTGATTTCGGCACGCTCTCCTGGCTTTCCATGCTGTTTTCGGCGGGCGTCGGCATCGGCATGGTGTTTTACGGCGCCGCCGAGCCCACGGCCTATTACACAGACTGGTTCGGCACGCCGCTCGATGTTGCGCCGCGCACGCCGGCGGCGGAAAAACTCGCCTTTAGCGCCACGATTTTTCACTGGGGCGTGACGCCCTGGGCCGTCTATGCAGTGATCGGTCTCGCCCTCGCCTTCTTCACGTTCAACAAAGGGCTGCCGCTCACCATCCGTTCGGCGTTTTATCCGCTTCTGGGCGAGCGGGTCTGGGGCTGGCCCGGTCACATCATCGATATCATCGCAGTGGTTGCGACGATCTTCGGCCTTGCGACGTCGCTCGGCCTCGGCGCAAAGCAGGCGGCGAGCGGGCTGGATTTTCTTTTTGGCGTCGGCAGCGGCCTCACGACGCAGATAATTCTCATCGGCGGCATCACCGCCATGGCGATTTTTTCCGTAGTGCGCGGTCTCGATCAGGGCGTGCGCATCCTCAGCAACGTCAATGTCCTCATCGCCATTGCGCTTCTGGTATTTGTCATTATCGCCGGCCCGACCCTCGCCATTTTCAAAGGCTATGGCGTCAACGCGCTATCTTACGTCACTGACAGCCTGCGCCTTTCCAACTGGGTCGGCCGCGAGGATACGGAATGGTTTCACGGCTGGACGATCTTTTACTGGGCGTGGTGGATATCCTGGTCGCCCTTCGTCGGCATGTTCATCGCCCGCGTGTCGCGCGGGCGCACCATTCGCGAATTTCTGCTAGCCGTCATGGCCGTGCCGGTGGTGGTGGCGGTGATCTGGTTCACGTCGTTCGGCGCGACGGCGATCGATCAGGTGAAGTCTGGCGTCGGTGATCTTCCGTCCGGGGTTACCGACGTCTCGCTGGTGCTCTTTCAGATGCTGGAGAATCTTCCGTTTGCGGAGCTTTCGTCCTTCGTGGCGATCGTCCTTCTGGTCGTCTTTTTCGTGACCTCGTCGGATTCGGGCTCGCTCGTCATCGACAGCATCACCGCGGGCGGCAAGCTTCACGCGCCGACGCCGCAGCGCGTTTTCTGGGCGACCATGGAGGGGCTGATCGCAGTCGTCCTTCTGGTGGGCGGCGGTTCGGCGGCGCTGACATCGCTCCAGGCCGGGGCGATCACAGCGGGGCTCCCTTTCACGCTGATCCTGCTCGTTTGCTGCCTCAGCCTTTTCCGGGGCCTCAGGGAAGAGCTCAAGGCCAAAGGCGCAGCGGTCACCACGCCTTGAGTGTGGGGGTGATCCGTTGGTCAACTATAGATTGAGCACTGTGCCGGAGATCTGAAATAAATTGCAATATCGCCAGCGATTGGCACAATGCCTCGGTGATCGGTGGGGCGATCATCGGTGGGGACGGTGGCTGAAGAGTCTTCGGGGCACGATCATGCGACTGGACCTTCAGGCGCGCCCGGGCTGACCCTGGCGCGTTTGCTAAAACTGCTGTTGCCAAACGGAACCACTGATGAAACCAGCGGCGACCGAACCAAGGTGGAAATTGAAGGCGTGATGGTTCCGGCGCGCTTCACGACGCCTCCGCCTTTGCCAGATATATTCCTGATCGCTTCTTACATCACCAAGCTCGCCGGCATTGCGCCGTTTGTTTATCCAGGCTCTCGGGAGGCCAGCGCCCCGGGCCCGCGCGAATATCTCACTGTCAGCCAAGACGTCTATCTGACTGTCGAAAAGGTTCGCGCCGAGCTTAAGCCGGAGCTCGCGCATGCAAAGGCGGCGGCGCGCGAATTCGACCGTCTCAGCTCTGAAATATTTGCGGTTCTTGATCGTGAGAATCACGACGATGAAATTGACCCTGACAGCCTCGATGAAAAGGAACGGGCCGCCACCGTTCATTATACAGACCTTTTGCAAATCGCCGGCAAGTGCAATGACATCGTTGAGAAAGGTGTCGGCGAGTATTGGCGCCGATTTCTGTCGCACTATCGATGCCTTATCGGCACGCCCCAAAGCGCGAGCGGCGCCGGCTCCGCCCAGGCGTTGATT
Organism: Hyphococcus sp.; assembly: GCF_965267305.1. Lineage (GTDB taxonomy): Bacteria > Pseudomonadota > Alphaproteobacteria > Caulobacterales > Parvularculaceae > Hyphococcus. The sequence continues at coordinate 2,650,873 of NZ_OZ253945.1, read as the reverse complement.
CAACACTGGTGGCAGAGCGTCATCGATCTTCTCGTCCTGTCTGATTCTTTGTGTGAAGGAATCGGATTTCCGGTTCCTTTGGAGGGGCCGGCGCCGGTGCCGTCTTATCCGGCATTCGCGCTAGACATGTCTATCGACGCTCAATTCCAGTTTGACGATTCCGTGCTGGCGCTGCCAACGCTGGCGGCGCGGGTGCCGCCGGAAATCGCCACGGTGCTGCCGAAATCGGTGACGCCGTCTGTCGGATGCAGCATTCGGTCTTTGTCGATGAATCTCGCATTGCTTCCCCCGATTGGGGCGACGGGCGCTCAGTGGGATATATGCAGCCGTTCTGACAAAGCGGACCGCACCCCGCTAAACATCCTTCTAATTCCGCTGCCGTATTATCTGCATGCTGACGCATTTAATCCGGAAAAACCCATGTCCGATCGGGACTGGACGTTTTTCAACATAAAGCCGCGATGGTTGGATGACGTCGATCCTTCCGAATTTGTCACATTCGTGCGGAATTTATGCACAGTTGCAGACAAAGAAGCGGGAAAGGTCGATGCCATTGTTTTTCCAGAAGCGTCGCTGACGCTTGAACACTGCGCCGCTCTTGAGGACGCTATCTTTTCTGCGCCCAAAGGCCATCCTTTTTTCGAGGTTGAGTTCCTTGTTGCAGGATTGGTGAATGACGAGGTCGGGCACGGCAATTTTGTTCGCATAGCAAGTTTTTATGACCGTCAAGGCAATGATGAGCCGCAGTTTGTCGCCGACCTTCAATCGAAGCATCACCGCTGGCGCCTAGACGAAACACAAATTGAAACTTACCGGTTGTCCCATATTCTGAACAAAGGATTGGATACCTGGGAGAAGTTGCCTCCCCGGAATCGAAAGCTCAATTTTTTCAGGTTTCGCGATAGCTCCAGCTTCGCGACGCTGATCTGTGAGGACCTTGCGCGGATTGATCCCGGCCAGGAAGTGCTGCGTTCTATTGGCCCCGATCTCGTAATTGCAATCTTGATGGATAGCGCCCAGATTAATGAGCGCTGGCCGGCGCGCTATGCAACCGTTCTTGCTGACGACCCCGGAAGTTCTGTCCTGACCCTTACGTCTTTCGCGCTTGTTCAAAGGTCGAATGAACAACGCATTCGGCAAGCCGAGGCGGCTGGTGATCCGCAACCGCATTGTTCATCATCGATCGGACTCTGGAAGGACGCCAGCATCTGGTCTAGCAAGTCCATCGAACTTCCAGTCAATGCAGAAGCCGTATTGATTACGATTTCAAATGAGCGGCGCAAGAGCAGCACCCTTGATGGACGGGAGTCGACGGACAAAAAAAGTTGGCTTTGGAAATTGACGGACCAACGCCCAATCTACCGGCCCATGGAAGAGCAGCGCTCTGGCCCGGCCTTCGGGCGCGTGTTTCACAAAGATGGTTGGGGGCTGACGCGGTGCAATCCGGACACGCCGGGTCGCGACTAGGAGCGTGGCGAAATTCTGCTTATTTTTGCCGCGAGGCGCCGCGTTTGAGGGTCAACCGGCCTTCTTCAATGGTCCAGTGGGCGCGAGATTTGTTTTCCTTGTCCTCAAGCGCTTCTTGAGGAACAAGTTTGGAAAGACTTTGGCCTAAATTTGTGTTGCGCCGAAAAATCTGGGCGAGAGGTTCAATTCGCCGCCGCCTGTCGCTGATCGCTTCTGCCGCGGATTGGTTAACTTTTAGAGCCATGTTTTCTTCCGCCTTCCGACCAGTTGCCTACAGCCTATCGCGTAATGACTCTGCCGATCAACGAATTATAGAGCCGCTTCGGCACTTTTTCCAACAACGTGCAAGTTGAAGAGGTTCCGTTAATATTTAAGAAGCCATGACCGGTTTTTCAGCCTCCGGTTGTCCACGGCGCTTTTAGAAAAATGGAGCGGGCGATGAGATTCGAACTCACGACCCCAACCTTGGCAAGGTTGTGCTCTACCCCTGAGCTACGCCCGCTCGGCGCCCGTCCGCAGCCCGCTTGAGCCGCGACAGGGGCCGCTATATGCACGAGGGGCGAACGCAATGCAAGCAGGAATCGAGCGGTAAAACCGGGGCCTGAAGGCTGCCGAAGGGGATGAACGGAGACCGGGCCATGAGCCTTGAAGAGGGTGAAGACAGGACGGAGAAACCGGGCGGCGAGGGCCCAGTCCCGTCGCAGGAAGCGAAAACCCGCGCCGATCTTTTCGCGTTTCTGGATGCGCTCGGCATCGCTCATAAAAACGTCGAACATCCGGCGATTTTCACTGTCGAGGAGGGCCGGGACTATAAGAAAGCGATGCCCGGCGGGCATTCGAAGAACCTTTTCCTCAAGGATAAAAAGGGCGCTCTCTATCTGGCGGTCGCCCTTGGCGAGACGCAGGTCGATCTCGTGGGGCTGGGCAAGCGCCTCGGCGCGAAAGGCCGGCTTTCTTTCGGTAAGCCGGAGCTGATGACCGCGACCATGGGGGTCATTCCCGGCGCAGTGACGCCTTTCGCCCTCGTCAATGACAGCGCCCGGGCGCTCTCCGCCGTCATTCTCGATACGGCGCTCCTCGCCCACGATCCGGTATGGTTTCATCCGCTGGAAAACACGGCTTCGACGGCGGTTTCGTCCGGCGACCTCGTGAAATTCGTGGAGGCCTGCGGCTTTGAGCCCCGGATTCTCGACCTCGCCGCGCCGTTTGAGGGGTGAAACGGCCCGCCTTGGCGGTTGCGTTTCCCTGCGCGCGCCCTCATTTAATGAGGGAAAGACATGGAGACCTGAGCATGAGCGAGATCATCGGCGGCGGCGCCCAAGCAGGGCAGGCGGATGCGGATCTGATCAAGGACGCCACCATTGAGACCTTTGAGGCGGATGTTCTCGCCGCCTCCATGACGACGCCCGTCATTGTGGATTTCTGGGCTGACTGGTGCGGCCCCTGCAAACAGCTTGGGCCCCTTCTCGAGCGTGCGGTGCGCGCGGCGAAGGGCAAGGTCAAGATGGTCAAGATCGACATCGACAAGAACCAGATGCTCGCCTCGCAGATGCGCATACAGTCGATCCCGACGGTCTATGCGTTTTTCCAGGGGCGGCCTATTGACGGGTTTCAAGGTGCGCTCCCTGAAAGCGAAATCAAGAAGTTCATCGAGCGCCTGCCGCAGGCGGACGGCGCCTCTGGGATGGGCGGCCAGGACGAGGATTATTTCGCCGCAGGCGAGGCCGCTTTCGCCGCGGGTGATGTGACGACGGCGGCGCATTTCTACGCCTCGGCCGCACAGGCCGATCCCGAAAACATCGCCGCGCTGGCAGGCCTTGCGCGCTGTCATCTGGCGCTCGGCGACAAAGATCAGGCGCGCGACACGCTCGCCATGATCCCGGAAGCCAAGCAAAAAGATCCGGCGGTGGCGAGCCTCAAGGCTGCGCTCGCTCTTGCGGAAAGCGGGAATGGCGGCGACGTGGCCGCCCTTGAAGCGGCGGCGGCGGGCGCGCCTGAAGATCTCGACAAACGCTTCGCCCTGGCGGAGGGCTATCTCGGCGCCGGGTCCATGGAGAAGGCGATCGACGAATTGCTCGCCGTCATCGAACGCGACCGCGAGTGGCGTGAAGGCGAAGCGCGCCAGAAACTTCTCACCGTGTTCGAGGCGCTGGGCCACGCGCACCCCGCCACAGTGCGCGGCCGGCGGCGCCTGTCGTCGATCCTGTTTTCTTAAAGATCGGGAGCGAACGCCCATGAAGGGGACGAGAGGTCCCGCAAGACTGAATGCGAAGCCGGAGACGCTGCCCCTGTTTCCGCTGGCGGGTGCCCTGTTGCTGCCGGGCGGTCAGATGCCCCTCAATATCTTCGAACCGCGCTATCTCGCCATGGTGGACGCCGCGCTCGCCGGAGACCGTCTCATCGGCATGATCCAGCCGCGCGATGAGGCGAACCCTGAAAAGCCCGTACTTTACGACGCCGGCTGCGCCGGGCGCATCACCTCTTTCGCCGAAACCGGCGACGGCCGCTATCTCATCAACCTCACCGGCACGCGCCGCTTCCGTCTGGCGGAGGAAATCGCCGGCGACACGCCATATCGCGTGGCGCGCCCCGACTGGTCGGCTTTCGGCGCCGACGGCGAACCCGACATGACGGTGGACGCGGTCGATCGTGACGACCTTCTCCATGCGCTTCAGGATTATCTCGATACGGAGCAATTGGAGATCGAATGGGACAAGGCCGCCGCCGCGCCCATCGAGGCGCTGGTGGTGTCGCTCGCCATGGGCTGTCCTTTCCAGCCGAACGAAAAACAGGCGCTCCTCGAAGCGAAGACATTAGCGGATCAGGCGCGGTGCCTGACGGCGCTGATGGAGCTTGCGGGCGGCGTGGAAGATGACGACGCCCCGCTTCAATAGGCGGCGCGCAAAAGGGAGATGCAAAGATGACGGACGCGGACGCGCCGGAAATCGACAACCGGCTGTTGGAAATTCTCGTCTGTCCCCAGACGCGGGGCCCCTTGGTCTACGACCGCAAGAACGGCGAACTTCTGAGCAAGAAAGCCGGGCTCGCCTATCCGGTGCGCGACGGCGTTCCCATCATGCTGGTGGACGAGGCGCGCAGCCTCTCCGACGAAGAGCTCCGCGCGCTCTAAAGCCGCAGTTTTAACCTGTATGAGGGAGACCATCCGGCCCGGACTGTGCAAGAAATCGGGACAGGCTGGCGCTGTTGCGCCTCCGCTTGTGCCGCAGGGAAACAGTTTCGGGAGACAGGGCGCGTGACCGCGCAAGAGGTGATCGCTGGGAAGGATGCCGGGCTGCGCGCCGCACTCGTGTCTTGCGGGGAGGCGCTGGCGCTAGAGCCCGCCATTGCTGCGCTAGGCGAAGAGCTCCTTGAGGAAAACCCTTTCTTTTCCGCTCCGGCGCTGCTGCCGGCGCTCGAGGCGTATGGAGACGATAAGACCCGGCTCGCCTGCGTCTGGCTCGGCGCGCGGCTGATCGCGCTCTGGCCCGTGGAAAAACGGCGTTTCTATGCGCGCCTCCCTTATCGCTACTGGGCGACATGGACCCATCCTCATTGTTATTACGGCGCGCCGCTGATTGCGCGAGGATTTGAGGAAGAAGCTTTCAAGGAGCTGTTCGCGCTGCTCGGCGACGGCGAAGAGGCGCGCTGCTTCGTCCGGCTCGGCCGTATCGAGCGGGACGGGCCGGTTTATAAAGCCGCGTTAGCGGCGGCGAAAGCGAAGAAGCGCCTAGCCTATGAGGCAGGCGCGATCTCGCGCGCGGCGCTCCAAGGTGGCGCAAGTGTTGAAACGACGCTCGCCGTCCATGTGCGCAAAAAGAAACGTAAAGAGCTTCAACGCCTGCGCAATCGCCTCAATGAACTGGGCGATATCGCCGTGCGCGAAGCAACGCCTACGGACGATATCGCCGCCTGGACGGAAGAGTTCCTCATTCTTGAAGACAAGGGCTGGAAAGGGAAGAAAGGCACGTCGCTGAAATCCAGCGAGCGCGACGCAGACTGGTTCAGGAACACATTGCGACGCGCTCATGAAGCGGACGCGCTGCATTTCATGCGGCTCGACATCGATTTCCGCCCGATTGCAATGCTGGCGACACTCATGGAGGGCGGCGTGGGTTATTCTCTCAAGATTTGTCACGATCCCGCTTTCGACCGGTTTTCGCCGGGTGTGATGATCGAAATCGAAGCCATGCGCTCGCTTCTTGCGCGCGAAGGATTCCGGTTCGCGGATAGCTGCGCCGCGCCCGATCATTCCATGATCAACGGACTGTGGCGCGCGCGGCGGGTGGTTACCGGCCTCAATGTGAGCGGGCGGGGCCTGGGCTCCAAGGCCGGGCTGGCGCTTGCGAAAGCGCTTGAGGGCGCCCGCGACCGGTTTCCCAAGGAATAGCGGAGATGGTATTTGATCCCGCCTCCTTGCGCCCATTTTCTGCGAGCTATCCGAACTTGCCAGCGCGGCTCCGCCATCATCTGACCGATCATCCGTTGTTGGAGATCGATAGGCTCGTCGTGCTCGCCCGCGTGCTTCCTGAGAGCGCCGTCGAATATAATTCCGGCGACCTTCCCATCGGTCAGGATCCGGCGAAAACGCCCATGAACGGCCTCACGCCGGAAGAGACGGTGCGCCGCATCGCCGAAAACAAATCCTGGATCGTGCTAAAAAATATCGAACAGGATGGGGATTATGCGGCGCTGTTGGAAGGTTGCGCCGCCGATGTAGCGCCGTCGGTGAAAGCGGCGACGGGCGAGATGCATAAATGCGAAGGCTTCATCTTCGTTTCTTCGCCTGCCTCCGTGACGCCATTTCACATGGACCCTGAGCACAATATTCTGATGCAGATGAGGGGAACAAAGACATTCACGATCTTCCCTGCGAAGGCCGATGCGATTGTCACGGATGAACAGCATGAAGCTTTTCACCGCGCCGGCGGACACCGAAACCTTCCGTATAAAGATGAGTATGCCTCTCTCGCAGAGAACGTAGAGCTCTCACCCGGCGACGCGCTTTATGTGCCGCTGAAGTCTCCCCATTGGGTGAAGGTCGGCCCGGAGGTCTCGGTCTCGCTGTCCGTGACCTGGCGGTCGGAGGCGTCCGACGCCGAGGCGCAGCTGCGCCGCGCCAATGGCTGGCTCCGGTCCAAGGGGCTGACGCCGCCGCGCCCCGGCGCCGCGCCCATGCGCGACCGGGCGGCTATCCTCGCCGCGCGGCTGGCGGCGCGCCTCAAACGCTCTTAATGACTTGATATTGCTGGCGCTGGTCTATGGCTCTGGGCTGGTGTAAAGAGCGGGACTTTTTTTGATTTTCAGGGAGGCAAGCATGGCGGAAATGCTGGATTTCGACGTCCCCGCCAGCGATCTCGCCCAATGCGCCAGCCCCGAAGAGGCGACGGCGCGGCTCGAGGCGCTCTATGACGAGGCGCATGCGCTCACCCGCGAGCGCTTCGACCGCTATCTTGCAGGCGGGGCGATGGAGGAGGGCGGCGGCGCCGTCTATCCCTATCTATGCGCGGTGGTGCCCGCCGAGGCCGCGCCGCAGACCTCGAAACTCGCCCTGGGCCAGATTGCAGCGGTCAGCGTCCACGGAACGACGGTGACGCATCCGGCGCTGTTCGCGAAGTATTTTCAGGCCCAGCTCTCTTACATCATTGAGCGCTATTCCGCGAAGGTGTTCGTCGGCCGGTCCTTCACGCCGATCCCGCTGACTTTCGCCCTCGAAAAGGCGACGGCGAGTCTCACCGCCGACAAGCGCAACCAGCTTCAGTATCATTTCCACACGCCGAACCTCGTCTCCACCAATGACGACATCGTCGATGGCCAGTTCATCCTGAAGCGCCACGGCGCGATGCCGCTGTCGCTCTTTACGGCGGAGCGCGTCGACTATTCCCTCCACCGCATTCAGCATTACACGGCGACGAAACCAGAGCATTTCCAGAACTATATTCTGTTTACGAACTATCAGCGTTATGTGGATGAGTTCGTGGACTATGCGAAGGCAGAGGTCGAGGCGGGCTGCGCCGACGCGCTCATCGAACCCGGCGACCGTATTACAACGAAATCGCAAAAGCCGGCGACGCCGCCTGTGGTGCGCCTGCCGCAAATGCCGGCCTATCACCTTGTCCAGAAAGGCCATGACGGCGTGACGCTGGTGAATATCGGCGTGGGCCCCTCTAACGCGAAAACGATCACGGACCATCTCGCGGTGCTGCGCCCCCATGTCTGGCTGATGATAGGCCATTGCGGCGGCCTGCGCCGATCGCAGCGGCTCGGTGACTATGTTCTCGCCCACGCTTACTTGCGCGAGGATAATGTGCTCGACGACGTCCTGCCGCCTTCCGTGCCGCTGCCGACCCTCGCCGAAGTGCAGCTTGCGATGACGCAGGCGGTGCAGGAAGTCTCCGGCATTGGAAAGGAAAAGCTGAAGGAGCATCTGCGCACAGGCACGGTCGTCACCACGGGCGATCGTAACTGGGAGCTTCGCTTCGAGCGGAACGCCGTCAGGCTCAATCAGGCGCGCGCCATCGCCATCGACATGGAATCGGCGACCATCGCCGCCAACGGCTATCGCTACCGCGTGCCTTACGGAACGCTCCTGTGCGTCTCCGACCGGCCGCTCCATGGCGAGGTGAAGCTGCCCGGCATGGCGGACGCATTTTATCAGGAGCGCATCAGCCAGCATCTCGACATCGGCATTCGCGCCATCGATCTTCTGCGTGAGGAAGCGCGAGCAGGCACCCTTCATTCGCGCAAGCTCAGAAGTTTCGACGAGCCGTTCTTTCGCTAGTCTCTGGCGTTAATTCGTCATCTCGATGAGCTCGATCTTGAAGAGCTTCGGCCAGTATTTGCCGGTGACGTAGAGAATGTCGTCTTCGCCTGCATGGGCGACGCCATTCAACACGTCCGTCTCGCCGGGGACGATGTCCTCGGCTTCGAGCAGGCCGCGCATGTCCACAATGGCGGTGACGGCGCCGCCCTCCGGATCGATCCTCACAAGCGCATTCGTCTTCCAGACATTGGCGTAAATCGCGCCGTCCACCCATTCGAGTTCGTTGAGCTGACCCAACGGCTTGCCGCGCAGGGTCACCTCAAGGCGGCGCTCTTCGGCGAAACTATCGGGGTCAATGAAGCGCAATTCCGGCGTGCCATCGCTCATGATGAGGTGTTCGCCATCATAGGTGAGGCCCCAGCCTTCGCCTTCATAGGCGTAGCTGTTCTTGAGATCGAAATCGTCGGCGCCGAAGCGGAAAGCGGCGCCTTCGCGCCAGCTCAGCATGAAGATGTCGCCGCCGGCATGGGCCGCGCCTTCGCCGAAATAGGACTGCGGCAGGTCGGTTTTACGGACCACTTCACCGCTTTCCAACTCCACCAGCCGCAGGGAGGATTCGCCATACTGGCCGGTGGATTCGTAAAGCGCGCCCTCGTGAAAAAATAGCCCTTGGGTGAAGGCGTCGCGGGAATGAGGGTATGTTTCAAGAATGCGGTAGCTGTAAAGCAGCGGCTCGAGGGGCTGCTGCGCATAAGCGGCGCCTGTCGCGCCTACAAGCATCGTCAGGAACGCAACAATCAGTTTCACAGCGGCTTCTCATACATGCGATAGGTTTTGTAGATTTCTGCGCCCATGTCGAGCAGCATGTTGAGCATGGATTCATTGCTTTCGAGAATCCACGAGAGCTCCGAATGAATGACGCCGCGCGAGACATTGGCGTCCTGCGACAGCTGGATCATCTTGTAGGCGAGCGCCGTGCCGACGGGTTTTCTTTGCAGTTTGCGCACGACGCCCATCAGCGGCATGCGCGCGCGAGGGATCGGCTGGAATTTCAGGCGCCAGACCAGCTTCGCCCAGTTGAACGGCAGCAGCTTGCCGCCGAAATCGCGAGTGAGATTATTGACGTCGGGCAGGACAAGGCTGAACGCCGCCGGCTCTCCGTCATAGTCGCAGAAGACGACGTTGTAGGGCGAAATGATGGGCCGCAGTTCCGCGGCCATGTGTTCGATCTGGTCTTCGGTAAACGGAATAAAGCCCCAGTTATCGCTCCAGGCGTCGTTGAAGATATGGATGAGCCGTCTGATTTCAGTCTTGAAATCCGACATGTCGATATTGCGGAAGGCGACTTTCGGATTCGAAAGCGCCTTGTCGATAAAGCGCTGGCGCTTTTCCGGCATCAAGTGCGGACGCGGCACATATTGAAGGGCGTGCATGTCCACGGCTTTTGAAAAACCCTCAGCCTCCAAAAGCTTCGCGTAATAGGGCCGTCCATGGGGCATCATCACATAGGGCGGCGTGTCGAAGCCGGAAACGAGCAGTCCGGTTTCCTCGTTAATGCAGTTGTTGAAGGGGCCTAGAATTTTCGACATGCCCTGGCTTTTCAGCCATTTGGCCGCGGTTTCGAGCAGGACCTGCGCGACCGCCTGATCGTTAATGCATTCGAAAAAGCCGAAATGGCCGGCGCCGTCCTGATGGCGGTCGAGATGGGCTTTGTTGACGAGCGCCTGGATGCGCCCCGCCGGCGCGCCGTTTTTGTAGGCCACCCAGCGCTTCAAGGGCAGGCCTTTGATTGAGGGATTCTTGCCGGCGTCGAGCCGCGCCGAAAGTTCGTATTCGAGCGGCGCCACATAATTCGGATCATCCGCATAAAGACCGTTCGCCATGCGAATGAAGGTCTTAAGGTCTTCCGCCGTTTCAACGGGGCGAATATCAATTGCGGCTGTCTTGTCGAGCATGCGCGTTGTGATCCGATAGCGAGCTTTTTCGGGACCTTAGCGCGAATGAGCGCCCAGTAAAATGAGCGCTCAGCGGATGGCGCCTAGTTCAGCTCGATGTTGACGCGGGCGCCGCCCTCGGCCGTCACCTCAAACAGCGCCTTTTCCACCGGCGGCGGGGCGAACACGACCTTGGGGTTGTTGGAGATGCCCCAGGGCTCGGCCGGAAGGCCAAGTCCGGTCTTGTCGAAATCGCCATTGGCGTTTTCGTCGTGATAGGCCGACATCGCGAAGAGCCCGCTTTCCGGCGCGTGGAGGCAAAGCTTCGTTACGGGCGCTTTCGCGGCGAATTTCACCTGATCGATACGGCCGCGTCCGCGCAGAAAGCCTTCCTCGCGATTGGGAAAGAGATCGACGGTGACAAGGCCCGAGCTCTTTTTCAGGCCCGAAATAATGACGCGGATTTCGTTTTCCGCGCCGGTGCAACTTACATGGTCGAAGGTGAAATCCGCTTCGGTGATTTCCGCCTTTTTTGCGAAGGACGGCGCCGCCATGGCGGCCAGCGCGACGCTTGCAATGATCCCGATACGCTTCACATTGGGCTCCTCAAACTTTATCCGCGAGCCGCCCCATATAGGCGTCGTCAACGCCGATGATAGGGGCGAAATAGGGCGCTTTTGCGCCTGACGCGTTTGTGAACCCGCGTCCCGGCCGCGTTTCAACCAATCCGGTCCGTCCCTCTAGCAAGGATTTGCGACACCTGCGTGTAGGTCAGGCCGCGGCGACCCGTGCGGAGGGAAAGGCCTCGGCGAGCGCGCCATAGGCGGCGACAAGCCGGTCGATATCGTCATTGGTGTGCGCGGAGGAGACCGCGAGCCTTAAGAGCGAGTCCTTGCCCGGCGTTCCCGGCGGGACCGCCATATTGACGTAAACGCCCTGTTCCAGAAGGAAGCTCCAGGCCTCAAAGGCGTCTTCGCGCGTCGGCAGCAAGACGGAAATAACCGGCGCCGGCTCGGCCGCAAGCCTGAGGCCGTATTGCGTGAGCGCCGCATGGAGGCGCTTGGCGTTCTCCCAGAGTTTCTCCCGGATCTCGGAATGCGCCTTGATATTGGCGAGCGCGGCGCCCGCCGATGCAATGGTCGCCGGCGAGGGCGAGGCGGTGAAGCGGTAGGGGTTTGACGAAATGCGCAGATATTCGGCCTCGCGGTGGTTCGAAGCGAGGAAACCGCCGATCGCCGCCAGCGCCTTTGAAAAGGTGCCGGTGTAAAAATCGATCTGGTCCATGACGCCCTGGGCCTCGGAAACGCCTTTGCCGGTCTCTCCGTAAACGCCGAAGGAATGCGCCTCATCGACGAGCAGCATGGCGCCGTGTTTGTGCGCGACCTCGACGAATTCCTTAACCGGGGCGATGTCGCCATACATCGAATACATCCCTTCGATGCAGACAAGCTTGCCGTTATATTTCGGATCGAGGCGCGCGAGGCGCTTGTCTAGGCTTTCCGGATCGTTGTGACGGAAGCGGATCGTCTCCGCGCCTGAAAGTCCGCAGCCGTCATAGATGCAGGCGTGGCAATCGGCGTCGATCAAGACCACATCTTCGCTGCGGTCGACGAGCCCGGCGATGGCGCCGAGATTGGCGGCGTAGCCGGTGGAAAAAACGAGGCAATGCTGCATGCCGAGATAGTCGGCGAGGTCTTGCTCAAGCTTTTTGTGCCCCGCGAAAGTGCCATTGGCGACGCGCGATCCCGTAGTGCCCGTGCCTTCGTGATCGAGCGCTTCTTTCGCCGCGGCGATGGCGCTCGGCTCGAAATTCTGTCCGAGATAATTATGCGTGCCGGCGAGCACTGTTTCTCGGCCTTTGATCTTCGCGCGGGTCGGCCCGAGCACTTCCTCCATGACGACCGTGAACGGATTTTTCCCGATCGCCGACAGATGGTCATAGAGCGCGGCGTTCTTCTCGAATTTGTCAAACAGGCTCATCTTTACGATTGTTCTTTCTTGATCTTGTGAATGGCGTCCACAAGTTCGCCGATGGTCTTGATCTCGGAGATCGTGTTGACCGGGATGGAGATGTCGTAATTGTCTTCGATGTCCATGACGACATCGAGAAGGGAGACGCTGTCGATTTCGAGATCGGCGATGATGTCGGTCTCGCGGGTCAGCTTCACGCCCTTTTCATTGAGCGGCTCGAGAAGCGAGGTGATCTTGTGGAATACGAGGTCGTCGTCTTCCTGAATGCCGGACATCGTCATGTCTCCCTGGAGGCGCATTTCCCCGCGCCTGATTAAAGCAAACCGCGTTCTTGATACCAACAGGCGGTTTTGGCAAATCCTTCTTTTAACGGCGTCGTCGGCCTCCAGGCCGTGGCTTCGCTCAAAAGGTTGTCCCGCGCCACCCAGTCCGGGTGGAAAAACTCGTTGATCTGTCCCTCCCGCACGCTGGGGCCCCGGCCGAGCGCCCCTTCCACAGTTCTCACCGCGCCATGATAGGCGGCGATGACGCGTCGCGGAACAGCAATTGGGCGCGTGCGTCGGCCGAAAACTTCGCCCAGGGCGGCGCCGATCTCGGTCCAGGCCCACCCCTCGGGCCGCTCATCCGCGACTTCATAGACCGCGCCGTGCGGGGCCGAAACGCCCGCCAGCAGCGCGCCGGCCGCATCCTCGACATAAAGGATCGAGGCGCGGGCGGGAGGCTTCGTTCCCGGAGCGAGCGCCAGGCCCGATTTCACCAGCTTGAAAAACGGCAGGGTCACCATGTCCCGGGGCCCGTAGATCGCGGGGAGGCGCAGGGCGACCCATTCGCCGCCCGGTCTTGCGACGGCGCCTTCGCTGTCGAACTTGCTTTTGGCGTAAGGAGAGACTTCCGGCCGCCGCGCGGACATGGAGGAGGCGTGAACGAGTTTCGCGCCCGCCCTTTTCGCCGCTCGCGCCGCCGCCTCGGCGCCCGCCACATTGACGCGCTCGTAATCTTGGCGCGCCCGCGCATGAGTGACCCCGGCTAGATGAAACAAAACATCCGCGTCTTTTGTGAGCGCCGCCAGCGCGGTTTCATCTTCCAGCGGGCCTTTGACGACGCGCAGCTTGTCTGCAGACGGAAGCCGCGCCGGGTCGCGCGCCAGCGCCGCGACGTCCCAGCCTTCTTTCAATAGCAAATCGATAAGCGCGGCGCCGACAAAGCCGGTGCCGCCTGTTAGCGCCGCTTTCATTCTTGTGTCCGGTCAGAGCGTTTTCAGGAGTTTAAAGCATTACGCTTTAAACGGATACCATTCGGCGTTCCCGCCGCGACCAATTTAAAGTCTCGCCTCGGCGAGCGGGCGCGTTTCTTCGTCTTCGCCGGCATCCTGCGCGAAGGCGCCGTCGAGATATTTCTGCTTCACCTTTGCGCGGGAAAGCTTGCCCGACGAGGTCATGACCATAGAGTGCGGCCGGGCGAGCACGATCTCCGCCGGCGCGCCGACGGCATTCTGCACGACGCCGGCGATTTCACGCTTCAGCGCGGCGAGCGCGTCCGCATCCATGCCGCGGCGTTCGGCGACGACGACAATGCGCTCGCCATGACCGTCATCGACGGAAAACGCCGCGACCCCGCCGCCGCGAACGCCGTCGACTTTCTCGACCGCCCATTCAATGTCCTGCGGCCAGATATTGCGGCCATTGATGATAATAAGGTCTTTTGCACGGCCGGTAATGACGATCTGGCCATTGAGGAAATAGCCCATGTCGCCGGTGTCGAGCCACTCGCCGTCATACATGGCGCTGGTGGCGTCAGCGTCGGAGAAATAGCCCGGGGTCAGGCTCGGCCCCTTGATGTAGATGCGGCCCACATGGCGTTCGGCGCAAGGCGCGCTGTTCTCGTCCCGAACCTGGATTTCATGACCCGGAAGCGCGCGCCCGCACAAAACGAAGCCGCGGCGATTTTCGGGAGAGGTGAGCGTCGATGCAGGTTGCGCGACGCCGGAGCGCGTATAGTGGCGCATGTCCACTTCATCGACGATGATCGGCGATCCGAGCTCCGGAAAGGAAATCGCAAGCGTCGCTTCGGCCATGCCGTAGCTCGGCGTGAAGGCGTTGCGGTTGAATCCCACATCGGCGAAGGCGTCTGCGAAAGCATTGAGGGCTTCGGGACGCACCATGTCGCCGCCAATACCGGCGACGCGAATGGCGGAAAGATCGATGGCGCCAGGCTCGGCGCGCGCGGAGCGTTTCGCCGCGAGATCGTAACCGAAAGACGGGCTGTAGGTGATCGTCGTCTTCTGTTCGGTCATGATGCGCAGCCACAAAAGCGGGCGGCGCACGAAATCCGACGTTGCGAGGAAGTCGACGGAGACTTGCGCGGTCATCGGCGTCAGCACGAAACCGATCAGTCCCATATCATGATAGAGCGGCAGCCAGCTTGTGGCGCGGTCGCCGGACTTAAGCCCCATGCCGTCGCGGGCGATGGCGGTGAGGTTGGCGCAGACCGAACGCTGCAGGCCGATGACGCCTTTGGGCGCGCTTGTCGAACCGGACGAATACTGAATGTAGCAATATTCATCTGCGCTGAAACGCTGCGGCGTCGCGCCTTTGTCCTCGAGGGCGTTCAGTTCGTCATAGCTGTAGATGTCGGCGCCGCCGGCGGTCGCGGCGGCTTCGTCGAGAAACTCGCGCAGTGTTTCGGGACCGATCGCGGCGGCGGCTTTCGCGCCCGCGATCATCTGGCGGATCTGGTTGATGTAACCGTCCTTGCCGCCGAGATTGACGGGCATCGGCATTGGCGCCGGGACGAGGCCCGCATACTGGCAGGCGTAAAATGTGACGATGAAGTCAGGGCTTGTCTCGGCGATGACGGCGAGACGATCGCCGCGTTCGAATGTTCCTGCGAGTTTCGCTGCAAGTGCGAGCGCACGCTTGCGCAGTTCTGAATAGGACAGCGTCGCAGCGACTTCGCCGCGCAGATTGAAAAAGGTGAACCCCGTCTCGCCCTGGGCGGCGTAATCGAGCGCGTCGCAAATCGTTGCAAAGCCGCTGAGCTGGTGGGGCAAAGACGCATTGCTGCTGGGCAACGCCGTCTGCGGCTCCGTTTGCTGACTGACGGTCATGATTACGCCCCGCACTCTCTCCGGCCTTCCCGGCTTCTTTAAGCGCCGGACGGAAAGCCGGCCTTGCTGCGCGTCCATTGAGACGCTTCCCGGGCGCACGCCCCTAGCCCCAGCGTCACGACATTTGCCCCGTGACACCGAGTAATCTTGAGCCGATACAAGGCCTTGGGTCAACGGGCAAGTCCGCCGAGGGCCGCGGCGCTTCAAGATTTGCAGCCGGATGTTACAGCATGTTGCAAAGGCGCCGCGATATTTGATCGCGCTCAATGCGATCAGGGCCCCTCGCTGCTTGAACCCTTGCAAGGCCGCGCCTAATTTCGCGTCTCAACAACCCCCCGAAGGAACGCCAAATGCGCCTGTTTGTCGGTTATAAAGCCTGGAAGGAGGAGGAATATCTCCTCAACCGGATGACCTTCAACGACCTCGTGAAGGCCTATGTGACCTATCCGGCGATTCAGGTTTACGCCCTGCTCCTGATCGCGGCGCTGGCGACGGGCATCGCCACGATCCAGTCTATCCCGCTGTTTTTTGCGGCTTTTTTAGTCGGCGCGCTGATTTTCCCCATCGCCTGGTACATCACTCATCGTTTCATCTTGCATGGAAGCTGGATGTACAAGACGCCGTTCCTGGCGGGCTTCTGGAAGCGAGTTCATTACGATCACCACCGCTATCCCAATGATTTATCAGTGCTTTTCGGCGGCCTCCACACGACGCTGCCGCCGATCCTCTTGATCGCGGGCCCTGTGGGCTGGCTCATCGGCGGCCTCCCCTGCGCTGCGGCGGCCGTGGCGGGCACTGTGGCGATGACCATGTACACGGAATTTCTGCATGCGGGAGAACATCTCGCCTTCGAACCGAAGTCGAAATTCTGGAAGGACATCAAGAAGCGCCATCTCGCCCACCATTTCCACAACGAGAACGGCAATTACGGCATTGCGGAATTCTTCTGGGACAAGAGCTTCGGCACGTTCTACGCCGAGACCGCCGACCGCGAGCGCAGCGCGACGGCCCGCAATCTTGGTTACACAGACGAAATGGCCCAGAAATATCCTTGGGTTCGCGAGCTCACCGACGCGGAGCCAGACACCCGCAAGGCCATGCGCAATCGCGGCGCTGCATCCTGAGACGGTGCGCGCCGCCATTTCGGCGCGCATAAACATTTCAAGTATTTAATCGGCGCTCCCGGACCGATCCGGGAGTATTCTGCGTCTTTGGCGCCGAATAACTTTTTGTTGATTTTGCCAAAGGGCTTTGTCAGTTTCCCGCCGACATCGAAAGGGGGCTGGTTGAAGCGCGCGCGGGGAGTCGATCCCGTTGCTGCGGCCATGCCGGCGGCCAAAACCATCAGAACATAATTCGAGGAGAGGTTAAGACATGAGCTTAGCGCTTTGGCTGGTCATTGGGGCCGGCTTGCTCGCCATCGCCTACGGCGCCGTCACCGTCAACCAGGTGCTGTCGCTGCCGACGGGCACGGACCGCATGAAAGAAATCGCCGCCGCCATTCAGGAAGGCGCGCAGGCCTATCTCAATAAACAATACACGACGATCGCCATCGCCGGCGCCGTCGTGTTCATCGTTCTTCTGCTCGCCTTCAAGCTCGACTTCATTCCGGCCTTCGGTTTCGCCATCGGCGCAATCCTGTCGGGGGCGGCCGGGTTCATCGGCATGCTTGTTTCCGTGCGCGCCAACGTCCGCACGACGCAAGCGGCCTCCGAGAGTCTTGCGAAAGGTCTTTCAGTTGCGTTCAAGGCCGGCGCCATCACCGGGATGCTCGTCGCCGGTCTCGCCCTGCTCGGTCTCGCCGCTTATTACGGCATCCTGACAGCGGTCATGGGCCATGCGCCGGAAAGCCGCTCCGTAGTGAACGGCCTTGTCGCCCTGTCCCTTGGCGCCTCGCTCATCTCGGTGTTCGCCCGTCTCGGCGGGGGCATCTTCACCAAGGGCGCCGATGTCGGCGGCGACATGGTGGGCAAGGTCGAAGCCGGCATTCCCGAAGACGATCCGCGCAACCCGGCGACGATTGCCGACAATGTCGGCGACAATGTCGGCGACTGCGCCGGCATGGCCGCGGACTTGTTCGAGACTTACGTTGTCACTGTTGCGGCGACCATGGTTCTCGGCTCGATCCTCTTCACGGAAAACGCCGCGACCTTCATGTTCTACCCGCTCGCCATCGGCGCGGTATGCATTATCACCTCAATCGTCGGCACCTATTTCGTGTCGCTCGGCAAAGGCTCCACCAACATCATGGGCGCGCTTTATAAAGGCCTCGTGGTGACGGGTATTTTGTCGCTCGTCGCGGTGGGCATCGTCACCTTCCAGATGTTCGGCTTCTCCGAAGCCATCGGCTCGACTGAGCAGGGCAAGCCGTTCACCGGATTGTCGCTGTTCCTGTGCGGCGTGCTCGGTCTCGTCGTGACGGGCCTCATCGTATGGATCACCGAATACTACACCGGCACCGCCTATCGTCCGGTGAAGTCGGTCGCGAAATCTTCGGAGTCCGGTCACGGCACCAACGTCATCCAGGGCCTTGCGGTCTCCATGGAGGCAACGGCGCTGCCGGCGATCGTCATCGTTGTGGCCATCATCACCGCCTACAATCTCGCCGGTCTCTTCGGCATCGCGACGGCGGTGACGACGATGCTCGCGCTTGCGGGCATGATCGTCGCCCTCGACGCTTTCGGTCCGGTGACGGACAATGCGGGCGGCATCGCGGAAATGTCGGGCCTTGAAGGATCGGTCCGCGAAACCACCGACGCTCTCGACGCCGTCGGCAACACGACCAAGGCCGTCACCAAAGGTTATGCGATTGGTTCAGCGGGCCTCGGCGCGCTCGTTCTTTTCGCGGCGTATACGAAAGACATCGAGCACTTCTCGGCCCATCCGGCGGACTATCCGTTCTTCGAAGGCGTCAATGTCACTTTCTCGCTGTCCGATCCTTATGTGATCGCCGGCCTCCTGATTGGCGGCCTCTTGCCCTATCTCTTCGGCGGCATCGCCATGCAGGCCGTGGGCCGCGCAGCAGGCGCCATCGTTGAGGAAGTGCGCCGCCAGTTCCGCGAAAAGCCGGGCATCATGCAAGGCACCGAAAAGCCGGACTATGCGCGTGCGGTGAACATGCTGACCGGCGCGGCGATCAAGGAGATGGTGGTGCCGTCCATGCTGCCGATCCTTTCGCCGCTGGTTCTTTACTTCGTCATCTACGGCGTGGCGGGCAAAGCCGCGGCGCTCTCGGCGGTGGGCGCCATGCTGATCGGCGTCATCGTCACGGGCCTCTTCGTCGCCATCTCCATGACGGCGGGCGGCGGCGCCTGGGACAACGCCAAGAAATACATCGAAGACGGCAATCATGGCGGCAAGGGTTCGGAAGCCCACAAGGCCGCCGTCACCGGCGACACGGTGGGCGACCCATACAAGGATACGGCGGGCCCGGCGGTGAACCCGATGATCAAGATCACCAACATTGTGGCGCTTCTGCTTCTCGCGGCGCTCGCCGGTTAAGCGTCAGTCCACGGACGAAAAGAAAAGGGCCCCGTTCGGGGCCCTTTTTTGTGCTAGGGTCGCGGATCACCAAGGCCAGTAGGGCCAGCCGCCTCCGCCTTTCTTGTCCTCTTCGACATAAAAGACGTTCTTCGGAATCTCGCGACGCTTGATCGACGTATTGGCGAGGATCACGTCGGCGAGCGTCGTTTTCTTCACCATCAACTGTTCGGCGCGCGTCAGGTCGCGCTCCCACCAGAAGCGGTCGTGATCGCGCAGCGCCGTGAATTGAAGAATGACGATCTCGCGAAAAGTTTCGCCGAGCTGCGAGCCTTCGCGGGCGAGCGCGTCTTCAGAAATGCCGCCAACCCAGAGGTCGATGTCGTCGACAGTTCCGTAAGCCGCGCGCAGTTTTTCCTGCAACGAAGGGTTGGACGTTATGTCGCTGAAATCCTTGTGGGGCTTTAAGCCGAGCGCCTTGCGCGCGTCATTCAGGGAGCAGAGCCCGCGGTCGCGTCCACGCTGGATGTTCAAGGCTGCGAGATCGAAGCCGCCGGCTCCCGGCGGGCCGAAGAGGAAATTCCTCAAATCGTCGACGATCATGTTGTCATAGGTCTGGCTCTTCTGCGACGCGAGCCCGCGCAGAACCGGATCGAGGTCATCGCGTTTTTTGAGCAGCATGGGCGCGTTGAAAAACGCATTGCGCAAGGGCAAGTGACCGGCGGCGATTTCGCGCCCGCGTGCGTCGACGCGCAAAAGTTGCGCATTGATGAGCGTATGACCGAGCCGCCATGTGGCGCCCGAAAATTCGGTGAAAAGACCGGGATCGCCGGGTTCATAGCCGCGATAGCGCGGCAGCGCGCGCTTGCCGATCAGTGCTGGCAGAAACTCCTCGTAAGTGATGATCTGGATTTCCGCGATCACCATGCGCCGCGCCGCGTGAAAGACGTCGTCGCCGGAAAACCAGGGCCGCGTTTTGCGGATGTAATCGGCCCAGCGATTATGTTCTCGCACGAACAGCGTGTGCATGACCGTGAGACCGACCTGTTCGTTCGAGCGCACGTCGCCGGCGAGGAAAAGCTTCGCTGGATCGATCGGCCCTTCATTGGCGTTGGGCAGAAGGCCCGTGTTGAACGGCAGAAGATCGCCCTTACTGGTCTTCAGCCGGCCCGTGCCGTCATTGGTTCGCAAGGCGGAGGCGCGTTCGTCGCTCGACCCGTAGATCATGGAGCCGTCGAGCCATGAGGTGATCTCGTTCATCTGCTCACGCGGATTTGAAAGATCCGTGCCGGTTTCCTCATCGAAAATGGCGCGGTCGAAGCGGATCCATTTGCCGCCTTCCGAGAAAGGGTCGAAATGCGGATCCCCCAACGGGATCGGTATGTCGTGAGAGCGGTCGTCAGATTTGACGCCGTCGCCCAGCGCAAAATCGTGATCGACGAACTGGCCCCATTGCCAGAGGAAATCGCTCGTTCCGAACGGGCCCGGAAACGATTGCCCCGCCTGATCGACAACGATGTTGGAGATTTCCCGCGGGCCTTTGCGCAATTGTCCCGACATTTCGGAAATGCCGTCGGCGTAATCCTGCGGCGTCAGGCGGACGAGTTGCGCAAACGCGGCGCCGGCTTCTGGATCGCTGAGATTGTTGCCGGAGCCGTCAAAGCTTCTGACTTCACGTCCCTGATGGAAGGCTGGCGCCCATGCTCCGAAACGGTGGCGCAGCCGCGCTTTTGTCTGCGCTTTCACGTCGCGTTCGATATTTTGGGCGGGATGTTGGTGTTCGGCGCGCTCGTCGCCCCTTCGCGCTTCCGCTGCTGTCGCCATGGCCAGCGCCGCAGCGCTCGCGCCAAGTAAAACTCCAATCCGCATAATCCGCCCCTGACAAAGTCCCACGATATTGATTATCGCTCTTTCGAGGGTCGGGTTTCAAGGAAAACCGGATTAAGTTTCGGTGACGCGCGCGTTTAAGGCGAGGCGTATCCTCACGCTGCACGCCAAAAGCGCGTATGTAAAACCGGCCGCGACTGGCGCGGCCGGTTTTCGGTAAAGAGTTCTTGGCTTTAGTCGGCGAGGCATTCCTGCAGCGCGGCGTCATAGGCCGCTTTCTGCTGCTGGTAGTAGGCATAGTTCTGTTCATAGACTGCATCTGCCTTTTGCTGTTTGTCGGCTTTCACCGCCTGGCCGCCCGCAGCGCCCGCAGCAGCGCCTGCGGCCGCGCCGTATCCGGCCTTATCGCCGATCACTTCGCCGGCGACGGCGCCGACAGCGGCGCCCACGGCCGTGCCTTTGAGGACCTGTTTGTTGCCGGCGTCTTCACGCACAGGAATCGGCGTCGTCGCGGGATCGAAACCGGTTTCGGCGGTCGCAAAGGCGCGGCAGTTTTTCGGCTCCGTCGCTGCAACCGGTGCATCGGAGGATGCGCTTCCGGCGAGCGCGGAAGGTTCTTTGTCGAACTGGCCTGTCACCGCGGCCCCTACGGCCGTCACCGCTAGCGCTGCGCCGATCCCGGCGGCGATAATCATGGCTTTGCTCATGGCGTTGCTCCTTTTCAATCACCTGCGAGGAAACGGCTGGAAAAAGGCCGTGCTCCCTGCGTCGGGGGCCAAACCCCAAAAGGACGCGACTGTTCCGCAAATTGCGTTGAAATGTCGGAAAGCCATGGCGAAAGCTGATGTTTCTCAATAGATAAGCGGTCTCGCTGCAAGAATGAAAAATCCGTCATGACACCCATTAAGGGAAAAAATTTCGACGCCATTATTTTTGATTGTGACGGCGTCCTCGTCGATTCTGAGGTTTTGGCGATCAGGGGCGAACGCGCCGCGCTTGAAACGCTGGGACTTTTTTATTCCCCTCAGGATTATGTGCGCAAATTCGTCGGTCTTCATGACCGCTCTTTTTTCGATGCGCTGCGTATGGATTATCGCGAGATTCATGGCCGGGATGCGCCTCATGATTTCGAGGACTTCATTCTCGAAGAACGGCGGCGCGAACGGCATCTGCTGACGTCCATCGCCGGCGCAGATGCAGCAATAAAAAAGGCGCGCGATTATGCGAACGCTGTCGGCGTCGCTTCCTCGTCACGCGCGCATTTCCTGCAATCGAAGCTGGAGCGGACGGGGCTTTTCGAGCTCGCCGCTCCCCATGTTTATTCCGCTGATCTCGTAACTAATGGCAAACCGGCGCCGGATATTTTCCTTTATGCGGCGGAACGGATCGGCGCCGAACCGGAGCGCTGTCTCGTTCTGGAAGACAGCGAAAACGGGGTCAGGGCAGGGATCGCGGCGGGCATGACGGTCTGGGGTTTTCTCGGCGGCGGGCACATTTTTGAAGGTCATGGAGAGCGTCTTACGGCGGCGGGCGCCGCGAGCCTTGTTGAAAGTTTCGCCGCCTTCGCCGAGGCGCTTGACGCGCTTCATCGGAATGCCGGAGAGTTGCGCTCATGAGCTTTGCATCGGACAATTGGGCGGGCGCCGCCCCGGAAATTCTTGACGCCCTTCAACGCGCCAATGACGGCGCCGTTCCCGGCTATGGCGGCGACGATCTCACCAAGAAAGTCGAAGCGAAATTCGCCGAAATTTTCGAGCGCAATTGCGCGGTCTTTTTCGTGGCGACGGGCGGCGCGGCGAACGGGCTTGCGCTCTCCGTCATGACGCCGCCTTACGGCATGGTGCTCTGTCATGAGGAAAGCCATGTGCAGATGGACGAATGCGCCGGGCCGGAATTTTTCACCGGCGGGGCGAAGCTGCTTCCTATTGCGGGCAAGAACGGCAAGCTGACGCCCGATGCGATCCGCAAGACGCTGAAAGGCTTCCCGCACCGCCCGCCGCACGGCGCGCCGGCAAGCGCCTTGTCGCTGACGCAAGGCACTGAATGCGGCACGACCTATACGATAGAGGAATTGACCACCGTTTGCGATGCTGCGCGTGAGGCGGGGCTGTCGGTTCATATGGACGGCGCGCGGTTTTCAAATGCTGTCGCGTCTTTGGGCGTCAGTCCGGCGGAAGCGACATGGAAAGCGGGCGTCGATGTCTTGTGTTTTGGCGGCACGAAAAACGGCTGCATCGCCGCGGAGGCCGTCATTTTCTTCGATCGCCATCGCGCCATGGATTTCGAATTCATGCGCAAGCGCGCCGGGCATCTCTGGTCGAAAATGCGCTTCATCGCGGCGCAGTTCGACGCTTATCTCGAAGATGATTTGTGGCTAAAGCTCGCCGCTCACGCCAACGCCATGGCGCAGCGCCTTGCCGCGGGTCTGAAAGAGATTCCGGGCGTCACGCTGATGTATCCGACGGACATCAACGAGATTTTCGTGGTCTTTCCCGACGGCGTCGCGGAAAAGCTGCGCGACGGCGGCGATGTCTTTTATCCCTGGGTGACGCCCGGCGATCCCGCCGATGGCAAGGGCCATCGGTTGATCTGTTCCTTTCGCACGACAGAGGCGGAGGTCAACGGATTTTTGACGCGGGTCCGCGCCGCCCTTTAATGGGCGGCGACAACCTGCTTCTTGTTCTTCCGGGCCTGAATGTTCAGCAGCTCCACCATCAGTGAGAAAGCGATGGCGAAGTAGAGATAGCCGCGGGGAATATGGAAGCCGAGCCCGTCGGCGACGAGCGCGACCCCGACCAGCAGAATGAAGGAGAGCGCCAGCATCTTGGTCGTCGGGTGGCGTTCGATGAAGCCGCCCAGCGGCTCCGCTGCGATCGCCATGACGATGGTGGACAGGACGACGGCGGCGATCATCACAGAAAGAATCTCCGTCATGCCGATGGCGGTGATGACGCTGTCGAGCGAAAAGACCGTGTTGATGATAAAAAGCTGAAGGAGAACGGCGCCGAAAGCTGTCTTGGCTTTCGCTTCCTCATGGCCCGTTCCCTCAACGGCGGAATGGATCTCGCCGGTGCCTTTCCACAACAGGAAGAGACCGCCGGCGAAAAGGATAAGATCTTTGACGGTGACGTCGTGAAATGATTCATAGGCATGGGCGTCGTCTCCCGCCACGAAGCGCGCCAGAAACTCCGGCATATAGAACAGAGGCTCTGCGTCGAGAGCGATGATCCAGAAAATCGCGCCCAGCATGGCGATGCGCAAAATCATGGCGCCCCAGACGCCGATGCGGCGCGCGGTGACATGCTCTTTGCCTTTGAGTTTGGCGACGGCGATGGAGATGAAGAGAAGATTGTCGATGCCGAGCACGATCTCGAGGAAGGTGAGGGTCAAGAGACTTCCCCAGAAGGCGGGGGTCGTAATCAGCTCTTCCATGCGTCGGATCCTTTGCCGTTTTCAGGGGCCTTTATAGCCAGCCAGCAGTTTCGCGTCTCGCCAACATCTCCAGAAGGGTGATAGTTTCCGGCGCGTCATTGAGGCAAGGGATCGCGGTGAACGCCTCGCCGCCCGCCTCCATGAAACTTTCGCGTCCGGCGATGTCGATTTCTTCGAGCGTTTCGATGCAGTCGGCGACAAAACCTGGCATGATGACGGCGAGTTTCCTGACGCCCTCGCCTGCGAGTTTTTCTATGGTGGCGTCGGTCGCCGGCTCCAGCCATTTCTCGCGGCCGAATTTCGATTGAAACGCCATGGGCGCGAACTCCTCCGTCCACCCCATTTTCTCGCGCAAGAGGCGCGCCGTCTTGGCGCAGTGACAATGATAGGGATCGCCCAGGTCGAAATAGCGCTGGGGCAGGCCGTGAAAAGAAATCACGATCCGCTCCGGCGTGAAACTCTGCGCCGCAAGATGGCGGCGCGTCACCGCGGCGAGGGCTTCGATATAAAGCGGATCGTCATGAAAGGCGGGGGCTGTGCGGATCGCCGGCTGCCAGCGCATTTTCTTCACCGCATCGAACACGGCATCCGTGACGCTTGCCGTCGTCGTCGCCGAATATTGCGGATAAAGCGGAATGACCAGAATACGCTCGCACCCCGCTTCTTTCATGGCGTTGAGCTCCGCGGCGACGGATGGATTGCCGTAGCGCATGGCCCAGCGCACATCGACGCCATGCAAGCGCGCAGCGAGCGCTTCCGCCTGCACTCTTGTGTAATAACGCAAGGGGCTTTCATTGCTCTCCCCGCGCCAGATCTTTGCGTAGTTCTTCGCCGTCGCCGCGGGGCGAACATTGAGAATGACCCCGTGCAACACCGGCAGCCAGAGCGCGCGAGGCAGATCCACAATGCGTTCATCGCTCAGAAATTCGCGCAAATAACGGCGCACGGCGCCCGCCTCCGGCGCATCCGGCGTGCCTAGATTGACCAGGAGCACGGCGGTTTTTGCGGCGGCGATCGGCGGGTGATCCGCAGGCAAGCGGCCTTCGTTGGTCATATTAGTTTCCGTGACTGAATTCTCTGGAGAACTGAAGCTTTTCCGCGGTCTTTTGGCAAAAATCGCCGCCTTTGTCACAATAGTGAAACATAAAAAATAGAGGGTGCCCGCGAATTTAAGGGCGGCGCTCCTTGTGCGCCCAGGCCACCCCAGCGCGGGCGAAAAGGGCGACTATGGACATCGATATTGGATTTTGGGCCGCTATCGGCTTTGCTTTCGCGGCTTATGCGGTCGTGGGCAATGACGCGCTGCAAACGCTGGGCACCTTCATCAACTCCAACCGCCGGCTGCCCTGGTGGGCGCTGTTCCTCTTCGCAGCGACGGTGCTGGTGATCGTTTTTATCTACGGCTATATGACGAACGGCGGCGACCCGTCTTTCGGGCGTCTCGACGATGTGGACAAATATCCGATTTTCGAGCCGCGATGGTATCACGCCATCCCCCCGCTGGCTCTTCTTTTGCTAACGCGGCTCGGCATTCCCGTCTCAACGAGCTTCATGATCCTTGCGATCTTCGCAACGCTCGACGGCATGTATTCCATGCTGATCAAGTCGCTCGCCGGGTATGCGGCGGCGTTTGTCACCGGCGGCCTTCTTTACGTTGCGCTGGCGCCGACCATTGAGCGCTGGTTCCTGAAAACGGCGGAACAGCAGCACGCGCCAGTCTGGGTGTTGCTGCAGTGGATTTCGACCGGCTATCTCTGGTCGGTCTGGCTGATGCAGGACTTCGCCAATATTTTCATCTTCCTGCCGCGCGGCGTCGATGAGGCGGGCGCCCCGGCGCTCAATGCGACGGAAGCGGGCATCGCCGTGGCGGGGATCCTCGTTCTGCTCGCCTATACGTTCTGGAATGGCGGCGGTCCGGTGCAGAAGGTCCTTAAATCGAAGACCAGCGTCACCGACATCCGTTCGGCCACTATTATCGACTTCGTCTATGCGACGCTTCTCTTCTACTTCAAGGAAGTGAACAACATTCCCATGTCGACGACGTGGGTGTTTCTCGGACTGATTGCGGGCCGGGAATTCGCCATCGCCACGATCGACAAGATCCGCTCGCCCCAAGACACGGCGAAAATCGTCCTGACCGATATGGGCAAGGCGACGGTCGGGATTATCGTCAGCATCGTGCTGGCGCTGGGCCTGCCCTTCCTGGCGCAGTCGCTGGCTGGCTGATCTATCGGGCTAATCGTCTTTTGCCGGTTTGAATTTCGCCGCCTTGTCCTTGACCCGGTAGCGAGTCTCGTCCTGACGGCGGAAGCGGCGGCGCATTAGATCGCTCTCGCCCTTTTGCGTGTAGGTTACAGTCTTGGTTCTGGCCTCGCGGCTGTCGCGGAGCCCGGCGGGCTTGTGCGCCGTCCGATCCTTGATGCGGTAGGAGGGGCGGCGGCCATGCTTGGCGGTCTCCGGATCGTCTTTCAGGGCGAGAAGGCCCACGAGACCGTCAGAGCGCGCCTCGGCATTGCGCAAATACCAGATCATGACCACGGCGAAGACCGCGACGATCAACAGAAATTCGATGCTGTCCATGGCCCGAAAGATTTCCTTTCGCCGCTAATGGTACGCTTCCCTTCAAGCGAAGGGAAAGCATCCGCAGGGCGGAATTTATGATGCAAGCCCCATGCTAGGGAGCTTTGTTAACCCTTTGCGCCCGCCCATAGACGGCGCACACAGATCGCCGTAGACATCGGGTGCATGGAATACAACGAGAAATGGGCGCTGATCACCGGCGCGTCGGCGGGCATCGGCGCGACTTTTGCGCGAAGCTACGCCGCCAAAGGAGCCAACATCATCCTCACGGCCCGGCGCGAAGACCGGCTCAAGGCGCTCGCAGTCGAGCTTGAAAAAGCCCATGGCGTCAAAACCCGCGTCATCGCCGCCGACCTCGCCAACCCCGCCGCGCCGCAGATGATTTTCGATGCGCTTCAAGCGGAAGGAACGCCCGTCGACATCCTCGTCAACAATGCTGGGTTCGGCATGCCGGGTTCTTACACTGAGAATGACTGGACGGCGCACCGGGCGTTTCTCGAACTGATGCTCGTCTCCTACGCCCAGATGACGCGGCATTTCCTGCCGGGCATGCTGGCGCGGGATTACGGCCGCATCATCCATGTGGCGTCGCTGGCGGGACTGGTGCCGGGGGCGGCGGGCCACACGCTTTACGCCCCCTCAAAGGCGTTTCTTATCAGCTTTGCGCAGTCGCTCGCCGCCGAGTGCGCGGGGACCGGCGTGCGCGCCTCGGCGCTTTGTCCGGGCTTCACCTATTCGGAGTTCCACGACGTCAATGCGACGCGCGGGCTGGTTTCGCAGCTTCCGAAATATATGTTCATGGAAGCCGAGCCTGTGGTCGAAGGCGCGATCGATGCCGTTGAAAAGGGGCAGGCTGTATATGTGCCAGGAAGGTGGAACAAATTCGTCGCCTGGCTTTCGCGCACTCTGCCGCGATCATTGTCTGAACAGATGGTGAAAAACCAGTCCAAGCGGTTCCGGAAGAAACACGCTTAAGGATTCTTAGAACGCTGAAATCCGGAGACGGCGCCGGCGCTGACCGGCGCCGCCAGCATTTCATCGGCGATGTCAAAATCGGCAATGAATTCGCGCCCCCGCAGTTCCTCAGTGACGTTGCCGCCAGCATCCACATGATAGAGAGGGCGATCGCCTACGGCGGAAACATAAAACCCCCCGGCCCCGTCGCTTTTTACGCCTTCTAGGTCATGGAGGGCTTTGTCATCGGAGATTATTTCTATCTGCTTGTCGCTTCTGCCGATGCGCATCAGCGTGACGCCCGCGACGATAAGATGGTCCGGCGTGACATCAATTCCATTGGCGTATTGCAAAGCTTCATCGTTCTTCAGCCAGGTCTTGAGGCGGCCCTTTTCCAGCTTGTAGATTGAGTTCGAGCCGGAGCCTGTGACGAAAACGGAACCATCGTCGTCCAATGCGACGTCATTGAGCAGGGGCGATCGGTCATCAGACTCATAGGCGAAAAGAATCAGCCTGCTTGGGATATGGATGCTCAAAAGCCGGTCGTAGTCCACGGCCCACAAAATATCACCGCTGACAGCCAGCCCTGTGGGCGCGTTCAGTCCCTCAAGCCAGACAAGGTCTTCGACGACGCCATCCATGGAAAGCCTCGAAATGAAGCCTGCACCATTTTTTTCGTAGCCGTTCACGTTGGACACAAAGATTGCGCGCCGTTCAGTGGAAAAGGCGGCGCTTTCAGGGCTTTTAAAACCGTTCAGGGTCCAGTTTTGACGCCATGCCGTTCCGTTTTCCTCGGCAAAGGTGAAGTTGAGCGCAAGGCTCGCGGCCGCAAGGGCTCCGCAGAAAAGCACTTTGAAGTTTTTACGGTGCATCATCGGCGTGTCCTTGCAGGCGACAATGGAATTGTTAGCGCAAGGACACAGCCGCGTCTTTATACAAAAAGGCTTCGCCTGCGCGCGACCCAGTGGAGCACCGTCTGCCGCCGGTGTTCCATGACCGTCAGGCTAGGCTCGGAGGGTCCCTCCTGACGGCCGCAGTCTCTTGTCGCCACGCTGGCGAAGCCGGCGACGGTTTACTTCCTCACCGACGCAAGCTGTGACGCGCCGCTTTGCGCGTGATGCCGATCAAGGCGTGTGTCGTCGATCTCCTCAACCCAGTCTTCGACAAGCTGGGACTTGCAGGAACTGACGGTTTTTCTGGCGTAAAGCGCGCGCGGATCTGCTGCGCAAACGCTTTTAGCGCGGCTTTGCATGCGATCGTGAAGGCTGGAAACGCCGGCCGTCGATTCCAGCTCGCTTGACTTGTAGCTGAAGGAAACGTCGCTTTCCGCCTGCGCCGCGGACAGGGCCGCAAGGCTCGAAACGGCGGCGACGGCAAAGATTTTGAGGGGTTTTGCATTGAGGGGCATGGGGTTTCTCCTTTGGCGTTTGCCTTTGTGTTTTTGGAAACGGCCCGCGCCCCGCGGCCTTCAGAACCGCCGGTGCGAAATCCTCGCATCGTCAGCGCTGATGAGAAGATAATAGGAATACGGACGAATTTTATAAAGCCGCTTCAACGCATGCGTTGAACGGTTCGTCGAAAAACACTCCGTTAAATGCGAACTAGGTGCGTTTAACGGATTTTAGCGACAGATTTGTGCGAGCGTTGCGCAGAATTTGCTAAATCGGGTTATGCGGTCTTTTCCGCCCAGCTCCGGTGTTCGGCGTCGAGCTCATAGGCGGCCATCGCGGCGAGCGTGACGATGTCTCCCACCGGCGCGCCGACCTGCGCGATCTGCACGGGGCGCTCAAGGCCGATGAGGACGGGACCGAGCACCAGCGCGCCGCCGACCTCGCCAAGCAGTTTCGACGAGATCGCAGCGGAATGTACGCCTGGCGTGATGAGGACGTTCGCTTCGCCCTTGAGACGCGAGAACGGATATAGCTCGCGCAGCTTTTCGTTAAGCGCCATACGCGGCGTCATCTCGCCCTCATATTCGAAATCCACATCGGCGCGCCTGTCGAGGATCTCGACGGCGCCGGCGACGCGGCGCGAATGCTCCGTGTCGGGATTGCCGAAATTCGAATAAGAAACGAAAGCGACTTTCGGCGGGAAGCCGAGATGGCGCGCGGCGTGGGCCACCTGCATGGCGATTTCCGCAAGATCTTCCGAAGTCGGCAGTTCTGTGACGTTGGTGTCGGCGATGAAAAGCGTGCGCGTCTTGGTGAGGACGATGGACATGCCGACCATGCGCTCGCCGGGCCGGGGGTCGAGGGCGAGGCGCACATTGTCAAGCGCCACATCGTAATGGCGCGTGATGCCGGTGACCATGCCATCCGCATGGCCATGGGCCAGCATGCAGGCGGCGTAGACATTGCGGTCCGTGTTGACGAGGCGCACAGCGTCGCGGTGAAGATAGCCTTTACGCTGCAGCCGGTTATAGAGATATTCCGTATAGAGACCGCTATGCTTGGCGGTGCGCGAGTGGTGGATCTCAAAATCCGCGTCTTCAGGCAGGCCGGCGTCTTTCAACCCCTGACGAATATATTCCTCGCGGCCGATGAGGATCGCGCGGCCGAGATTTTCCTGCTGGAAGCCGTAAGCGGCGCGGATGACCGCCTCCTCTTCGCCTTCCGCGAAGACGACGCGTTTGGGCGTTTCTGCCGCGCGCAGCGACGAATAGATGCGTTGCAGGAACGATGCGGCGGGGTCGAGACGCGCGGCGAGGGTGTTTTTATAGGCCGAAAGATCGTTGATCGGACGGCGCGCGACGCCGGTGTCGACGGCGGCCTTGGCGACGGCAGGCGGAATTTCCGATATGAGCCGCGGGTCGAACGGCGTCGGGATGATGTAGCCGGGGCCGTATCTCAACCGCTTGCCATAGGCGGCGGCGACTTCGTCGGGCACGTCCTCGCGGGCGAGCTTTGCGAGCGCTTCGGCGCAGGCGATTTTCATCTCTTCGTTGATGGTGCGCGCCCGCGCATCGAGCGCGCCGCGGAAGATGTAAGGGAAGCCGAGGACATTGTTCACCTGGTTTGGATAGTCCGAACGCCCGGTGGCGATGATCGCGTCCTTCCTGACGGCCATGACTTCTTCAGGGAGGATCTCCGGCGTCGGATTCGCCATGACGAAGACGATGGGGTTTTTCGCCATGGACTTGATCATGTCCTTGGAGATTGCGCCCGCGACCGAAAGGCCGATCACCACATCCGCGCCGTCCATGGCGTCGGCGAGGCTTTTCTTGTCGGTCTCGACCGCGTGGGCCGAGCGCCACTGATCGAGCTGGCGGCCTTTGGTGAGAACGCCCTTGGAATCGCAGACAAGCGCGTTCTCATGGGGCAATCCCATAGCTTTGATGAGACCGATCACCGAGAGCGCTGAAGATCCGGCGCCGGAAACCGCGACTTTAATGTCCTTGATCGACTTGCCGGTAACGTCGAGCGCATTGAGGAGTCCCGCCGCCGCGATGATCGCCGTCCCGTGCTGGTCGTCGTGAAAGACCGGAATATCCATCAGCTCTTTCAGGCGCTGCTCGATCATGAAGCTTTCGGGCGCCGCGATGTCCTCGAGATTGATGCCGCCGAAGGCGGGCCCCAGATAGCGGACAGCGTTGATGAATTCGTCGGGGTCCTTGGTGTCGACCTCGATGTCGATGGAATCGATGTCGGCGAAACGCTTGAAGAGGACGGATTTGCCTTCCATCACGGGTTTCGAGGCCAGCGCGCCAAGATCGCCCATGCCTAGGATGGCGGTGCCGTTCGAGATGACCGCCACCATGTTGCCCTTGGACGTGTAGTCATAGGCCTTGTCCGGATCCTCCGCGATCGCGCGCACGGGCGCGGCGACGCCGGGCGAATAGGCGAGGGACAAATCCCGCTGGGTCGACATGGGCTTGGTGGGCGTCACCTCCAGCTTGCCGGGCTTGCCGCGGCTGTGAAAGAGGAGGGCCTCCTCGTCGGTGTATTTGCGGGTGTTTTCGTCCATGGAGCGTTTCCGGGCCTTTAGCGTGAGGAATTGGCTTAACGCCGTTGTGTAGCGGCGGCAATGCGGCGGGCGGTTGCAAGAAGCTTTTCCGGCGACTACCTGTGGCGGAGCTTTTCATCGATCCCCCAAAGACGTTAAATCCATGTTCATCCAGACCGAAGACACCCCGAACCCGCAATCCATGAAGTTTCTGCCCGGACAGCCGGTGCTCGGCCAGGGGGCGCTGGGCGTCGATTTTCCAACCATGGAATCGGCGGCCGGCTCGCCGCTCGCAGCGACCCTCTTTGAAACCGACGGCGTGATGGGCGTTTATCTCGGCGCGGACTTCATCACGGTGACCAAGACCGAAGCCGTCGAATGGATGCACATCAAGCCGGCGCTGCTCGGCGCGATCGCCGACTTCCTCACCGCAGGGCTTCCCATTCTGGCGGAAGGCGCCGCCGCGCAATCATCCTCGCCCGCGACGCCGCTGGAAGACTATGAAGGCGAAGATCGGGAAATCGTCGAACAGATCATCGAGCTGATCGAGACCCGCGTGCGTCCCGCCGTCGCGGCCGATGGCGGCGACATCGTCTTCAAGCATTACGAGCCGCGCACTGGCGTTGTCTTTCTCTCCATGCAGGGCGCCTGTTCCGGCTGCCCGTCATCGACCATGACGCTGAAGAACGGCATCGAGAACATGCTGAAGCATTATGTGCCAGAAGTCGCGCGCGTCGAGGCGGCGTAAGCGTCAGCTTTTGCCGAGAGACGACCGGATCGCGGCCATCAGCGCTTCATCGCTCACCGGCTTCACGATCACAGGACAGGCCGACAGGCTTTCCGGCTGGTCTTCCATGCGCTCATAGCCGGTACAGAAAACCACCGGCACCCCGGCCGCCAGCAATTCCTCCGCAAGCGGATAGGAGCGTTCGCCATTGAGATTGCCGTCGAGAACGGCGAGATCGGGAAGAGTATCCGCCATGACTTCCCGCGCCCGGTCGAGCGAACCGACGGCGCCGGCGATGGCGAAACCCGCCGCGCGCAGGCGCATTTCGAGGTCGAGCGCGGTCAGCGCCTCGTCTTCGACGATAAGGATGCTGACAGGCGTTTGCGGCGTCTTTTTCGCCTTTGCTTTGGGTTTCGCGGCGCCCGCAGGGGCCGCCGAGAGGGCGGGGCGCGCCCTCAGCGCTATGTTGCAGACAAGGCCCTCAGGCTCCCAGATACGGTCGATGGCGCCGCCCTCGAAATTATCGACAAGGCTGCTGAGCAACGTCGTTCCAAAGCCTTCCACAGCCGGCGGCGCGACGGGCGGCCCGCCGCTTTCGCGCCATTCGATCGACAGGCCGTCATCGGCGCGCCGCCAGGTGACGCTGAGTTTTCCCTTGCTCGTGGAAAGGGCGCCGTATTTGGCGGCGTTGGTGACGAGTTCGTGGAGAATGAGCGCCAGCGACTGCGCCACCGGCGGCGGCAAGACTTCGGTTCTCCCCTCAAGCAAAACGCGGCCGGCGTCATCTCCGATATAGGGGGAGAGCTCGTCTTCAAGGATTGAGCGCAGATCGGCGCCTTCCCAGCGCGACGCCGCGAGCAAATTATGCGCGCGCGAAAGCGCAGCGATGCGGCCCTGAACCGCCGCCTTGTAGCTCTCAATGGTGTCTGCTGTAGTCAGATTGACGACGGCCTGCGCGACGGCGAGGGCGTTCTTTGCGCGGTGGTCGATCTCGCGCATCAAAAGCGTCTGGCGTTCTTCAGTCTCTTTTTGCTCGGTGACGTCCGTGTTGGTGCCGAACCAGCGGACGATCTCGTCCTTCGCATTTCGGATCGGCAGGGCGCGGGAAAGGAACCAGCGATATTTCCCGTCTTTGCCGCGCAACGGAAAGACGTCTTCCCAGGGTTCGCCGGTTTCAAAGGCGTTTTTGATTTTCGCAACGACGCGCTCAACGTGATCCTGATGGTGGACCCGCCGCCAGCCCCAGCCTTCCATTTCCTCAAGGGTCGTGCCGGTGTAATCGAACCAGCGCTGATTATACCAGAAAATCCAGCCGTCAGGCCGGGTCATCCAGGCCAGCTGCGGGATCGAATTCGCCATGACGTGAAAGTCGGCTTCCAGCTGGAGATAGTCGGCTTCCAGCGAGCCGTTTCGGCGGGCCATGACCCATTCCCTGAACATTCGCCCGTTCAGCGTGTTTGCTCCAAGCGATCAGCGGATCATGCCAGAAACGCCGGGGCTTCGCTATTGGCCGCGCGCGGGCGCCGCAAACATTCGTGATGTGTTGCAAAAAGAGAAAGGACCCAAGAGATGTCAGACAATGTCTACGCCGTCACCAAGATCGTCGGCACGTCGAAATCCTCCATTGAGGACGCCATCCAGAACGCCCTCGCCACGGCGTCGAAGACGCTCAAAAATCTCGACTGGTTCGAGGTCAAGGAAACCCGCGGCCTCGTCGACGGCGACAAGGTCGCCTATTATCAGGTCGCGCTGGAGCTTGGCTTTCGGTATGAAAAATAGCATGAAGGCGGGCGACCGGTGAGCCGACGGAGAAGTCCCCCATGTCCGACAAGATGATAAACGACCAGGCCCTCGACATCATTTTCCGCGATGCGCGCACGCGCAATGGCTGGGAAAGCCGAAAGGTGACGCGCCCTTTGATGCAGGCTGTGTACGATCTCATGAAATGGGGGCCGACCTCGGCGAACTGTTCGCCGGCGCGGTTTGTCTTCGTCGCCTCGGAAGAGGCGAAGAAGCGGCTGGAGCCGCATCTCGGCGACGGCAATAAAGCCAAGACCATGGCGGCGCCCTGCTGCGTCATCATCGGGCACGACATGGAGTTCTATGAAAAGCTGCCGCAGCTTTTTCCGCATACGGACGCGAAAAGCTGGTTCGCCGGCAATGACGAGCTGATCAAGACGACGGCTTTCCGCAACGGCACGCTTCAAGGCGCTTATTTTATGATCGCCGCGCGCGCGCTCGGACTCGATTGCGGGCCGATGTCCGGCTTCAACAATGAAGGCGTCGACAAGGAGTTCTTCTCCGGCACGCCCTACAAGTCGAATTTCCTCTGCAATATCGGCTACGGCACGGATGAAAATCTCTTCCCGCGTTCGCCGCGGCTCGATTTCGACGACGCCTGTCAGATTCTCTAAGCCTTGCGCGTGAAACAGCGTCTCGTCTCCCTCGCGCGCGGGGCAGGCCTGTTGCCCGCCTTCGACGCGCTGCGCTTCATGCGTTCGAAATGGACGAGCGCAGCGGAGAATGCGCGCTTCCGCGAAACCCATCCGGACTTCGATCCGCCGCCGCTATGGTGGATGCACGACATGTATCGCCACACGTCATACGATCTTTACTGGCGGACGGGACAGGAAACGGCGGCGGCGCTTGCGAGCCGCATTGATGCGCATGTGAAGACGCAAAGCCCTCGCGTTGCTGACTGGGGCTGCGGACTGGCGCGGGTGCTGCGGCATTTGCCGGAGCGGTACAAGCGCACAGGCTTCGATTACAACGCGCGCGCGGTCAATTGGTGTACGGATCATATCAAAGGCGCACAGTTCTTTCACAATGGGCTGATGCCGCCTTTGCCAGCTTCGAACGCCTCTTTCGACGCGCTTTACGCCCTCTCGGTTTTCACGCATCTTTCCGAAGAAGCCCATGACGCCTGGATTCACGATATCGCCCGCGTCCTCGCGCCGGGCGGGGTTTTCCTTGGCGCCTTCCACATGAAACTCTCGCCGGGGCAGCTCCTGCCGGAGGAGCAGGCGCGCTTCGATGCGGGCAAGCTTGTGGTGCGCGGCCGGGTCAAGGAAGGCTCGCGCACCTATGTCGCCTATCATCCTGAAAGCTGGCTTCGCTCTCATCTCTTCCACAACTGGGAGATTCTCGAAGGGCCGATCGATTTCTTCGGCCAGTCGCTGTTCATTGCGCGCCGCCCCTAATCCAACACAAGCGATCTAAACTCCGCCCACGGAAAATTTGCGCCAGGGTCGGTGCGCCGGTCCGGGTCGAGCCGCGCATGGCTCACCACATGCGCGAGGTTCGGATACTTGCCGGCGGCGTAACATACCATCTCCGCCGTGGCTTCGATCTGCCAGGGGGAGAAAGGATCCTTTCCGTCCTGCCGGTTGACGATTTCAATCCCCAGCGACAGGCGGTTGAGATTGGTCGCGCCGCTGCAGATGTCGGGGTGGGCGCAGGAGCGTCGCACATGCCATGCGGCGAGGCGTTCAGGACACGTCGCCCAGACATGGCCGCCATGCGCCTTTTCATCCTTACCCGGAATAATCCAGTGGAAACTGGCGCGGCCTTCCTCCATGACCGAAACGGCGCCGGCGGTTGACGATCCGGCGGTGGCGTGGATGACCATGACGCGGATCGCCTCTTCCGGCGGCGCGTGGCGCAAGGACGAACAGCTGCCTGCAGCGGCCCACGCGGTTTCATGGATGCGCTCGGTGATGGGAATTCGCGGCCAGTTGCGGTCCCGGGGTAGGTCGAATTGGAAGGCGGTCGGATCGGCCACGGCGGGCCTCCTTTCAGAGTGAAATGAAGATTTGCGGAAAGGCGGCGCTGTCCGTATGAGGCGCCCATGCTGGTCTTGGGGTTAGATACGGCGCTTCAGCGCTGCTCAGTCGCCATCTTAAGGGGGGGTGACGTGCTTGCGGATGAATCCGTCGGCATGGAGCGCGGCCATGCGGAGCGGCTCGCGCCCATGACGGCTGCGGCGCTCGCAAAGGCCGGCGTCGCCATCGGTGATTTGGATCGCGTCGGAGTGGTCGTTGGGCCCGGCGGGTTCACCGGCGTACGGGTCGCCCTTTCCTTCGCTCGCGGCCTCGGCGTCGGAACCGGCATACCCATTGTCGGGGTCACCAGTCTCGCCGCCCTTGCCGCGCCTTATTGGGAAGGCGGGCCGACGGCGGCAGTGATCGACGCAAGGCGCGGGCAGGTTTACGCGGGGCTCTATGGGGCCGGCGGAAAAATTCTTGTATCGCCATTTGTATCGGAACCGAAACAAGCATTGGAGATATTGGGGAATAAGGTTGCGGGCGACGGTGTCCGGGTGGTCGGGTCCGGCGCCGGCCTGCTCGCCCCTCCCCCTGCCGGCTGGCAGGTTTCGGATGGGAAAGAGGAGATCGACGCCAAGGCCGTCGCCCGTCTCGCCGCCGCCGCGCCGCTGCCGGAAGGGCCTCCCGCGCCTCTGTATCTGCGCCCGCCCGACGCCAAGCCCGGCCGGCCCGGTCTTCTCGAAGGCGAGAGGTCATGAATAGCTGGCAGGTATGGACCGCAGGACCGCCCGATGCGGAGACGCTCGCCAGGCTTGAGGCGCTCGCCTTTGGCGGGAGAAGCTGGGGCCGGGACAGCGTGAAGGAGAGTTTTGTCGCGCCGCGCGTGACAGTGCTTTTTGGCGGGGAAAGAGAAACCGAGCCTCAGGGCTTTGCGGTGTGGCGCGATCTCGGCGCCGAGGCGGAGTTGTTGACGATCGGCGTCATCGAGGCGGCGCGGAGCAAGGGGCTGGGCGAAGCGCTTCTTACAGGGGTCATTGAGGCGGCGCGGGCGGCGAAGGCTGAGCGTTGTTTTCTCGAGGTGGACGCCGCCAACAAAACCGCGCTGGCGCTTTATAGCAGGGCCGGTTTCGCGCCTATTGGCGCGCGCAAACGCTATTACGCCGATGGCGGCGATGCGACCGTCATGGCGCTCGACTTGTAGGCGGCGCATTCGGTTCGCTTTCGAGTTGCATCATGCGGCGCCGGGCGCGATAAAGGCCCGCGCCAAGCGGCCAACAGGAGACTGCATGGATCGGCTAGAAAAAATCTGCACCGCCAAAGGCATGCGCATGACCGAACAGCGCCGGGTGATCGCGCGCGTTTTGTCTGTGGCTGAGGATCATCCCGATGTGGAGGAGATTCACCGCCGCGCGACGGAGATCGATTCGAACATCTCCATCGCCACGGTCTACCGCACCATGCGCCTCTTCGAAGAGGCGGGCGTGGTGGAGCGCCACGACTTTCAGGACGGGCGCGCGCGCTATGAAGAGGCGACGGAAAAGCATCATGACCACCTCATCGACCTCAAATCCGGAGAGGTCATTGAATTCGTCAATGAGGAGATCGAGGCGCTGCAGAGGAAGATTGCCGAGCAGCATGGCTACAAGCTGGTGGATCACCGGCTCGAGCTCTATGGCGTGCCGTTAGATAAGGCCAAAAATCTCTAACTTTTCCGTCAGGCCGGACCGCCAGCGGTAAGAAAATCTTGACACCTGAGAGGTAAACTGGTCAGTGTACTAGCATCTGGCCCGTGCGGAAAAGTTGCGTCAGACAAACCCCGCCAGCGTGGCCCTTGCCGGTTTTTGGGAGAAAACACATGGCTTCCCTGCGCGAACTTTACCCGATCCCCGATATCGACCCCTGCTGGACCGTGCCCCAGGATTTCGAGACCGTCTTCGACTGGGAGTATGACGACGGCCGCAAGCAGATGATGCACCTTTATCAAAAGGGCAAGGACATGCAGTGGGATGCGCTCGACCGCATCGACTGGTCCCTCGAGCTCGATGAAGAAAACCCCATGCAGATCCCCGACGAGATGGGCGGCATCGCTCACACGCCGGTCTGGGGTAAGATGAACAAAAAGGAACAGGCCCAGCTTCGCCGTCATTTGCAGGCCTGGACGACGTCGCAATTCATGCAGGGCGAGCAAGCGGCGCTGATCTGCGCCGCCAAAATCGTGCAACAGGTGCCGGATCTCGACGCCAAGTTCTACGCCTCGACGCAGGTGATGGACGAGGCGCGTCACGTTGAGGCATATAAAAAACTCCTCACCTGCTTCGGCGTCGCCTATCCCATGACGCATCCTCTGCAGACGCTGGTCGATCAGGCCTTGCGCGACTCGCGCTGGGACATGACCTATCTCGCCATGCAGGTGGTGATCGAGGGGCTGGCGCTCGCCGCCTTCAACAATATCCGTGAAGTGTCGCAGAACCCGCTGGCGCAACAGGTCAACGCCTATGTGATGCAGGACGAATCCCGTCACGTCGCTTTCGGCCGCGTGACGCTGAAAGATTACTACCCTCATCTCACCCAGAAAGAGCGCGACGAGCGCGAGGAGTTCCTCGTCGAGGCCTGCTATCACATGCGCGACCGGTTCGAGGCGCGCGAACTTTATGAAAGCCTCGGCCTGCCGGTCGACGAAATCGTCGAGGCGCAGATGTCGTCTGGCTATCAGCAGATGTTCCGCACCATGCTGTTCTCGCGCATCGTGCCGATTGTGCGCGACATCGGCCTGTGGTCCGACAAAATCCAGGCGGCCTATGGCGAAATGGGCGTGCTTGGCTTTGCCGATATCGACTATGGCGAGTTGATGAAGCACGACAATGACCGCGCCGAGGAGTTCGACGAAATGAACCGGCGCGCGCGGCAGGAATATGTGGAAGATGTGGCTGCGCTCGGCGCATCTGGCGTCGCCGCGGAATAAACTGTCTTCCCATGTCAGATACAAAACGGCGCGCCTCGTAGGCGCGCCGTTTGCATTTGAGCTCTTGATTTCTTTCTAGACGCCCGAAAGATTGTTGACGCGAGGTTTCGCGGGCGAGGCGTAATTTTCCGACCGGTCGTGGTCGAGCCGGTCGGCGAGAGCATTGGCCGCTTCGCCGAGATCGCGAATGGCGATGTTGTAGGCGTCGCGAATGGCGTCGAGGCGATCGTCGTCCACCGTTTCGCCGAGCTTTTCGATCTGATGGGCGGCGCTCACATAAATCTGGCGGTTTTCGCGCAGGGCCTGGATGGCCTCCTCGACGAGGGCGACGTCATTGCCGGTGAGGCGCGCGGCTGCAAGGGAGGTCTCGGCGACGTCCAGAAGGCGTTCCGCAGCTTTCAGATTGGCGCTGGCGTCGGCCTCAAGCTGTTGGAAGCGCGCCCCTGCGGGCTGCAGCGCGGCGGCGTAGGTCTCGGCGGCGTCGGTTTTGGTGAAACCGTCATCGTCAATGGCGCCGACGGTGATGCGGGAGACGAAGGAGACGGGCTCGGGCTTCGGCCAGGGCGCGCTTTCAACCTGACGCGCCGCCTCGGCGAGAAGGTCGCGCTCGGCGACCGCCTGATGCTTGGCGCTGGATTGTGAGGAAATCGGGTTCACCGCGCATCCGGCGGTAAACGCCATCATGATGAAAACCGCCGCGATCGCTCTATTGAAAGGCTTTGCGGCCTTTACACATCTGACTAACAAACCCTGACCCCGTAGAAAGACTTGTGACACATGTCTCTCCCCACTAAACGCTAACCCATTGAGAAAAGCTTGTCAGCAGGGAAATGACCTCACTTCGCACTTTATATCCGCCCTTAGAGCCTTTTGACGCCGGCATGCTGCGCGTCAGCGATTTGCATCAAGTTTATTACGAAGTTTCCGGATCTCCGGACGGAAAGCCCGTCATCGTCTGTCATGGCGGCCCGGGTGGCGGTTCGACCCCTTCCATGCGCCGCTATTTCGATCCTTCGCGCTATCGCGTCATCCTGTTCGATCAGCGCGGATGCGGCAAGTCGCTGCCGCACGCCGATCTCACTGACAATACGACATGGGATCTTGTCGAGGACATGGAGAAATTGCGGCGGCATCTGGGCGTTGAGCGCTGGCAGGTGTTCGGCGGCTCCTGGGGCTCGACGCTCGCCATGGCCTATGCGGAGACGCACCCCGATGTTGTGACCGAGCTTGTCCTGCGCGGCATCTTCACGCTCCGCCGCGAAGAGCTGTTGTGGTTCTATCAAGAAGGGGCGAGCTGGCTGTTCCCCGATCTCTGGGAAGGGTATCTGGAGCCCATCCCAGAGGCGGAGCGCGGCGATCTCATCTCCGCCTATTACAAGCGCCTCACCGGCGCGGACAAAGCCGAACAGATGCGCGCCGCGAAAGCGTGGAGCGTGTGGGAAGGCGGCACGGTTTCGCTGCTGCCGTCTGACGAGCGGGTGCAGGCTTTTTCAGGCGACGCTTTCGCGCTCGCATTTGCGCGCATCGAATGCCATTATTTTTATCATGGCGGCTTTTTCGAGCGCGACGACCAGATCATCGCCAATGTGGACCGTGTGCGGAATATTCCCGCCGTCATCGTGCAGGGGCGCTATGACGTCTGCACGCCTATGAAAACCGCATGGGAGCTGCATCAGGCCTGGCCGGAAGCTGAGTTCAATCTCATCGACGATGCGGGGCACGCCGCGTCCGAGCCGGGGATTATCGATGCGCTGGTCCGTACGACGGACAGGTTTGCGTCTATTTAACCATTCTGGCGCTTTCTCTATTGTATAGTCAGGCCAGCGTCCCCACTTGGTAATGACGGATGCAAATCAGTGCCTTCGTAACTGGAATTTAAAAACATGTTTAAGAAAAGCGATAATCAAGGCGATAAAACCCCGAAGCAGGACGCAAAAGACAATTCTGCGAAAGCCCCGGCGGCGGCCAATGAGGCCGGCCAAAATACAGACAAGACAGCTTCTCCGGCGAAAGCGCCGGAAGCTGAAAAACAATCCGAAAAAGCATAAGCCGATTTGCGGAGGTCGTAGCGCTTCCTCCGCAATTTCACGATTGTAGTTTTAAGTCCTTTTTATAAGCGAGGACGCCAAAGCGTTTGGCGCCGTCATCGGTATGTGCGCGGCAGGCGGAGTTTTCGGCCTGCCCGTAATCCGGTTAGGATGTTCCCTTGGATTCTCAACATAAAATTACTCTCACGCAGCCGCACAAGGCTTTATCTTTCTTCCAATGCCTGATTGTCATGATGATCTTCGCCATCAGCGCCGTTGTGTTCGGCCAGGCGGAGGCCGCCGAGCCGCCCGCAAACGCGCGCAGCAAGGGCTATCTTGGTGAATGGGAGTGCTTGCAGGGCTTCAGGAAAGATGTGGATGCGTGTGTCGCCATCACTATTCCCCAAAATGCCTATGCAACGAATTCTTCTTATGATCGCGGGTGGGAATGCCGCCACGGATATCGCCGGGAAATAGACGCTTGTGTTGAAATCAACTTGCCTGAGAACGCTTATTTGACGTCGCTTGGCGCGCATTGGAGCTGTGATCGAGGGTATCAAAAGATCGACAATGCTTGCGCCCGCATAGATGTGCCAGAAAACGCATACTTATCCGATAACAACTTCGGTTCGGGTTGGGAATGCGAGCGCGGATTTCGTGTTGCGGGAAACGCTTGTGAACCCGTTAGCGTTCCGTCAAATGCTTATGCGACCAATACAAGCTATGGCCGCGGATGGGAATGCGAGCGGGGGTTTCGGGAACAGGCTGGCCAATGCGCGCCGCTTGTCGCTCCAGAGAATGGGTTTTTGGTTACGACGACAAGTGGCGGCGACTGGGAATGCGCACGCGGCTACCGGGCCGTCAAAGATGCATGTGTCAAAGTAATTGTTCCTGAAAACGGTTATCTTACAGGAACGGTTTACGGTTCAGGCTGGAAATGTGAGCGCGGCTATAAAGCCCAAGGCGGAGTTTGCGTGGCCGTTATGATGCCTGAAAACGCGCACTTGGATTATTCAGGCAATGATTGGGAATGCGACGCGCCATACCGGCGTCAGACCAATAGCTGTGTTGGCGCATGACGCCTTTGTAAGCGCAGAGTTATTATTTCCCACCCTTTTTCTTGGGCTTGCCGTGAAAGAGTTCGGTCGTCTGCGAAACTTGTTTTTCAGGCTTCTTAGGCTTTTTCTGCTTCGGTTTTTTGGGTTCGCGATTGCTGCGCTGCTGGCCTTTGGCCATGAGTTGAATTCCTTTTTATGGGTGCCGCTTTATGGGCGCCGCGATTATGGAGGAGAGACGCAGAAGATATGCCGCAGGAAAATGCCGAAGCCATGTGCGGCGGCCGTCCTGCCGGATAAAAACACCGGCAGGAGGCTTTCTCCCCCAATAATCTCTAGAAGCGCAACGGGACGAGTTTGACATAATGTAAGTTGGCGCTCTTAAGTTAATGCGCCTCAATTGAGCCAATAGCAAGCAAAATTCCGTGTACGAAAAATATCTTTATGAATGCCTTGATGGTGACGCCGGATATGTGCCTCGGCGGATTGAATAAAGGCCGATGCAAGCCGATCTATAAATATTAAAGGAGAGCTATTATGCCGGGTGAACTTTCAGAGAAGAAGATTGCCGGAGCGCCATCGCATGAGATGGAAAAATATGGCATCAAATGTGTGCGGGTCGATTATTTCCATATCGGCGGATACCGCTATACAGATATCAAAGATGCCGTCGCTCAGGCCAAAAGGATGAAGAAGAAGCCATAAAGTCGGGTGCTAGCCCGGGCAATACGCCGCCGCGATGACGCGGTTTTGTCCCGGCTCCTGAATGATCAGGGCGCAGTGTTCGGTGTCGCCGGGCTTTTCCACCCAGATTTCGCCGCCGCGTTTCCGGACGACGCCGAGGGGCCGGATTCCGGTCACCACATTGACCTCTTCGAAAATCTTGCCCGCATTGGCGCCGCTGGTGATCCGCGTCGAGGTGCGCGCCTTGAAGGTGACGAGATAAGCGTTGCCGCCGTTTTCGCTTTCGCCGATTTCGAACAGCATGCCGCCTTGCGAGAGAGACGATGAAACAGTGGCGCCGGTTCTCGGCGCTGCGGCGATCAGCGCGTTTATCTTTTCTTTCTTGCCGCCGACGGTTTCGGCGCCGCCGCCGACAATGACCTGCGGCGTATAGATCGAACTCTTGTGGCGGATGTTCATGTTGTAGCGCTTCTGGCGCTTGGTGAAGGCGCTGTGGGAATAAGGGTCGGTCCAGCTGCCATTGGGGGAGCTTGTCATGTTCCAGTAATCGATATGCCAGGAGAGCGCGACGACGTCGTCGCGGGCAGCGATTTCGGGGAAGAGGGCCGCCGCCGGCGGGCACATGGAGCAGGCCTGGGACAGGAAAAGCTCCACCAGGACCGGGGGTTCGGTCCCCGCTTCTCGCGGCTCCTCGGCGCGCGCGGCCCCGGCCGCCAGGCTAAAGCCCGCCGCCGCGCCGGAACACAAGCGCAATAAACGCTGAAATGACGTCATCACCACCCTCAAGAAAGCGA
Source organism: Hyphococcus sp. (assembly GCF_965267305.1). Classification (GTDB taxonomy): domain Bacteria; phylum Pseudomonadota; class Alphaproteobacteria; order Caulobacterales; family Parvularculaceae; genus Hyphococcus. Next base: position 2,607,407 of record NZ_OZ253945.1, on the reverse strand, counting down.
TACGCGCTCTCTCCCGCTCCCAATCTGCCGTGCAACCAGTGCGCGATCAAACCAATTATGCTCACAAGCCTGCGAGCCTTATGGCCCGGGCCTCATTGCAATGCTGGCCCCGTCCGCCTACATAGCGGCGCTTCCCCATGATATATGACGATAAAGCATGACCGATCCGCGGCCAAAACAAGGTAAATCCGTCTTCATCCGCACCTATGGGTGCCAGATGAATGTGTACGATTCCGAGCGTATGGCGGGGCTTTTGAAGCCGCTGGGCTACGGCGTCGCCGATGCGCCGGAAGGCGCGGACCTCGTCATCCTCAACACCTGCCACATTCGCGAGAAGGCCGCCGAGAAAGTCTATTCCGACCTTGGCCGCCTGAAACGCCTGAAAGCGGACAAGGAAAACTCCGGCGGCGAGATGAAGATCGCGGTGGCGGGCTGCGTGGCGCAGGCGGAAGGGCCGGAGATCACGGCGCGCGCGCCGCAGGTCGATCTCGTCGTGGGCCCGCAAGCCTATCACCGCCTGCCCGAGCTTATTGCGCGCGCGGCGCGTGAGCGCGGCGATGTTCTGGATACGGACTTTGCCGTCGAGGAGAAATTCGACCGGCTTGCCGTGCGTGAGGCGGACGGTCCGACGGCGTTCCTCACCGTGCAGGAGGGCTGCGACAAGTTCTGCACCTTCTGCGTCGTCCCCTACACCCGCGGCGCTGAGGTTTCGCGCAATGTGGATGCTATCGTCGCCGAAGCGCGCTCGCTCGCGGCGCAGGGCGTGAAAGAGGTGACGCTCCTTGGTCAGAATGTGAACGCTTGGGCGTCGAACCCGCCGGCGGGCGTCTCAGGCGATCAATGGGGGCTTGGGGACCTGTGCCGCCATCTCGCCAAGATCGACGGGATCGAGCGGATCCGCTTCACCACCTCGCATCCCCGCGACATGGATGACGGCCTCATCGCGGCGCTCGGCGAGGAAGAAAAGCTGATGCCTTACCTGCATCTCCCGGTGCAGGCGGGCTCGGACAAGATTCTCAAAGCCATGAATCGCGGCCATACCGCCGAGCACTATGTGAAATTGATCGCGCGCATTCGCGCCGCACGGCCCGACATCGCCCTTTCCGGCGACTTCATCGTCGGTTTCCCCGGCGAAACGAGTGAGGATTTTGAAGCCACATTGGCCCTCGTCGAAACTGTCGGCTACGCCTCGGCCTATTCCTTCAAATATTCCCGCCGGCCGGGCACGCCCGGCGCCGCCATGGCGAAACAGGTGGCGGAAGACGAGAAAGAGGCCCGTCTGGCGCGCCTCCAGAGCCTTCTGGAAAGCCAGCGCCAGGCCTTCAACCAGCGCCAAATCGGGGCGGAACTCCCTGTTCTCTTTGAAAAAGAGGGCCGCCATGAAGGCCAGCTCATCGGCCGCTCGCCCTATTTGCAAAGCGTTCATGTTGAGGCGCCACAATCGCGTCTTGGAAGTGTTGTTAAGGTGAAGATCAAAGGCGTCACGCCAAACGCCCTTGCCGGGGCGCTGATGGAAAACGAAGAGGCCGCCGCTTGAGCGAACACGACAAGGCTACTGGGCCTTCAGGCGAGATCGAGCATATCGACTTTGACGACAACCGGCTGGTTGCGGCTCTTTCCGGCGAACATGACGCCCATCTCTCCATTCTCGAAGACGCACTGAATGTGCGTATCGATCCGCGCGGCAATCGCTTTGCAGTGTCGGGTCCGGCTGGCGCGCGGGCCCGCGCCATTGCGGCGCTCTCCGCGCTTTATGCGCGCCTTGTTCGCGGCGAAGCCGTGACGGATGGCGATGTGCGCGCCGCGGCGAAGCTTTCCGAAGCGACGCCGGAAGTCCGCTCCATGAGCCCCGGCGTCAAGACGCCCAAGCGGCTGATCTCTGCGCGCACGCCCAATCAGGCGGCGTATCTGCGCGCGCTATCGGAAAACGATCTTACCTTCGGCGTCGGTCCCGCGGGCACCGGCAAGACCTATCTCGCCGTCGCTCATGCTGTGGGGCTTTTGCTATCAGGCCAGGTGGAGCGCATCATTCTTTCCCGGCCTGCTTTGGAGGCCGGCGAACGCATCGGCTTTCTGCCCGGCGAAATGCGCGAAAAGCTCGATCCTTACATGCGTCCGCTATACGACGCGTTGCACGATATGATGCACGCGGATTATGTAGAGCGGCGCATCGCGGCGGGCGACATCGAGATTGCGCCCATCGCCTTCATGCGCGGCCGCACGCTCGCCCGCGCCGCCGTCATTCTTGACGAGGCGCAGAACGCGACCCCGGCGCAGATGAAAATGTTCCTGACGCGCCTCGGCGAGGGCGCGCATATGGCGATCACCGGCGACCCGACTCAGACAGACCTGCCGTCCGGTGACATCTCCGGCCTCGCCGATGCGCTGGGCGTTCTCGCCGGCGTGAAGGGCGTCGCCGAGGTGCGCTTCGAGGCGTCGGACGTCGTGCGCCATCCGCTGGTCGCGCGCATCATCGCCGCCTATGACAAGCGCGGCGCGCGCAAGCCGCAACGATGAATTTCAGCCGATGATTGAGCTCGTAATCGAGGATGACGGCTGGGCCGACGCCCTGTCCGAGGCCGAGGCGCTGGCCGCGTCCTGCGTCGCCAATGCGGCGGCGTTTGAGCCCGCGCTCGCCCGCGAGATCGCCCTGCTTTTATGCGATGACGCGGCGATGACCGCTCTCAACCAACGGTTCCGGGACAAGAACAATCCCACCAATGTCCTTTCCTTCCCTTCCGGCGCGGAGGAGGGGTTTCTCGGCGACATCGCCCTGGCGCGGGAGACCTGCGCGCGCGAGGCCGCGGAAAAAGGGATTTCATTGCACGATCACGCGGCCCATCTCATTATTCATGGCATGCTCCACCTGATAGGCTATGATCACGAAACCGAAGAAGAGGCTGCCGTGATGGAGCGGCGCGAAACCGAGATTTTAGGCGCCATGGGGATTGCCGATCCATATGGTCCTTCTGACGAAAAGTGAGCGAACGAAACCCATGAACGGCGAAGAGAGCGGCGACGAAAACGGCTTTGGCGACAGTATTCTGGGGCGCTTGCGCTCCATGATTGGAAAGCCTGGCCGCGACGAAGATCTTGCCGCAGCCATTGAGAATGGCGACGACACAACAACCCGCGGCTTCAATCAGGCCCGCCGGGAGATGATCGAGCGGGTCGTCGCCTTCGATCAGAAAAAAGTTTTCGACGTCATGGCGCCCCGCGCCGACATCGCGGCTGTCGATATCGACACGCCTTTGCAGGAGCTCATCCGGCTTTTCTCCGACGCCGGTCATTCGCGGATGCCGATCTATCGCGGCGACCTCGACGATCCCGTGGGCATGGTCCACATCAAGGACGTGATCGGCCTTATCGCTGACGACGCCAAACCCTTGCCTTCGAACGGCCCGATCCTCAAAGCCCTGCGCCGGGACGTGCTTTATGTGCCGCCCTCCATGCGGGTGACGGATCTGCTGCTCAGGATGCAGGCGTCGCGCATTCATATGGCGCTTGTCATCGACGAATATGGCGGGACGGACGGGCTCGTCACCATTGAGGATCTGGTTGAGGAAATCGTCGGCGAGATCAATGACGAGCATGACGACGAGGATGAGGTCGTCATCATGGCGCTCCCCTCCGGCGGCTGGGAAGTGGATGCGCGGATGGAGCTCGCCGATTTCGAAGAGGAGACGGGACTTCATCTCGATACGGAGGATGATGAGATCGACACGGTCGGCGGCTACGCCGTCTCGCTGGCCGGCCGTGTGCCCCAGCGCGGCGAGGTGCTGGTCGCGCCCAACGGGTTCGATTTCGAAGTGACCGAAGGCGATGCGCGCAAGGTGAGAAAACTGCGCATCCGTCCCTCCGCCGCGGCCGCGCCGGGCAAGGCGGCGGAGTAGGTTTCTTGCAAAGGGTTCTGTCCCGGCTTTCGGAATGGCTGACCGGCGCCGCCGCGAAACTGCGGGACGCGACCGGCTGGCGGCGCTGGCTCATGGCCTTTGTAGCAGGGCTTGCCTCCGCCGCGGCGCTCGCGCCGGTCTATCTCCTTCCTATGATGGCGGTCGGCATTACGATGCTGGTGCTGCTGGTCGACGGCGCCGCCGCGCGCGAGCGCCCAAGCCGCAGCGCGTTCATCGCCGGATGGTTCTGGGGCTTCGGCTATTTCCTCGCCGGCGTTTACTGGATGGCCCTCTCGTTTTTCGTGCAGGCGGATCAGTTCGCGTGGATGGCGCCGTTTGCGATGATGGGCATGCCGGCCTTTCTGGCGCTTTTCACCGGCGCTGCGGCGGCGGTCTGCGCCGCCTTCCCGAAAACCGGCTGGGCGCGGATCGCGTTTTTCACCGCCGTCTTTGCGCTCATTGAATATGCCCGCGGGCATGTGCTGACGGGGCTGCCGTGGAATCTGACGGGACAGGTTTTCGCGGGCAGTGCAGCGGGCTCGCAGACCGCGGCCTGGTATGGGGCATACGGATTAAGTCTCGTCGCTATCTTTCTGGCCGCTGCGCCAGCGGCGGAACTGTCCAGCGGGAAGGCGAAGCCGCTTTCCGGGCTTTTGGTGATGCTTGGCGGGACGGCTTTGCTGTACGCGGCGGGCGCCGCGCGCCTATCGCTGCCGGAACCGCAAGGCGACGCGCGCGAAATTGTGCGCATCGTCCAGCCCAACATCCCGCAGCGGGAAAAAATCGAATGGAGCTATTGGGCGAAAAATTTCGAGCGCCAATTGGAGCATTCTCGAGGCCCAATCCCGCCTGACGCGAAGCTGTTCATCGTCTGGCCAGAGAACGGCGCGCCGCTGCTCGAAGAGGCGCAATCGGCGCTTGACGTTCTAAGCCGCGACTTGCCGGACAATTCCGTTCTGATTGCGGGGACCGTGCGACGCGAGGGCGTCGAAAGCGCTGAAGAGCGCTGGTACAATTCCATCGCCATTGTCGAGGAAGGCCCAGGCGGGCGCCGCGTTACGGCTCACTATGACAAGCATCATCTGGTGCCCATTGGCGAGTATCTCCCCTTTTACACGTTCTTCAAAAGCATCGGGCTCGCGGCGCTGACGCCCTATCAGGACCGGGGCTTCTATTCGGGCGCTGGGCCAGAGGTCTTAAGCGCGGGCGGATCGTCCTTCTCGCCGATGATTTGTTACGAGGCGATTTTTCCTGGCGCCTCCTATCCCAGGGCTCAGCGCCCCGACTGGCTCGTCGTCGTCACTAACGACGCCTGGTTCGGCGACAGTTCGGGGCCCCGCCAGCATCTCGACATGGCGCGCTTGAGATCGGTCGAGAGCGGCCTTCCCATGGCGCGCTCGGCGAATACGGGCATTTCCGCGCTGATCGACGGCAAGGGCCGCCTTCTCGCACGCATACCGCTCTATAAGGCCGGCAAGATCGAGGCGCCGTTGCCGCCGAAATTGCCGCGAACGTTATATGACCGCATGGGGGACTGGCCGTTCTTCGTCTTGGCCGCCGCGCTTATATTACTGTCTTTTCAGCAAAAACTCGTTGCCCGCGGCAAGCGCTAGGGTGCAACCTTTGCGCGCTGACGGCCGGAGGTTTATAATTCCGGTTGTTAGGGAGAATGGAGCCAGAAGGCTCCTTCAAGCCACGCACGGGGAGAGCTATGGCGAAACCGCAGAAAGCGGGAGGGGCGCCTGAAGACGCGTCCAAACGGGATGGACCGCATCCCATCGATATTTATGTGGGCTCGCGGGTGAAGCTCCGCCGCATGATCCTCGGCATGAGCCAGGAAACGCTCGGCAAGTCGCTCGGCCTCACCTTCCAGCAAATCCAGAAATACGAAAAAGGCGTGAACCGGATCGGCGCGAGCCGCATGTTCGAGCTTTCGGAGTTGCTCGACGTGCCCGTGCAATTCTTTTACGACGGCTTTGCCGGACGCGCCAAAGCGGCTCAAGGCTTTGCGGAAGACCATCCGGGCGAAAGCGTCATGGAATTGGTAAACTCGCCGGAAGGCGTCCAGCTTTGCCGCTATTATTCTGAAATCAAGGATCCTGAAGTGCGAAAGCGCGTGCTCGATCTGGTGAAATCCATCGCCGAAACCGAAGGCGATGGCGCTTCCTAGGCGTTTTTCCGCTATTGCCGCCGATGCTATGGAAAAAGCTTTCGCTTTCGGTTGGACAGACCGTCATGGTTTCGCTATAGCCCCTCATATAAAGTTTTCCTTATATGTGGGGTCCAGCATTCTATGGCTCGTCAGTCCTATCTTTTCACCAGCGAAAGCGTTTCCGAAGGCCACCCGGACAAGGTTTGCGACCGTATTTCCGATGAAATCGTCGATCTGATCTACCGGGAGGCGCAAGCTGGGGAGATGAATCCCTGGGGCGTGCGCGTCGCCTGCGAAACCCTGACCACGACCAACAAGGTCGTCATCGCCGGGGAGGTCCGCGCGCCGGAGGCGCTGATGGACGGCAAGGGCGGGGTGAAGCCGGAAGCGTTCGTGAATGCGGCCCGCGAGGCGATCAAGGCGATCGGCTACGAACAGGACGGCTTCCATTGGAAGACCGCCGATATCGACGTTCTCCTGCATGGCCAGTCCGCCGATATCGCGCAAGGCGTCGACAAGGCGTCGGACGCCAATGCCGAAGGCGCAGGCGATCAGGGCATCATGTTCGGCTATGCCTGCCGCGAGACGCCGACGCTGATGCCGGCGCCGATCTATTACAGCCACAAGATTCTTGAAGACCTCGCCGCTGCGCGTCATGCAGGCGAAGGCGATGCGGGCCGTCTCGGTCCCGACGCCAAGAGCCAGGTGACCGTGCGTTATCGCAATGGCGAAGCGGTGGAAGTGACCTCCATCGTGCTCTCGACGCAGCATCTCGATCCGAGCTGGAATTCAGCGAAGGTTCGCGAAGTCGTCGAGCCTTACATTCGCAACTCAATCGGCGAACTACCGATCGCCGCCGACTGTAAATGGCATGTAAACCCCACCGGCAAATTCGTCATCGGCGGGCCCGACGGCGACGCCGGCCTCACCGGCCGCAAGATCATCGTCGACACCTATGGCGGCGCGGCGCCCCATGGCGGCGGCGCCTTCTCCGGCAAAGACACGACCAAGGTCGACCGGTCAGCCGCCTATGCGGCGCGCTATCTGGCCAAGAACGTGGTGGCGGCCGATCTCGCTGACCGCTGCACCATCCAGCTTTCCTACGCCATCGGCGTCGCCCAGCCCCTGTCGATCTATGTGGATCTGCACGGCACCGGCAAGGTCGACGAGGAAGTGCTGGAGCGCGCCCTTGGCGAGGTCATGGACCTCTCCCCCTCGGGCATTCGACGCTCGCTCGATCTCAACAAGCCGGTTTATGCGCGCACCGCCGCTTACGGCCATTTCGGCCGTGAGCCTGACTCTGAGGGCGGTTTCTCCTGGGAGAAGACCGACCTCGTCGACGCGCTGAAAAAAGCGGTCTAGCGCCGAACGCCGATCAGCGTTCCCTTGGTTCCGGCTTTGTCGAGATGAAAGTCAAAGTCGGGCCAGCGTTTGCGCCAGCGTCGGGCGATGATGCGTTCTCCCGGACGCGCGCCGTCATCCATCAAAATCACGCCGCCTGACGGTATGCGCTCGAAGACGCTGTCGGCGGCGCCGCGTACGAACGGATGAACCGCCCAGGGCGGCCCGTCAACGATCAGCAAATCGATCCGGTCGGGCAGCGAGCCATGAAGATACCAGCGCCCCGGCCAGTCTTTCGATGTGGAGATTAGAGGCGCGTGACGGAGATCGGCTTCTAGCCCATATTCGCCGAGCCAGTCGCGCACCGACGCCACATATTCCTCATGCTGATCGAAACTGATGAGCCGCCCCCCGCCATTCATGGCCAGCGCACGCGCGGCGACCAATGTCGTCGCCCCCATGCCGAACTCCACAACGGTTTCGGGCCTGCGTTCCAGGATTGACGCCGCGATGAGATCCAGGAAGGCCGCGTCCGCTTTCCAGCTGCCCAGATTGGGGAGGGCGTCGTGCGGAAGGCCAAGCTTCTCAAGAATTGCCGCGCGGCGCTCGGCGGAGCCGCCGGAAAGGCTGCGCAAGAGCCAGGGCCAGCCGATCGCGCCAAAGGCCAAGATATGAGCCCAGTCGGAAACGGATTTTCGGCGGATGCGGTGATCGACAGTCTCGCGCAGCGGCAGATAGCTGGTGGCCTCACGACTCGTCAAAGGGGGGAACTCCTCACCGCAGTGTTGAAAATATGGAACAGTGAATGAAAAATTCAATTCGTCTCCGGAATATATTTTTATCCACATGCCGGGATGGACTGATCCGCCGTCAAACGTCGATTGAGGGCCGTCATAGCCGTCTATTACCGCAGCCATTATCGGGAGGGGTTCATGACCCGCACACTATTCACCCTTATCGGAACATTGTCTTGTCTCTTGCAGCCCGCCGCCGCGGCGAGCCCTTCTGCGCTTCTTGCGCAACTTGAAGGCGAGTGGCGGTCGGACGGACCGGCTTTCGGCGGGGCGGCGGAAAGCGCCATGGTCTGGGCGCAGGCGCTAAAGGACAAGTTTTACCGCCTCGATTACAGAGTCGCGGTGACGCGTGAGGACGGCGCGTCTTTCACCTTTGAAGGCGTTGCTCATTACCAGCTTGGCGAGGGCGAGACGCTTTCCGCCTACTGGGCCGACAATTCAGGCGACCTTCATCCCATCCGCGCCGAGCGTGACGGCGATGCGCTGGTCGCCCTTTGGGGCGTAGAAGGCGCCAAACAGGGCCGCACCCGCTATCAGCTTTTGCCGTCCGGTGAAATCGAAGTCACCGACTGGATCAAGACGAAGGACGGCTGGCGTCAGTTCAACCAGAACCGGTTTATGCGCATTGTAGAAAAATCCGATTAAACACCGATTACGACTTGCGCGCGCGGCGCTATAACCCGCCTTTTTGCAAGGCGGTTTCACATGCAATCGACTGTCTGGATTTACGCGGCGCCGGTGATTTTGCTCTCCCTGTCGAATGTCTTCATGACCTTCGCCTGGTATGGGCACCTGAAATTCAAGGCCGCGCCGCTGATCCTCGTCATCGTCGCAAGCTGGGCCATCGCTTTTTTCGAATATTGCCTCGCTGTGCCCGCGAACCGGATCGGCCATAGCGTTTATTCCGCGGCTGAGCTCAAAACCATGCAGGAAGTGATTACGCTTGTCGTGTTTGCAGGCTTTTCCGTGCTTTATCTCAACGAACCCTTGACCCTGCGCCAGCTTGGCGGTTTTGCGCTGATCGCCGCCGGCGCTGCGCTTGTATTTTATAAGGGTTGAGGCCGGCGCGCCGGAGCGCTAATCACGCGCCCGCATGAGCGACGAGAAATACATCCCCCGGCTTTACGGCCGCCAGCAGGACAAGCCCCTAAAGCGGCGCCAGCAGAGGCTCATGGAAACATTGCTGCCCCGGATTTCCGTCCCCATGGAGGGTCCGATCGATCCGGCGGCGCTTTTTCCGCTGGCGGAGGAAATTCATCTCGAGGTCGGTTTCGGGGGTGGCGAGCATCTCGCCTGGCAAGCGGCGCGCCATCCCCAAAACGGCTATATCGGCGCCGAGCCTTTCAACAATGGCGTCGGCAAGCTTTTGGGCCTGGTCGATGAGGCGGAGCTTCAGAATGTGCGCATCCATCACGGCGATGCGCGGCCCTTGCTGGAAGCGCTGCCTGACGCGTCGCTGACGCGCCTTTATGTCTTGCACCCCGATCCCTGGCCCAAGAAACGTCACTTCAAGCGGCGGATGATCTCCCCATGGTTTTTTGCAGAGGCGGCGCGTCTGTTGAAGCCGGGAGGAGAGCTTCGGATCGCCTCGGATATCCGCGATTATATCCGCTGGACGTTGATGCACGCGCAAAACGCGCCGCAATTCGAATGGACGGCGGAGCGCGCCGCGGACTGGAAAAACCGCCCCGATGACTGGCCCCAGACCCGTTATGAGGCGAAGTCTCTGCGCGAAGGGCGCACGCCCGCCTATCTGGTCTTTCGCCGCAAATAAAAACCGTTTTACGGGATTTTGACTTGCCGCGCCCAGCGATGCGACAGCAAATACGAGCCATGATGAAGTCCATGTCTCGTTTGCTGTTTCTGCTCCTTGCGTTGGCGCTGCCAGCCGGCTGCGCGAAAGCGACCCTTGCCTGGGCGGATTTAAATCCTGCCGGACCGGCTGCGTCTCCGGACGTGCTGGAGGAATTTCAGCGCGATCCCCCAGTCAGGTCTGCAGCGGACTGGCGCGAACGCATTCCCTTACTGCAAGAGGCGTTAGAAAAGGAAGTCTACGGAACATTTCCCGACGCTTCGTCGACGCGCCTTATCCGTAAACGCGTGCTGAACGAAAAAGCCTTCAACGGGCTCGGCGTGCTCGAGGAATGGACGTTGTCGGCGACCGCGAAGTTCGGCGATCACGCGGTCGAGACGAAGCCTTTTCCGGGCCAGGACGGTTTTCTCCTAGAGGTCGTTCTGCCCGCTGCCGCCGTCGGGCCGGTCCCCATCATCATCATGGAGACGTTCTGCCCCTCATGGGAGGTTGTTCCCGATCCTGCCGTCTGGCGGCCTGAGGATGCACAGGATATGGGCGGGCCTCTAGGCGGCGTCATGACCTATGTCTTCGGGCGCTATATCTGCACGCCGCCCTTCGAAATGATCCTTGCGCGCGGCTACGGCGTCGTCGTGCTTTATCCGACGTCGGCGCCCGACGAGCGGCGGGAAGGTCTCGCCGAATTGCGCCGTCTTTCACAAGGCTACAGTGATGACGAAACCCGCTGGGGCGCCGTCGCCGCCTGGGGCTGGCTGTTCTCGCGCGCGATCGACGCCCTTGAAAGCGATCCGCGCATAGACCCCAACGGCTTTATAACCTGGGGCCATTCGCGCTACGGCAAGGCGGCGCTGGTCGCCGCCGCCTGGGATGACCGCGTCGCCGCCGTGATCGCGCATCAATCGGGCACGGGCGGCGCTTCGCTTAACCGCGAAAAGAAAGGCGAAAGCGTTCGCGCAATCACCAAGACCTATCCGCACTGGTTTGCGCAAAGCTATGCGCATTATGCCGGACGTGAAGACGAAATGAGCATCGACCAGCACATGCTGCTGGCGCTCATCGCGCCGCGCCCGATCCTCCTCGGCAATGCACGCCGCGACGTGTGGTCCGATCCCAACGGGGCGTTCCGGGCGGCCATGGGCGCCGATCCCGTCTATGAACTCATGGGGTCGGACGGGCTATCGCAAACCCGCCTCGATCAATGGCGTCCCGGCGCCGATCTCGCTTTTTGGCTCCGGCCAGGAACGCATGGGGTCGTCAAGGAAGACTGGCCTGCCTTTCTTGAATTTCTCGACGCGCATATCCGCTCCCCGGCGCCCGATTCCTAAGAAAGTCTTGCCGCGAAAAGTCAAAAATTATTCCGGTGTTGACCCTGTTTTTCACCTTTGAGGTGCAAATTGCTTTCCGCCTCGGGGGAGGCTTTTGAGAGGCGGGGAGAATGTCTGTTGACGACGAAGACAACCGGAAAAGTTTCCGCTTTTCGCTGACGGCTTCGGTTGACGTGATGGATGGCGTTAAGCGCCACGCCTTCGGCACGCTTTTAAACCTTTCGAGAGACGGCGCTGCGATCCGTTGCCTGACGCCGCTCGATATGGGGCGCGCCTACAAACTCCATATTCGCGGAATAGGCTCATGGAAAGGCGTTGTGGTGCGCCGCTTCGACGGCCGCAGCTATGGCGTCAGGTTTGAGAATAGCGACACGGAAAAACGCCAGATCGACAGGATTATCATGGAAATGATCGACGGCAAGATCGATATCTCCTCGATGTCGCCCGCCCGTCCGCGCATCCGCGCTTTTTGATCAAGAAGAGAAGGGCGCCGCTACAGACGCGTCCCCCCGTCACTCGCAACATGACTTAAAATCCGCGGTCTCGCTCCCGCGGCTTTTTTTGCTCGCGGCTTGCGGCGTCCCGACATCCGGAACGGATTTTCCAGAAAAGAAAAATACAGCGAAAAATCTATTTAAATGAGTCTCCGAGCTTACCGCGGAATTTTCTTCTCTCGTCTATAGAATGGCGTATTGTGGAGAGTACGCCATGAATGAAAAACAAGAAACAGGCGCAACGCCAGTCCGTAAAAGCTTTCGCTTCGAATACTCAGCGCCCGTGGACATTGTCCGCGGTTCCGAGCGTTATTCCCATGGGGTGATGATGAACGTCTCGCGGGGTGGCGCTGCGTTCAGGGCCTATGTGCCTCTGGAAATCGGGGCGGCTTATCAATTCCACATTCGCGGCGTCGGCCGCCTGCCGGGCATCGTCGCCCGCCGCTTTAACGGCGTTTGTTATGCGGTAAAGTTCGATGTCGACGAAGGCGTGAAGCGCCGCCTCGATAAAACACTCGCCGAGATTTTCGGATCGCACTCAATTGCGGATCACGCACCCGCGGCCGCCGAAAATCAAGAGGCCGATTTTTCAGCGTGACAAGTCTTGCCGCTTCGTGTTGAAACGCGGGTCCAGAGGGACGCGTTTTTCATGGCCGACGGTCCGGTTTTTGAGGATGAGAAAGACGAAGGCGCGGGCGCGGGAATGCTGCCTGCGGCTTACGCCCATGCGCCGTCTTCGGTCTCGTTCAAGAAGCTCAGAAAGCGCCTGCTACGCCAGACGCAAGAGGCGGTCCGGCGTTACGGCATGGATGGCGCCCGCGCCGATGGAAGCCCGCAGAAATGGCTGATCTGTCTTTCCGGCGGCAAGGACAGCTATACGCTGCTTGCCGCGCTTCTGGATCTCAAATGGCAAGGCGCGTTAAAGGCCGATCTTGTCGCCTGCAATCTCGATCAGGGCCAGCCGGGTTTTCCGAAACACATCCTGCCCGACTATCTGAAAAGCCTCGGCGTCGATTATCGCATCGTCAGTGAAGACACCTATTCCATCGTTACGGAAAAGCTGCCGGAGAATAAAACCTATTGCTCTTTATGCTCGCGGCTCCGGCGCGGCATTCTTTACCGCGTTGCGCGGGAGGAAGGATGCGACGCCATCGTCCTCGGCCATCACCGCGATGACGCGCTTGAGACCTTCATGATGAATCTTTTCCATGGCGGACGCATGGCGGCGATGCCGCCGCGGCTCGTTAACGATGAGGGCGATCTTTACGTTTTGCGTCCGCTGATCCTCTGCGCCGAGGCCGATATCGAAAAATTCGCCGCCGCGATGCAGTTTCCCATCATCCCCTGCAATCTCTGCGGCTCCCAGGAAGGACTTCAGCGCGAGGCGATGAAGGAAATGCTGGACGAGTGGGAGCGCCGCCGCCCTGGCCGGCGCGAGGTGATGTTCCGGGCGCTGCAGAATGTGCGGCTATCCCATCTCGCCGATGAGAAAGTTTGGGATTTCGCCGGGCTTGAAAAAGACGAAGAAACCGCGCGATAGCATGAATATTGCTCCAAAGGCTGCAAAAGTGCGGGACTTTGCGCGCCGCAACGTAACAGGAAGTTTACGATGAATAACGGCATGGAAGCGGATCTGGAGCGCCTTGACGCCTTTGCGGCGGCGAACCGCGAGGCCTATGACGGCGCCGATCCCTTTCCTCATACGAAGATCGACAATTTCGTTCATCGCGAGGTTCTTGAAGGCGTGCTTGCAGAGGTCGAGGCCGCCGACCGTGAAGGCTGGTCCGACATGGACGATCGCTACCAAAAAAAATCCGCCCTCAATTCAACGCGCCAGATGGGACCGAAGACGCGCGCCTTGATCCAGTTTCTGAACGGCCAGGAAGTCATCATGTTCCTGGAGAAACTGACGGGGATCGAAGGGCTCGTCCCCGATCCGTTTCTTGCGGGCGGGGGCCTTCACCAGCTGCGTCAGGGCGGGTTTCTGGGCGTTCACGCCGACTTCAATTTCCAGAAGCATATGCGACTCGACCGGCGCATCAACCTTCTTCTTTATCTCAACAAGGACTGGGAAGAGGAATGGGGCGGCAATATCGAACTCTGGGACACATCCATGAAGCATTGCGTCAAACGCTATGCGCCGCTGTTCAATCGCTGCGTCATCTTCAATACGACAGACAAGAGTTTTCACGGCAACCCTCAGCCGGTGACGGCGCCGGACGGGCGCGTCCGGCGGTCCATCGCCATGTATTACTACACCAATGGCCGGCCCGAAGGCGAAGTCTCGGACGCGCATATGACCCTCTTCCAGTACCGGCCGGGCGAGGCGAGCGCCAAGGACAAGGCGCGGCGCTTTGTGAAACGCCTGACGCCGCCCATCGTCACCGACTGGATCGAGAGCCGCCGAAACTAGGGCGCGTTACGCGTAACGCCGTCCGCCGGTCATGGCGCCGAGCAGTCCGAAGAGGAAGCTTGCGCCGCCCCAGAGCACCGCGAAGCCGCCGCCCGCATAGATGAGGCCGTCAGTGGTCGCTGGGACCGCCGGCTTGAACTGGTCGTAGACGGAAAGCGTGACATCCTCGATTTGGGTCTTGGCGAGGACGAGCGGACGCACAAGATCGCTTGCCGCTTCCAGCTCCGCCATATGCGCGGTCAGAAGTTCGTAGCGCTCAACCGCCGAGACATAGGCCGTACACAGAGCATCGAGCAGGCCTTCGGCGGACTGGCACTCGACGATGGCGCGCTCGCGGTCATATCCATATTGCGCAATATTGGCGTCGAATTCCTCAACGATGGGGCGAAGCTCATCAATGCGCCCCTGCAGGTTCTGCATATATTGCAAGGTAAAGCCCGGTCCCTGGCTGCCGATCAGCGCGCCTGCAATTCCGAACAGCAAAGCAAGAAAACGTCCCACGTCGCATCCCCTCCGACAACGTAACCCCGCGCGATCTTGGCGCATCGGGCTGGGAAAATCCATAGAAAGGGGCGGGGCGCCGAAAGTGCTGGAATTGTGGGGGTTTTCAGGCGCGAGCGCGTTTGCGCACGGCGAAGAGTGCGGCGAAGCCGGTGATGAGCAGCGGAAGCGCCGCCGGAACGGGGGTCACGATGACGGGCGGGACTTCTGGCGTTTCTCCGCCAGGGCCGCCCGGGTCTGGAGGCGTTGGATTATCAGGGCCCGGGCCCGGACCTGGATTTTGCGGCGGCGGCGCGCTTGGGCTGGAGAGAAAGCCAGGGATGATGGCGCCCGGATAGCCCACTGGCCCGTTCGCCGTTCCGCCGAGAAGGCCGGCGGCAAGGTCCGGCGCCATGGCGAGGCTGAAAGGCGCCGGGAGCGGTTCGGCGCCCTCGGGCGCTTCCGTCGGCGACGGCCCGCCGGCGATGGCGCGCATGACCGCGTCGCGCAAGGCTGCGGGTTTCCGGGATGGCGCTCTCGGACCGATGCGCAAGCCGGGCGCGCTGCTGCCAGCGGATCCCGATGCGCCGGCGGCGTTCATTTCCGGCGCCAAGGCGAGCGAGATGGGAGGCCCGGCGTTACCAGCATCTGTCTCATTTTGCGACAGGCTGGCGCCGGCGGCGGCGTTCGGGCGCGCTTTGTCCGCCCCGCGCGCCTTGCCGGCATAGAAGGCGATCGGCGTCGAAACCGCCGTAATCATGAGAAAATAGATAATGAGCGCCAGAACGCCCTGTTTTGACAGCCTGTTGGTCATGACCTGTTCGTCCCCAGTCGGACGAACGGGCATTCAAGAACGGCGCCTTTTGTTTAGGACTTCTTAACCATGCCGGGCGGTGTGAAGTCGGGACCGCTCCAGATGTCGCGGGCGCGGCCTTTTGCGGTTTTCTTCGGGGCTTTGAGCGTCAGGATGCGCGCGTAGTTCACCGCGCGTCCGGCGAGCCAGAAAAGATTGGCGGCGACAAATCCGGCGCGCCCGTAATGATCGATGAAATAACGCGCCCGCGCAGCGTAATAATAGCGCGGCAGGCGCTTGTGTTCAGCGGCGGCGTCCTCGACGCCCGACGACTTCGCTTCGAAATGCCTGACCCGCGCAGCGTCGATGCGTGCCCCGCGCCAGCCCTTATGAGCGGCTTTGAGGCCATAGGCGCTGTCCTCGAAATACATGAAGTAGCCTTCGTCGAGGAGGCCGACCTCCTCGATCACGTCTTTTCGGATCATGACGCAGGCGAAGCTGATCCAGTCGGGCGCATCGGCTTCGTCTTCAAAGATCGGGACCACATGCTCGCGAAACCGGTTGTAGAAGATGTCTAGTCCCGTGGCCTCGACGAATTCGCTGAAGGGCGTGCGTTTTCTGAACCGGCTGACGGCGATGGCGCCCGCTTCGTCAAGGATGAGCGGCCCGGCGAGGCCAAGCTTCGGCCGTTCTTTCATGGCGCCAAGAAGCGCTGCAAGCGCGCCAGGCTCGACAAGCGTGTCGGAATTCAAGAGGAGGTAGAACGCCGCTTCTCCCGCCTTGATCCCGAGGTTGTTGCCGGCGGCGAAGCCGCCATTGACCGGCGAGAGAATGATTTCCAGCGGTGCGCCGGGCTTCGACGCGGCCCAGGCGCTCAGCTTTTCCGCGGAATTGTCCGGCGAGGCGTTGTCGACGAGGATGAGGCGCCCGCCAATCGCTTCTATCTGCGGCTGGACGCTTTCGGCGCTCGCAATGGCGAGGTCGGGCGTGCCGTAATTGAGGATGATGACATTGAGCGGCGAGAGGGCCATATTTACCTTTAGAGCGGCAATCCGCCGTGTTTTCCGCGGTTTATAGAAAACCGCCCTTAACGTAAGCCTTCCTGGGCCTTTCCATGCGAATTTCAGGCCTTCGGGGGCTGACAAAAGCCTTTTCGGGGCCTATATACGCCGTCAAACGCTATCGAGTTTTTGATAAGCGGGCCCCGCGGGGCCCGCTTTTTCGTTCCAAAAGGACGTATATTGCTGCTGGAAGACCGCCTTGTCGCCCTCATTGAACCCGTCGCCAACGCCGCGGGGTTTGAGCTTGTGCGCGTGCGGGTCACGGGCGGCCAGACCAAGACGCTGCAAGTGATGGCCGAGCGTCCGGACCGGACCATGAGCGCGGAGGATTGCGCCAAGCTTTCCCGCGCCCTGTCGCCGGTGCTGGAAGAGGCGGACCCTATTGAGGGGCATTACAATCTCGAAGTTTCCTCGCCCGGCATCGACCGGCCGCTAGTGAAACTGAAAGACTTCGACGACTGGCAGGGCTGGACGGCGAAGCTCGAACTCAACCGCCTTGTCGAAGGCCGCAAGCGCTTCAAGGGCGTTCTCGCGGGCGTCGACGACGGCAAGGTCGCCTTCGATATCGAGGGCGAAGAAGAAACTGCGCTCTTTCCGATGGAATGGATCGGGAGCGCCCAGCTCGTCCTCACAGACGAGCTTATCAAAGAGACCATGAAGGCGGACAAGAAAGCCCGCCAAACCACAGGAGAAGATGAGATGGAGACCTCTCAATGAACGCCGTCAGCGCCAACAAGCTGGAGCTGATCCAGATCGCCGATGCGGTCGCGCGCGAAAAATCCATCGACAAGTCGCTTGTCATCGAGGCTATGGAAGATGCGCTCGCCCGTGCGGCGCGCACCCGTTACGGCCATGAAACGCTGGTGAAAGCCGAGATCAATCCGAAAACCGGCGAGACCAAGCTGTGGCGCCTTCTCGAAGTGGTTGAAGAGGTTGAAAACGACCAGACTCAGACGACGCTTGAAGAAGCTCGGCACCGCAACCCGGAAGCGGAAATAGGCGACTTCATGTCCGAACCGCTGCCGCCCATCGATTTTGGCCGTCAGGCGGCCATGGGCGCCAAGCAAGTCATCACGCAGAAAGTGCGCGAAGCCGAACGCGACCGTCAGTATGAAGACTTCAAGGACCGCCTTGGCGAGATCATCAACGGCATCATCAAGCGCGTGGAATACGGCCATGTGATCGTTGATCTCGGCAAGGCCGAAGCGATTATCCGCCGCGACCAGCAATTGCCGCGTGAGAACTACCGCAATGGCGACCGCGTGCGCGCCTACATCATGGATGTGCGCCGCGAAACGCGCGGCCCGCAGATCTTCCTGTCGCGCTCCCATCCGCAATTCATGGCGAAGCTTTTCGAACAGGAAGTGCCGGAAGTCTATGACGGCGTCATCGAGATCAAAGCGGTCGCCCGCGACCCCGGCAGCCGCGCCAAGATCGGCGTGTTCTCCAACGATCCCGGCATCGATCCGGTCGGCGCCTGCGTCGGCATGAGAGGCTCGCGCGTGCAGGCGGTTGTGAACGAGCTCGGCGGCGAGAAAATCGACATCGTGCCGTGGAACGAGAATGACGCGACCTTCGTGGTCAACGCGCTCGCGCCTGCGGAAGTCACCAAAGTCGTGCTCGACGAAGACCTGCAGCGCATCGAAGTCGTGGTGCCGGACGAGCAATTGTCGCTCGCGATCGGCCGCCGCGGCCAGAATGTGCGCCTCGCCTCGCAGCTCACCGGCTACGAGATCGACATCATGACCGAGGAAGAGGAAAGCGCGAAGCGCCAGGAGGAATTCCGCGTGCGCTCCGAACTCTTCATGACCGGCCTTGATGTCGATGACATGATGGCGGGTCTTCTCGTTTCCGAAGGCTTCTCCAAGATCGAAGAGATCGCCTATGTGGAGGTCGAGGAGCTCATGGATATTGACGGTCTCGACGAGGAGACCGCCGAGGAGCTTCAGGCCCGCGCCAAGGATTTCATCGAGGCGGAAAACAAAAAGCTCGATGAAAAGCGCAAAGAGCTTGGCGTCGCTGACGACCTCCTTGAAATGGACGGTCTCGATCTCAAAATGATTGTCACGCTGGGCGAGAACGACGTGAAATCCGTCGAGGATCTCGCAGGCTGCGCCACTGACGACCTGACCGGCTGGACAGAGCGCGTCGATGGCGAGCGCAAGCATTACGACGGCATGCTTGAGGTCTACAAGATTACGTCCGAAGAGGCGGAAGACCTCATCATGCGCGCGCGGCTGAAAGCCGGCTGGGTGACGCAGGAAGATCTCGACGCCATGAAGGCGGCGGAAGAAGCAGGCGAGGAGGAGACGGCTGACGCCAGCGCTTGAAACAGCGAAGGCCGCTTCTGCGCGGCGCCTTCCCGAGCGGCGGTGCGTGGCGACTGGCGCCGCGCTCACGCCTGAGGAAGGTCTTCGATTCGTCCTGTCGCCCGAGGGCGAACTGGCGCCGGATTTTACGGGCAAACTGCCCGGCCGCGGCGCCTGGCTGACGCCTTCGAGGCCAGCGCTGGAAACGGCGTTAAAAAAAGGCGCCTTCGCGCGGTCGTTCAAGAGCGGCGTCAAGGCGCCCGACGATCTGGCGGCCCGCATTGATGCGGGGCTTGCAAAGCAGGCCTTGTCGGCGCTTGGCCTCGCGCGGCGAACCGGCGACGCGGCTGTCGGGTTTGAAAAAGCCCGCGCCATGCTGGCGGAAGGCGCGGCCGGCGTTCTCGTCAACGCTGCCGATGGCGGCGAGGACGGGCGGCGAAAGCTGAAAGCCCTCGCGGGCGACGTGCCGGTGGTCGAGGCGTTTGCGGAGGCGGAGCTTGCCGCGGCGCTTGGCCGGGACGAGCCGACGGTTCACGCGGCGATCCGCAAAGGACCGGCGGCGCAGCGTTTCCTCAAGGAGGCGCGGCGCCTGATGTTATTTCGTAGCGGCGCATAAAGCCGCGTGAGTGAGGGGTTCGCTGTGGACCCCGGCCCTTCGGGGCTGTATGTCGATGGCGGTTTCCTGCGGGGGCCGCCGCAGAGAAGGCGCTTTGAGTAAAGCGCATTTGGAGATTGGATGAGCGACGACGTCGAAACTGAAACCAGCAAACCGCGCCGGCCGTTGACGCTGCGCCGGACAGAGACGGGCGCCGTGAAGCAAAGCTTCTCCCACGGCCGCTCGAAGACGGTTGTTGTTGAGACGAAAAAGCGCCGTGTTCTCTCGCCGAAAAAAGGCGGCGAGGCGCCGGAGACGTCTGAGGCCAAGGAAGCGCCTGAGAAGAAGTCGGCGAAAAAACCTGCCGACGACAAGGCCGCAGCCGCAAGAGCGGCCGCCGCGGCCAAAGAGGCTGAAGACAGGAAGAAGGGCGCCGTCCTTCGCACGCTTTCCGACGACGAAAAACAGGCGCGGGCCGCGGCGCTTGCGACCGCCCGTAAGGAAAAGGCCGAGCGCGACAAACGCGACGCCGCCGAACGCGCCGAACGCGAAGCGCGCGAAGCCGAAGAACGCGCGCGCCTGGAAGAAGAGCGCCGCCGTCAGGCCATCGAAGAAGAAAAACGCGCCCGTGAGGCCGATGAGCGCCGCAAGGCCGAAGAAGCCGCGCGAGAAGCGCTTGAGGAAGAAGAACGCGAGCGCAAGAAGCGCAACGCCGCGAAAGCCGACGCTCGCGCCAAGGGGCGTGAGGATGTCGAAACGCCGGCGGCGCCGGACGCGGAGCCGGACAATCCGCTCGCCCAGCTGGGCGGACGCCTTAAAACCAAACGCAAGGGCGCTGGCGACGATCGCCGCGAGGCGGGCAAGGCCAAGGAAGCGCCGCGCCGGCGTTCCGGCAAGCTGACGATTGCGAACGCGCTCGACGATGAAGAGCGCCAGCGCTCGCTCGCCTCGGTGAAGCGCGCCCGCGAGCGCGAGAAGCTCGCGCGCCAGCAGCGCGGCGGCGACCGCGTCGTTCGCGACGTCGTCATTCCGGAAACGATTACCGTGCAGGAGCTCGCCGCGCGCATGTCCATGCGCGCCGTCGATCTCGTGAAAGAACTGATGAAGCAGGGACAGATGGTGACGGCCAACGCCGTTCTTGACGCCGACACCGCCCAGCTCGTCGCAGAGGATCTCGGTCACTCCGTGAAACGGGTCGCCGAAGCCGACGTTGAAGAAGGCCTCGGCGGCGCTGCGGACACTGAAGATCAATTGAAGCCGCGTCCGCCGGTCGTGACCATCATGGGGCACGTTGACCACGGCAAGACGTCGCTGCTCGACGCCATGCGCCAGACCGATGTGGTCGCAGGCGAAGCCGGCGGCATCACCCAGCATATCGGCGCTTATCAGGTGGATCTCGGCGACGATCGCAAGATCACCTTCCTCGACACGCCTGGCCACGCGGCCTTTACGCAGATGCGCGCGCGCGGCGCGAAAGTGACCGACATCATTGTGCTTGTCGTTGCGGCGGACGATTCCATCATGCCGCAGACCGAAGAAGCGATCAGTCACGCGAAAGCGGCGGGCGTGCCGATCATCGTCGCCATCAACAAGGTCGACAAGCCGGACGCCAATCCGCAGAAGGTCAGGACCGACCTGCTCCAGCATGAGATACAGGTCGAGAGCATGGGCGGCGAGGTTCAGGACGTTGAAGTCTCGGCGCTGAAGAAAATGAATCTCGACGGCCTTCAGGAAGCGATTCTTCTGCAGGCGGAGCTTCTTGACCTCAAAGCCAATCCGGACCGTCCGGCGGACGGCGCTGTCGTCGAGGCGCGCCTCGACAAGGGCCGCGGCCCTGTCGCGACCTTCCTCGTTGAGCGCGGCTCCTTGAAGCGCGGCGACATCATTGTCGTCGGCGCCGAGTGGGGCAAGGTGCGCGCTATGACCGACGACAAGGGCCAGACCGTCAATGAAGCCGGTCCCGCCTATCCGGTAGAGGTTCTTGGCCTCAACGGCGTGCCGGAGCCGGGCGACACGTTCAACGTCGTTGACTCGGAAGCACGCGCCCGCGAGATCGCCGAATTCCGTCAGCGCCAGCGCCGCGAAAAAGCGGCGGCCAAGTCGTCGGGCACCTCGCTCGAGCAGATGATGGCGCAGCTTCAGGATTCGGAAATCAAGGAGCTTCCCATCGTCATCAAGGGCGATGTCCAGGGCTCCATCGAAGCGATTGTCGGCTCGCTTGAAAAGCTCAACACCGATGAAGTGCGCGTGCGGGTTCTGCATACGGGCGTCGGCGGCATTTCCGAAAGCGATGTTATTCTCGCCGAAGCCTCGAATGCGCCGGTCATTGGCTTCAACGTCCGCGCCAACAAGCAGGCGCGCGACGAGGCCGAGCGTTCGAAAGTCGAGATCCGCTATTATTCGGTGATCTACAATCTCATCGACGATATTAAAGCGACCTTGTCGGGCATGCTCGATCCGGAGCTCAGGGAAACATTTCTTGGCAACGCCGAGATTCTCGAAGTCTTCTCGATTTCCAAGCATGGCAAGGTCGCCGGCTGCCGGGTCACCGAAGGCAAAGTGGCGCGCGGCGCCAAAGTCCGTCTCATACGCGACAACGTCGTCATCCATGAAGGCGAACTCTCGCAGCTCAAACGCTTCAAGGACGATGTCAACGAGGTCCCTGCGGGTCAGGAATGCGGCATGAGCTTCGCCAATTACGAAGACATGCGCCCCGGCGATGTCATCGAATGCTTCTCCGTTGAGAAGGTGACGCGGACGCTCTAACGCTTCGTCTGGGTGCAAAAAAAAATGCTTCGCCCACTCGACCCTGACCGCGACGGCTCGGCGCTGCATGCGATCTTCGGCGACGAAGAGTGCTGCACCTATCTCGCGGGGCCCGCAAATCGCTCCGTTAAAGAGACCGTCAGCATGCTGAGGGAATGGAATGAGGGCGCCGAAGAAACTACTTGGGCTATCGTCGAGGCTGAAGACGGCGAGGCCCTGGGCCGGGCGACGCTGATTCCGCGCGGCCGCGATGTCTGGGAGATCGGCATCATGCTTTGCCCGACCGCGCAGGGGCGCGGCCTTGCGGCGAAGGCGCTGATCGAGGTGATCGAGCTCGGGTTCGGCCGATTGGGCGCCAGACGGATTTTCGCTGACATCGATGATGAGAACGTGGCCTCAATCCGTCTTTTCGAACGGCTGGGCTTCCGGCGCGAAGGTCTTCTGCGCGCCAACTGGAAGACCCATATCGGCGTGCGCGACAGCTTGATTATGGGCCTTGTTGATACGGATATTCGGCCGTGGCAGGACTAAAGTCAGGGTTACCTGAAGCCCTGTTCGCCCCTTATTATAGATTAATAATTTAGCGCTTTGGCTCATATGGCGCGTCCTCTATTCTCAGCGCCTCATCGGGCTGGCGGGAGTTAAAAAAACCTTGATGGCGCCTCATTTCGTCTATGTGCTGGTTGCGTCTGAAAAGGATATGTTCGCCGAAATGGCGTCTGTGTCCGCCGCTACGCTGCGCGAAACGACGCCTGGCGCGCGGATCACCATTCTTTCTGATACGGCCACGCGCGATCTGCAGTCGCCCGCGATAAAATTTTTGGACTCGATCGCCGACAACTGGATCTGCGAAGCTTTTGCGCAGGGCTCCGGCCTGGAGCGCAGCCGCCGCCTGAAGCTGACCTGCAGGGGGCTTGTTGAGGGCGATTTCGTTTATCTCGACTGCGACACGCTAATTGCACGCGACCTCACGCCGCTAGCCCGACATTCGGGCGACTTCTCGGCTGTCCGCGATATCGGCGAGCCCCTGCCGCCCATACAGGCGCTTGTCGGCGAAAAGGACTGGACCCTGCCGGCCAAGCGTTTCAACTCCGGGGTGCTGGGCCTGCGCGATACGCCGCGCGTGCATGCGATGTTTAAAGACGCGTTAGCCTTGTGGGAGGAGGCGGCCGCCGGCGGCGTTTATTTCGACCAGCTCGCCTTCTGGCTGGCGGTTGAGCGCGCCGCGCTGCCGGTGACGTGGCTCGCCTCCAGTTTCAACGCGCAAATCACGATGAAATCCTACGCCGCAAACCGACCGCATGTATTTCATGGTTTTTCGCTTCAGTTCGCTGAGCGCGACACGACCGTGCTGCATGTGCTCGCAAAACAGCTGAAGACGGATGGCCTAATGGATCGCGGGCTTTTGGCGACATTTATAGAGACCGGCAATCCGTGGACCCGGCTTTCTCGGCCAGGGCAGTATGTTGCTCTTGGGCGTCCCGTGGGCGCCGCCGCGGCCGCCTTGCGGCTCCTTTTAAAGACGGAGAAGTCAGTAGGCGGATAAGTGTTCCTTGCGAGGGCGCGGCGCTTTGAGGCGCATGGTTAAGCAGACCGGCGAAGCTTCGTTCGAAAATTTGTTTGTAAAGGGGGCTTTTTCTCTGCGCCCCATGGGCCTATTTTCCCGCCATGAATCGCTTTTCCAGTCAAAAAGGTCCGTCCCAGCGCCAGCTTCGCGCCGGCGAACTCATTCGCCATGCCTTGGTTGAAATCCTCCAGCGCGAGCAATTGCGCGAGCCTGCGCTTTCTGGCGTTTCGGTGACGGTTAGCGAGGTGCGGGTGTCTCCGGATCTCAAACAGGCAAAAGTCTTTGCGAGCCCGCTAGGCGGCGGAGACGAAGCCGGCGTCATTGCCGCGCTGAACCGCTCTGCGCCCTATCTGAGAGGGCTGCTCGGCAAGAAAATCCAGATGAAGTTCACGCCGGCGCTGACGTTCCTTACCGACGAGACCTTTGCAGAAGCTGAAAAAATCGACCGGCTTCTCGCCCGCCCCGACGTCGCGCGCGATCTCGATGACTGAAGAAAAGATCGGTTTCTTTAGAAATTGGAGATAAACTGCTGCGGTGCGGATTTTCTGCATGCTGAAGATAAGTTTAACGCCCCATGAAAGACTTTTTTGCACATGCCCGCTTCAAGGTCCCTGCTGCTGGCGCGCGCAACGCGCTGAGCAGCCTCTGGCGCGGGTTGTTTGCCGCAGCCGGCCGCTACGTCCCGTTAAGCGGCGCCGAGAGTAGTTGCGAACCGGGCGATGCCGTGGCCTTCCATGGCGACATTCCGGTTAAGGCGGGGGCCCACCACCATCAAAGGCGCTTGCTTTTTGTTGAGCCAAGGCCGCTGGTGGAGGAAGTCAACGAGCTTGTGTTCACGCCTAACGGGGCCAGCTGGGTCGATGGACGTTTGTACGAACGATATAGCGCCTGCAGGCCCGGCCTGCGGATGCTTGCCGGTCCGGTGAAACCGGCTCGAGAGCTTGCTGAAGCTTATATATTACAGGCAGAGCATTCCGAAACTTTTGGCGACTGGTTTTCGGAGTATCTCGCGCCGCTGGCCCGCATTGATAATATCCGTGCGCCAGTGCTTCTGCCGAAAGATTTAGGGACGCGAGCTTATGTAAAGCGTGACGCTGCGCGCTTTGACATTGAGTTTCAATTTGCCGAAGAGCCCGTTCTCGTACATAAAGCTTTTGTGGCGCGCCAGCGGCGTGTAATCCGCTATTGGCGGGAAGAAGATGTTCATTCGCTTCGTCGGTTGCTCAAAGCTTCGCCGCCCACGCCGCGCCCTGGTTCAGTTCTTTATCTTTCCCGGCACGGAGAGGTTTCCGAGATCGCCGAACGCTCTTATCCGAGCGAGGCCATTGAAGACTTAGTCAAAGCGAGAGGAGGCCGCGTTCTGCGCACCGCGAAGGCGGCGCTTGAAGATTATCTGACCGCAGCCCATGACGCCGAAACGATTCTATATGATCATGGTTCGGCCGCTTATAATATGGTCTACTGGAATCCGCGTCGTGCAATCGAATTCGTTTCTGATGATTGGTGGGTGAACGCGTTTCTTTTTTTCGCCGATTCTATTGGCGTAAAGGACTACACGATCATTTGCAGCGACCGTGGCGATGTGAATGATGTTCTGAAAAGGGTTGAATGCGCCCTTGACCGGCCGTTAGGGGGCTGATGCGGTTTATCGAAAACACGCTTGTCGACGTTTTCGGGGCCTGCGCGCGCCGCCGACATTCGCAGCGATGTGTCCAGCATATGGCGGCGCGGCTTTGCGGCGGCGGGGCGATACCGGCCGATGCCTGCAGCGGAAACCGAGATCGCCTTCGTAAAGACCCTTCCGTTCAAGGGCGATGCCCCGGTGCAAATATCTAATGGCGCCCACGAGCAGGGGCGAATGAAGTTCCGTCTTCCCCGCCCTCTTTACGAAGAAGCGGCGGACATCGTCGTCACGCCGAAAGGCGGCGTATGGCGCGGGGGATGTTTCGAGGAGCGGTACAGCGCCGGACAGCCGGGATTGCGCATGCTTGCCGAAAACCGGCGGGCCGAGGAAAGTCTATCTGAAGCGGTCATAATCCAATGCGCGCATAATGACACTTACGGGGATTGGGTCTCTGAATATCTCGTGCCGGTCCTGCGCGACTTGCCGCTTTCCGCGACGCTTCTTCTGCCGGCCGGCGTTGCGGCAAAACCTTTTGCGGCGCGCGACCTTGACCGGCTTGGTGTTGAGTGGCGCTGCATTGACCGCCCCTTGCGCATCGCAAGAGCCCGCATTCTCCGCCAGCAGAAATTCTTTGTGCATTTCACAGAAGATGAGGCTCGTCTTTTAAAGAAATTTTTCGGCGAGGCTGGCGCGCCCGCGCGGCCCGGAGGGATCGTCTACCTGTCGCGATATGGCGAGCGTTCCGATGTTGCGGAGCGAGTTTATCCGAGCCTCCTTGTGGAAGACATCGTGAAGAGCCGGGGCGGGCGCGTCATTCGCACGCATAGCGCATCCCGAGAGGATTATGCGGCGGCGGCAGGCGACGCCGAGACGCTGATCTTCGACCATGGATCGGCTTTTTATAATGCCGTGGGCTGGCCGGCGCGCCGCATTTTCGAGATCGTCGCCGATTCCTGGTGGAACAATGCTTTTTTGATGTTGTCGGACGCTGCGGGCGTTCATGACTATACAATCATCCGAGGCGACCTCGGAGAGGCGCATGTGAGACAAATGTTTGCGCGAGCGCTCGACGCCCCGCTTGACGCGAGCGCGGCAACCTGATTGAACCCGGATTGAAAGCCTCGCCGCCGTCCGATCCGGCGCATGAGGCGCGTTTTGCTAACGATATTGACGAAGAACAGGACCCCAGAGAATGGGCAGACGGCGCAATAAAAAAGGCCGGCCGGTTTCCGGCTGGCTGATTATCGACAAAGCCTATGATTTCGGTTCAACCGAAGCGGTCTCGAAAGCGAAATGGCTGTTTCAGGCGCAAAAGGCCGGCCATGCCGGCACGCTCGACCCGCTGGCGACCGGCGTCTTGCCGATTGCGTTTGGTGAGGCGACCAAAACCTCCGGCTATGTGATGGATGCCGAAAAACATTACCGGTTCACGGCGCGCTGGGGGGAGGCGAGAACCACCGACGATGCGGAAGGCGACGTGATTGCGACGTCGGACAAGCGCCCATCGCGTGAGGAAATCGAGGCGGCGCTGGGGCGTTTCATGGGCGAGATCGAACAGGTCCCGCCGCAATTTTCTGCGATCAAGGTCGGCGGCGAGCGCGCTTATGACATCGCCCGGGACGGCGAGGAAGTGAAGCTCGAACCCCGGCAGGTGACGATATACGATTTGCAGATCGTCGAAATGCGGTCGCCGGACGAAACCGTCTTTGAGGCGAAGACCGGCAAGGGCGCCTATGTGCGCGCGCTGGTGCGCGACATGGCGCGGGCGCTCGGGACGGAAGGCTATGTCGCCGAATTACGGCGTCTCGCCGTCGGGCCGTTGCGCGCCGAAGACGGCATCACGCTTGCGGATCTCGAAGCGATGGCGTCGGTGGAAGAGCGAGATGCGGCGCTGCTTCCCATCACCCATGCGCTGTCGTCGATGCCGCAGGCGGCGATCGACGGTCCGGAGGCGGATAAACTGCGCCGCGGGCAGCCAGCGGTGATTTCGCCGGCGACGGCGAAGGGCGTGCGCGGAGAAACGGCGGGCGTTATCGAAGGCGTTCTCGCCGTTCTCCATGACGATGCGGTGGCGATCTGCGAGCTCGATGGCCTCAAATTGAAACCGAGCCGCGTTTTTAACGCCTGAACTTATCCGGCCGCGTCAGCCATAGCGATTGAGCGCCAGTTCGGCGGTTTTCCAGGCTTTTGCTGCGGTGTCGAGCCAGGCGAGACCGGCGCTGATTTCATCGCCCGCCTTGGCGCGGCCATGATTTAACACCTGTGCGCGCGCCGCGGCGTCGTAGGCCCGTTCAAGATTTTTGGAATAGACTTTTGTCATGGGCCCCGCGAGCGTCTGCTCTATTCTGTCAGGCGCCGCCGCGACGCCGAGATGGCTGCAAAGCGCCGAAAGTTTGTCATGCGGGTTGGCGAGAAAGTTGTCGAACTCGAGCGCTGCAATATTCCGCTGGGCGGAGACAATGGAAGTCGTCTCCGTCAGCCAGCAGAGCGCGGCAAGTTCGCCCGGGCTGAGATCGCTCATGCGTTGCAGCCAGCCCGCGCGCGCGTTCCAGCGGCGCAGGCGCAACTGCCCATAAGCGCGCAGATCGCCTTTGACGCGCGGCCGCCCCAGCACCGTTGCAAGATAGGTTTCAGGCCGCACATAGATGAAAGAAACCGGCGCGCGCGCGCAAAGGTCGTCTGCAATGTCGTTGCAGATGCTCGTCGACTTGATGACCGCCGCCGCGCCGCAACACCATGCTTTTTCGAACAGCCTGATCCGCTCAACCCGCTCCTGGCGCATGAGAAAGGCGCCGCCGTCAAGGCTTTGCACCGCTTCCACGGCGAAAGTGCGCAGGGGCAGGGGCTCGCGCAAGGATCTTGCGCCTGAGGCCGCTTCAACAAGACGCGAGAGCAGCGTGGAGCCGCAATGGCTGACATGGAGAATATAAGCCGGCGCCGCATCCGGCGCTGCGTGGCATAAGTTCCGGAAGTCGGTCCAGGAGAGCCATTCCGTTGCGGTCGCCGGGCCGACCGCCCGTTCATCGAGGAAACTGGCGAGCCCTTGCTCTCTTAGGGAAAGCCGCGCGAGCAGCACCTGATCTTGCGTTAGATCGAGCATGATGGGCAGGATTTCCGGATCCTTCCCCACCATCATCGAACGAGACTGTGTAGACGCCATAAGCATGCGGCGCGCAATCCAACATCACATCAAGAGCCCCAGTCCCGCACGCACCCTGCCCTGCCGCGGCGCAGTTACAAATACGGTTCATCGCAATGTCGATGAACGGAGCTGTTCTTGCGGCGAGGCGATAAAATTTTTTTGCCGGCCTAGACGCCCAAGTCTTTCGTTAAGCGTGAGTATAATGAGTGTCAGGATTTCTCATTATCTGTGTTCGGAATATGGACGAGAATGTCGCCCGGTTGGCAGTCGAGAACTTCACAGATCCGGTCGAGCGTTTCGAACTTTACGCCTTTCATGGTTCCGGATTTCAGCTTCGACAGATTGGCCTCAGTTGCGCCGATGGCGGCGGCAAGGTCTTTCGATTTCATTTTCCGCAAGGCCAGCATCACATCCAGCCTGATGACGACAGTCATGATGTGCGCCTTAAAAATACTGTTCGGTTTCGGTTTTGTAGCGTTCGGCTTCGACCAGCACAAACGACACGACAAGAAAGACGCCGGCGGTGAAGACGAGCGCCATATGTTCCGTGTTGATGTTTATATGGGTCCAGAAGGGGGCGTCATGTTCGCCCATGGCCCAGCGCCGCGCACCCGATGTTACGATGTCGAAGAAGGCGGCGAGCATGGTGAAAAGCGAAAAGGCGCGCAGATGGAGCGCCGCCCGCGCGTCGATGAACTCGCCGTTTCGGAAATGCGAGAAAAGCCGGTGCAGCCGGTAAAGCGCGTAGAGCCATGCGGCCGTCGACGGAAAGCCGACGAGAAAGCCTAGCCAACGGCCGCCCTCTCGCGGGGGCGTTGCCGCGAGGACCAGCGTGTTGTCGCCGAAGTTATAGCCGCCAAAGCCCCAATAGATGACCGGCAGGGCGAAGGCGAGGAGCGCGATGAGCGGGATGAGCCAGAGGAAGGCGAAGCTCGTCCGCTTCAGCCAGGCATGCGTGCTTGACATCGTCGAAATCTTTCCATAATCAATAATAAATTATCTAAATTAGATAATTTTATGTCTGTTTTCGACAGTGACGCGCTCGGGGCGGCTTGGCAAGTCCCGCGCGGGCGGAGGGGCTTATGGAATTGGCGGCGACATTCGCCCTGTGGTGGGCGCCGGTCATCGTGCTCGCAGTGTTGTTTCGCATGGTGCGGATTTCCGGGCTCCGCCCGGGCTGGTTCCTGACGGCGATGGCCATCTACGCGATCTATATGGCCGCGATCATGAAGGGCGGGGCGCTCATACCCATCGACCACTATTTTGAAGGTCTCGAATGGAACTGGGCGGGCAAGATAGCCTCTATTGCCGCGACCCTCGTCATGTTTGCGGTGATGGCCGTCGCGACCAAGGCCGTCTCGCCTGAGAGCGCCGGCTTCACCCTGCGCCAGAAGCCGGGGTCGGTTATCCCCGCCCTCGCCATGATCGTCCTGCTGGCGGGAAGCGGGATCGGGCTTGAACTCCTCGCCGCCGATGGCAAGTCCATGGCCCCGGAGCGCCTTCTCTATCAGGCGACCATGCCGGGCCTCGATGAGGAGTTGTTTTTCCGGGGCCTCTTTCTGGCGGTGCTCGGGGCGGCCGTCCCGTCAGGGGGCGTGAACCTTCTGGGCGCGCGGATCACCGCTGCAGGGCTTTTGGTGACGCTTCTCTTCGGTCTCGGCCACGGGGTCGGGATTGAGGACGGCAAGCCTTTCGTGAGCTGGATTTTCATTGCCGTCACCGGCTGGTTCGGCTTCGGGCTCCTGTGGGTCCGGGAGCGCACGGGCAGCGTGCTTTTGCCCCTCTTGGGGCACAATCTGATTAACTTCTCGGGGTCGTTCTTCTAGGCCGGCTCTTACAGTCCGGCGGCGGCCTGCCGCCCTTGCATCCGGCCCCCTTTTCCCCCATAAGCCGCCCATCTTTCCGACCCTGCTGGACGGCGTCCCGGCGGGGCCGTCATTTTCAGGGGACGCCGCGGAGAAAAAACATGTCGATTACGGCAAGCCGTAAGGCCGAGCTCATCAAAAAATTCGCCACGAAAGCTGACGACACCGGATCGCCGGAAGTTCAGGTCGCGATCCTGTCCGAGCGCATCTCGAACCTCACCGAGCACTTCAAGGATCACAAGAAAGACAACCACTCGCGCCGCGGTCTCCTCAAAATGGTGTCCCAGCGCCGCCGGCTTCTGGATTATGTGAAGCGCAATGACGAAGGGCGCTACCAGAAGCTGATCGAAGAACTCGGCCTGCGCCGCTAGCGGCGCACCAGCGCCGCTCCAGGGGGAGCGGCGCTGTCGTATGAACCGGGCGAGGAGAAACAACAACAATGAAACTTTCAGGCATCTCAGCAATTGTCACGGGCGGCGCCTCAGGATTAGGCGGCGCGACCGCCGCGGCCCTCGCAAAGGAAGGCGTCAAAGTCGCCATCTGGGATCTGCAGGAAGACAAGGGCGAAGCCCACGCGAAAGAAATCGGCGGCGTTTTCTGCAAAACCAACGTCACTGACGAAGAGAACGTCAAAGCCTCGCTCGAAAAATCCATCGCCGCAAACGGGTCTCCTTGGATTCTCATCAACTGCGCCG
The DNA here is from genome assembly GCF_965267305.1 of Hyphococcus sp. GTDB lineage: Bacteria > Pseudomonadota > Alphaproteobacteria > Caulobacterales > Parvularculaceae > Hyphococcus. The sequence continues at coordinate 2,576,285 of NZ_OZ253945.1, read as the reverse complement.
GCATCGGCGTCGCTGAAAAGACTGTCGGCAAAAACGGCGTTCACCGCCTCGACAATTTCAAGCGCGTCATCGAAATCAATCTCATCGGCACGTTCAACTGCATCCGCCTTGTGGCGGCTGAGATGGAAAAGAACGAGCCGCAGGCGGATGGCGAACGCGGCGTCATCATCAACACCGCGTCGGTCGCGGCTTTTGACGGTCAGATCGGCCAGGCCGCCTATTCCGCCTCCAAAGGCGGCGTGGTCGGCATGACGCTTCCCATCGCGCGCGACCTCATGAATATCGGCGTGCGCGTCAACACGATCGCACCCGGCATTTTCTGGACGCCGATGATGGCGGGCATGGACCAGAAGGTTCAGGACGCGCTCGCCGCCATGGTGCCTTTCCCGAAACGTCTCGGGAAACCCGAAGAATACGCCTCCCTCGCGCTGGAGATTTGCCGCAACACGATGATGAACGGCGAAACGATCCGGCTCGATGGAGCCATCAGAATGCAGCCGAGATGACCTCCGCGCCGCCCCCGAAGGGCGGCGCAAGTCTATCCGGCGCATAACCCGCGCGTCATGCGATCCGCGCATGGCGCATTACGAAAAGAGAAAAGAACAGATGTTTAATATCACTAAAAAATCGATTGAATGGGGCGGCCGCACGCTGACCCTCGAAACCGGACGCGTCGCGCGTCAGGCCGATGGCGCAGTGCTCGCCACTTATGGCGATACGACGGTGCTCGCCGCCGTCACCGCCGCAAAGGAACCGAACCCCAATTTCGATTTCTTTCCGCTGACCGTTCACTACATTGAAAAATACTACGCTGCGGGCCGCGTGCCGGGCGGATACTTCAAGCGTGAAGGCCGCCCGACGGAAAAGGAAACGCTGACCTCGCGTCTCATCGACCGTCCGATCCGCCCGCTCTTCGTCAAAGGCTTCAAGAACGAAGTCCTGGTCGTCGCGCAGGTTCTGAGCCATGACCTTGAAAACGATCCCGATGTGGTCGCCATGATCGCGGCCTCCGCGGCGCTGACGATTTCCGGCGTGCCGTTCATGGGCCCCATCGGCGCGGCGCGCGTCGGCTATATCGACGGCGAATACGTCCTTAACCCGCAGCTCGATGAGATGCCGGAAACCAAACTCGACCTCGTCATGGCCGGCACGGCCGATGCGGTGATGATGGTCGAATCGGAAGCGAAAGAGCTTTCCGAAGACGTCATGCTTGGCGCCGTCAATTTCGGCCACAAGGCCGCAAAAGAAGCGATCGGCCTTATTATCGATTTCGCCGAAGAAGCGGCGAAAGACCCGTGGGATTTCACCCCGCCGGACAATTCCGACATTGAAGGCAAGGTTCGCGCTCTAGTCGGCGACGACCTTAAAGCCGCCTACAAGATTGTCGTGAAGCAGGACCGCCAGAACGCCATCGCCGAAGCAAAGGCGAAAGCGGTCGAAGCGCTGTGCAAGGAAGATGACGAAAACGCGCCGTCGAAAGCGGTCGTTGCGTCTGCCTTTAAAGCCGCCGAATCCGACATCGTCCGCGGCGGCATTCTCGATACGGGAAGCCGCATCGACGGCCGCGACACCAAGACGGTCCGCAAGATCGTTGCGGAAGCGGGCGTCCTGCCGCGCACCCACGGTTCGGCGCTTTTCACCCGCGGCGAAACCCAGGCGCTGGTCGTTGCAACGCTGGGCACCGGCGAGGATGAACAGTTCATCGACGCGCTCTCCGGGACGTATAAGGAACAATTCCTGCTGCACTACAACTTCCCGCCCTATTCGGTCGGTGAAGTAGGCCGCATGGGCGGCGCCGGACGCCGCGAAATCGGCCATGGCAAGCTCGCATGGCGCGCCATGAAGGCGGTCATCCCGACCCAGGAAGAGTTCCCCTATGTGATCCGTCTCGTCTCGGAAATCACTGAGTCCAATGGCTCGTCGTCTATGGCGACGGTCTGCGGCTCCTCGCTCGCGCTCATGGATGCGGGCGTGCCGGTGAAGCGTCCGGTGGCGGGCATCGCCATGGGCCTCATCCTTGAAGGCGAGCGTTATGCGGTCCTCTCCGACATTCTCGGCGATGAGGATCATCTCGGCGATATGGACTTCAAGGTTGCGGGCACCGATCAGGGCGTCACGTCCCTGCAGATGGACATCAAGATCGCCGGCATCACCGAGGAAATCATGAAGGTTGCGCTGGCGCAGGCGAAAGACGGCCGCCTCCATATCCTCGGCGAGATGAGCAAGGCCCTCGATCACGCGCGCGCCGATCTCGGCGATTACGCGCCGCGCATCGAGACGATGCAGATCGCCAAGGACAAGATCCGCGACGTCATCGGCTCCGGCGGCAAGATCATCCGTCAGATCGTCGAGGAGACGGGCGCCAAGGTCGACATCAACGATGACGGCCTCATCAAGATCGCGTCGAGCGACAAGGAGAAAATCGACGCGGCCTATAAATGGATCCACTCCATTGTGGCCGAACCTGAAGTCGGGGAAATTTACAAAGGCAAGGTCGTCAAGACCATGGACTTCGGCGCCTTCGTGAACTTCTTCGGCGCCCGCGACGGCCTCGTCCATATTTCCCAGCTTTCAGACGGCCGTCCGGAAAAGACGACCGACGTCGTAAAAGAGGGAGACGAGGTCTATGTGAAGCTTCTCGGTTTCGACGACCGCGGCAAGGTGCGCCTCTCCATGAAGATTGTGGACCAGGAGACCGGCAAGGAGATCGAGCGCGAATAAACGCTTGAACCTGTTGAAAAATTGAGCGAAAGCGGCGCCTGTGGCAAACGGGCGCCGCTTTTGGTTTTTCAGCCCGCCATAAAAGTCGCAAGCCTTTGGCGATGGCGCGGGGCGCGCTAAGCTTCGCCCATGATCGGGTGAGAGAGCCTAGGGAGGGACGGGGATGCGCAATCTCAGGAAACCGATTCTGGCGGTCATGGGGGGCGTCGCCCTCTTGGGGCTTTCCGCCTGCGGCGAGCGCTCCAGCGCGCCCCAACAAGAAGCGCCGGCGGCGGAACCGCAAGCGCCAGTCCTGACGCCCAATGAACAGCTAGACGCCATGGCCGCGCGGCATGCGGCGGCGGTTTTGAAAAATTCGCCGGAACTCGCAACCTTCCTCGGCGTCGGCGAAGATGTCGCCGGCGAGGGCTATCGCGCAAAACTCGGCGGCTACGGTTTCGCTGCCTTTGAAGACGTTCGGGCGCTCAATGAAGAGTTTCTTCAGGACATCCGCAGCATCGACCGGGACGCGCTCTCGGGCCAGGCGCGCGTCACCTATGACGTGTTGCGCGACGCCTATCAGACGGCGGCCCGGCGCAACCAGTTTTCTTTCGGCGGCGCGGCGCCTTACGCCTCGGCGAGCCCTTATCTCGTCACGCAGCTTTCGGGCCCGCATCTCCTGCTGCCGCGGCTGATGTTGACTCAGCACCGCCTCGAAACCCGTCAGGATGCGGAGGATTACCTTTCGCGTCTCGCCGAGTTCAGCCGGGTCTTTGATGAAACGATCGAAACCGTGACCGGCGACGGCGCGCAGCTCGTGACGCCGCCGATTTTCGCCATCGACGGCGCGATCAATACAATCTCAGGCTTTACAGCCCCGGCCCCTGCGGACAACCCGCTGGTGAAGACCTTCGCAGCAAAGATTGAAGGGATTGAAGGCCTGTCCGATGAAGACCGTGCGGCGTTCGCCGCGCGCGCCGCCGAGACGGTCGAAACCAACGTCTATCCGGCCTATGCGCGCCTTGCGGCGGCGCTCGACAATCTAAAGTTTCAGGCGAGCGCCGACGCGGGCATCTGGCGTCTTGGCGATGAAGGCGCCGCCTTTTACGCGCTGGCGCTTTCATCTTACGGCGCCGGCGGCTTGACCGCCGACGAGGTGCATGAGCTGGGCCTCTCGGAAGTCGAGCGCATTTCCGGCGAGATGGATGCGATCCTGAAAGCGCAAGGACTGACGCAGGGCTCGGTCGCAGAGCGCTTCGCCTCCATCGGCAAGCGCGACGGCATGCGTTATCCGAATACGGACGAAGCAAAAGAGGAGATGCTCGTCGATCTCAATAGTCAGGTCGATGAGATCATGGCGCGCGCCGGCGACTGGTTCGATACGTTGCCCTCGCAACAGGTCGAGGTGCGGCGCATCCCGGTTTACGAACAGGACTCATCCCCCGGCGGTTATTATTCCGCCGCGCCCCTCGACGGATCGCGGCCCGGGATTTTCTGGATCAATCTGAAAAACACCGCCGATTGGCCGAAGCACATGCTCAAGACGCTGACCTATCACGAGGCGGTGCCGGGCCATCATTTCCAGCGTTCGCTGGAGCGGTCGGCGGGCCTGCCGCTTATCCGCACCATGCTCGGATATTCCGAATTCTCCGAAGGTTGGGCGCTTTACGCAGAACAGGTCGCCGCGGAGATGGGCATGTATGCGGACGATCCGCTTGGCGATCTCGCGCGCCTTCAGTCGGAGCTTTTCCGCGCGACGCGCCTCGTCGTCGACACCGGCCTGCATCACAAACAGTGGAGCCGCGAACAGGCGATCGAGTATATGCAAGGCGTCACTGGAGACACCCGCGATCAGGTGACGCGCGAGGTTGAGCGCTATTCCGTCTGGCCGGGACAAGCCTGCGCCTACAAGCTCGGCATGCTGAAGATCAACGAGCTTCGCAAGGAAGCGGAGGCTGCGCTCGGCCCCGATTTCGACATTCGCGAGTTCCACGACGAAGTGCTGCTCACCGGCGCCATGCCGCTCCCCGTGCTCGACCGCAAGATCACGGCCTGGATCAAGGAAAAACAGGGCGCCTAGCGCTTTCTCATCGCTGAAAACTCACAGGAGACGTCATGATCTTTCGGACTCTCGCCGTTCTTTGTTTGCTTGCCGGCGGGGCCTGCGCCGCCGCGCAGGAAGAAGATAAAAGCCAGAAAACAGAAACGGCGAAGGATGAAGACGCGCCGCGCCGCTACGAAACCAAAGCGCGCGTGACGGCCGGCGGCAGAACCGTCTCCTACAAGGTCATCGCTGGCGAGACCTTCATCGAAAACGAGAAAGGCGAGAAGGTCGCGTCGATCTTTTCGACGTCCTATATCGCGGACGGTTTTGCAGACCCGCGCGAGCGCCCCGTGGCGTTCATTTTCAATGGCGGGCCAGGCTCGGCGTCGCTGTGGCTTCATATGGGCGTTTTCGGGCCGAAGCGCGTGCGCCTTCCTGAAGGGCCGGATGATGACGGCGCCGCGCCGTTCGATCTCATCGCCAATCCAGAGTCGATCATCGACGTCGCCGACATGGTGTTCATCGATCCCGTGGGCACCGGCTGGTCGAAGACGCTGGGCGAGACGAAAACCGATGACTATTGGGGCGTCAAACAGGATGCGGCCTCGGTGCGCGAATTCATCCGCCGCTGGCTCGTTGAAAACAAGCGCTGGAACTCGCCGAAATACCTCATCGGCGAAAGCTACGGCACGACGCGCTCGGCGGCGGTGCTCGAAGCGCTGGAAAGCGGCTGGACAGACATTGCTGTCAACGGCGTCGTCTTGATTTCAACCGTTTTGAATTTCGGCCTCGACGCCACCGACGCCGGCAACGAAGTCGGCTATATTGGCCTCATGCCCGGCTATGCGGCGACGGCATGGTATCACGACAAGGTCGACAAAGACGCGTGGGGCGGCGACATGGAGCGTTTCCTCGACGAGGCGCGCGTCTTCGCGACGGACGAATATCTGCCGGCGCTCCTGAAAGGCCAGCTTGCGCCGCAGGCCGAGCGTGATGCGGTCGCGGCGAAACTCGCGGCCTTCACCGGTCTTTCGGAAAGCTATGTGAAGCGCGCCAATATGCGCATTCCCTTGCGGCGTTTCATGCGCGAATTGCTGCGCGACCAGGGCCTTGCCGTGGGCCGTCTCGACTCGCGGTTTACCGGCGTTGAGGCTGACCGTGTCGGCGAAAATCCGGAATACGATCCGTCCGCCTATGGCATAGACGCAGCCTATACGGCGGGGATGCTCGATTATTTCAGCCGCGATCTCGGCGTCGATATTATCGAGCCTTACACGACGCTTGGCGGCGTGCGGCGCTGGAACTGGGACGCTGAGGATGGCGGCGGCGAAAACTCCTATGTGAATGTCGCGCCCTGGGTCGAGCGCGCTATGCGCCAGAACAAGGATCTGCGCGTTCTCGCCGCGAACGGCTATTACGACCTCGCGACACCGTTTTTCGGAACGGAGATCACGCTGGCGCAGCCCGGCTTCGACCGCTCGCGTCTGACGATCACCTACTACGAAGCCGGCCACATGATGTATATTCATCAGCCTTCGCTGGAAGCCTTGGCCGCCGATGTGCGTGCTTTCATCAGGAACGAACCATGAGCGTCTTGAAAAAGTCCGCCTTTGCTGCGTCGATGATTTTCGCTGCGGCGTGTCAGCCGGACCCGGATGCGCCAACCGCGCCTGAGGCCGCCGCTTCCGAACCGGCCGTTGAGGCGGCCAGCCTGCCCATAGCGCATATCCTTCTGGGGAAGGTCGTGTCAGATGGCGAGGGCGTTTCCATTGTGGAGATCGAGCCGCTTCTCGCCGCGCCTGCATACCAGAACCAGCCGACTTTCGCGGCGCCCGATGAGAACCGGTTTTACTACGTCGCCGGCAATGAGAATGGAAAAACCGATCTCTGGTCCTTCGATCTTTCTTCCGGCGAAAAGACGCGGATCACCGATACGCCGGAGAAGAGCGAGTTCTCGCCGAAACCGGCGCCCGATGGCGGCGTCTCCTTCATTCAGGAAAGCGAAGACGGCGAGATGACGCGCGTCCACGCGCTTCGTGAGATTGGCGATCCCGGCGCCGCAGTTATCGAGACCGGTCCGGTCGGCTATTATGAATGGCTGCAGGGCGGCGCGACGCTGTCCGTCTTTTATCGCAGCGAGCCGCCGATGTTGCAGCTAGTGGATGTCGCAACGGGCGAAGCGCGCGACGTATTTGATAATGTCGGCCGGGTTCTGCTGTCCTCTCCAGACGGCGCCACCCTGTTCGCTGCGCGCGGCGATGAAGCGGGACAGTATGAAATCGTCGCCGTCGATATCGCGAGCGGCGTCACGGAACCGGTGCTGGATCTGCCTCCCGGGGCGCAGGATTTCTTTCTCACCTTCGGCGAAGAAGGGCTTCCCGCCATGGCGTATTCCTCTATGGGATCGCAGCTGATGACTTATGACTTCGCCAGCGATTCCATCTGGCATGGGGCCGCGGACATCGGCGATCTCGGTTATGGCTCCATCACACGGGTCAGCGTCGCCGGCGCGGCTGACAGTGACGGAAGCTTGCCAATTCTCTTTGTTGCGCATCCGAAGGACGAATAACAGGCATCGAATCGACGTGTTTTGACCGTCGTTCACCGCAAAGCGTCTTTACGGCCGTAGGCCGTTTCGTCAGCGTCAGGCGCACAGATATAGACGAGGGCGATATGAAACGATTTTTGACGGTTGTGGCGTCGTTGGGCTTGGCTGCGTGCGCGACGCCCGGGGCGGTTGAAAAAACCTCTGCGGCAAGCCGGGCGGCCGAACCCGACGCGGTTCAGGTGATGGTGCTCGGCGCCTTTCACATGGGCAATCCCGGTCAGGATGTGGCGAACGCCGAGATTGACGACATGCTGACCGATGAGCGTCAGGCGGAAATCACAGCAGTGGCGGACGCGCTGGCCGACTTCAAACCGACGGTGGTCGCCGTCGAACGCATTACGGAGGCGCCCGGCTATCTCGATCCGAAATACCAGGCGTTCACGCCGGAGATGCTGAAGGAAAATCCCGATGAGCGGTATCAGATCGGATACCGTCTTGCGAAGCAGCTCGGGATTGACCGCGTCTATGGCGTCGACGAACAGCCAAGCGACGGCGAGCCGGATTATTTCCCCTTTGACGAACTGATGGCGCATGCGGCGGCGACGGGCCAGAGCGACGTCATGCAAGGGGAAATCGCAGAAATTCAGGCGCAAATGGCTGATTTCAGCGCCATGCAGAAAGACAATTCCGTTGCTGATCTGTTGCTTATGTTCAATTCGGACGGCCCTCTTTCCAGCCCCGAATTTTACTACCGCACGTTCTTTTATGATCGCGGTGAAACCCAGCCGGGCGCCGAACTTCAGGCCTACTGGTTCATGCGCAACGCCAAGATCTTTTCAAAACTGGTGCAGGTGACGAAGCCCGGGGATCGCGTCGTCATCGTCTATGGCGCGGGCCATAAATTCTGGCTCGATCATTTCGCCGAAAATACGCCGGGTTATGTCCTAGTCGATCCCGCTCCCTATCTCGAAAAAGCGGCGGCTGAGTAATTACGCCTTTGGCGCCCAGTTGTCGGGCGCCATTTCAAATCCTGAAAACTCGAACGCCGGCGACACCGTGCAGCCGACCAGCGTAAAGTCTCCGAGGCTCTCCGCTGCCTGCCATGCATGGGGTGGGACGATCAGTTGCGGCGCCTCGCCTGCTGAAAGATCAGGCCCGAGGATCAAATCTTCCTGGCGTCTGCCGTCTTCGGAAATCGACAGCTTCAGCGGCGCGCCAGCGTAATAATGCCAGATCTCCGTTGCATCCACGCGATGCCAGTGCGAGCGCTCGCCGGCTTTGAGAAGATAATAGATCGCGGTGCCGCCGGCCCGCTCGCCGTTATTTGCGTCCGCGCGCCAAGTCTCCTTGAACCAGCCGCCTTCGGGATGGGCGCTCAAATTGAGCGCCACAATGATCTCGTCTGCGGTCAAGACTGGGTGACGCCGTCGGGCACGGCGACCACATGGAAGCCCGCATCGACATGCAGGACTTCGCCGGTGCAGGAGGCGCCGATGCCGGAGAGAAGATAGAGCGCGGCGCCTGCGACGCCTTCCATGCTCGTGTCTTCCTTCAATAGCGACCAGTCGCGCCCCGTGGACATGAGTTGGCGCCCGCCAGTGATGCCGGCCATCGCAAGCGTCTTCATCGGGCCCGCCGAGATTGCATTGACGCGAATGCCCTTGGGGCCGAGATCGCGCGCCACATAACGCATGGAGGCCTCGAGAGTGGCCTTCGCCACGCCCATGACGTTGTAATTCGGGACAACGCGTTCGGAGCCGAGATAGGTGAGCGTGATCATCGCGCCGCCATCGGGCATGATCTCCGCCGACCGGCGGGCGGCGTCGACAAAGGAAAACGCCGAGACGTCCATGGTGTTTCTGAAATTCTCGCGCGTCGTATTCTCGACGAAGGAGCCTTTCAGCGCTTCCTTGTCGGTGAAGGCGATCGAGTGCACGAGGAAATCGATCTTTCCCCATTTGGATTTGATCTCGGCGAAGGCCTTGTCCATGTCGTCGTCGCTCATGACGTCGGCTTCGACGAGGAAATCGACGCCGATGCTTTCGGCGAGCTGGCGCACGCGGCTCTCCATGGCCGGGATGTAGGAGAAGCAAAGCTCCGCGCCCTGCGCGGCGAGCTGCTGCGCGATGCCCCAGGCGATAGAGTTCTTGTTGGCGACGCCCATGATGAGGCCGCGCTTGCCTTTCATCAGATCGCCTTTGGGGAAGGTGGTCTCGTCGCTCATAGGTCCGTCCTTGGTTTAGCCGGGGGTTCCGCCGCCGCTACGGCCGATCATGATCATGATGAGTATGAAATAGGCGAGCCAGACTATGGCGTAAACGCCGAAGCGTGTTGTTTTCGGCTGTTTTTTGACCGCAGGCAGGACAAGCCGGAACCACCAGAGTCCGGCGCTGGCGATCAGCGCCGCGACAATTCCTGCAATCAGGGATTCCTGGCTCAACGCTTAAACCCGGGCGACGACGAGACAGCCATTGGTGCCGCCGAAGCCGAAGGAGTTGGTGAGGAAGCAGTCGATCTTCGCGTTGTCGATGCGCTCGCGTATGATGGGAAGGTCCGCGAATTCCGGATCAATGGTTTCGATATGGGCGGAGGCCGCGAGGAATTTGTCGCGCATCATGATGAGGCCGTAGACAAGCTCCTGGGCGCCGACGGCGCCGAGGGAGTGGCCGGTGAGCGACTTTGTTGAGGAGAAAGGCGGGATTTCCGAGCCGAAAACTTCGCGGATCGCCTGCGTTTCCTTCTGGTCGCCCACGGGCGTCGAGGTGCCATGCGGGTTGATGTAATCGACCGGCTGGCGCACGGTTTCGAGGGCGCCGCGCATACACCGCACGGCGCCTTCGCCGGACAATTGCACCATGTCGTAGCCGTCGGAATTGGCGAAATAACCGACGATCTCGCCCAGTATATTGGCGCCGCGTTTTTTCGCGTGCTCGTATTCCTCAAGAACGACGGTCGCCGCGCCGCCGGCGATGACGAAACCGTCGCGGTCCTTGTCATAGGCGCGGCTTGCGACGTCCGGCCAGTCGTTGAAGTCTGTCGACATGGCGCCCATGGCGTCAAAGATGTTGGCGAGGGTCCAGTCGAGTTCTTCGCCGCCGCCGGCGAAGACGATGTCCTGCTTGCCCCACATGATCTGTTCGGCTGCGGCGCCGATACAATGTACTGATGTGGCGCATGCGGATGAAATCGAATAGTTGACGCCGAGAATTTTGAACGGCACGGCGAGCGTCGCGGAATTGGTCGAGCCCATGGCTTTCGGCACGACGGTCGGGCCGATCTTCTTGGTGCCGCCGGTCTTGCGGGTGATGTCCGCGGCTTCGACGATGGCTTTGGTCGACGGCCCGCCCGACCCCATGATGATGCCGGTCATGGGATGGCTGACCTGTTCGTCCGTAAGCCCTGACTGCTCCAGGGCCTCTTTCATGGCGATGTAGTTCCAGCCGGCGCCTTCGCCCATGAAACGCCGCGTGCGGCGGTCAAGCGCTTCTTCGATATTCACCGAAGGACGCGCCGACACCTGACATTTAAAGCCGTGCTCGGCGAAGCTTGCGTCGTGGGCGGTTCCGGAGCGGCTTTCGTAAAGCGACGCCTTCACTTCGTCCACATTGGCGCCAATGGAAGAAACGACCCCCATTCCTGTGATCACTACGCGCCGCATAAACTTCCTTTCGTTTTCCGCCGAAAACTTTTCGCCGCTTTTCTAAAGCGACAGTCCCGCGTCGAGTTGTTCGCGCGAGAAGAGACCGACTCTCAGGTCCTTGGCTTCGTAAATCTTCCGATCATCGACTTTGACGACGCCGTCCGCGATGCCGAGGATCAGAGGCCGCGACATCATGCGCCGCACGTCGAGCTCATAGGTAACGCGCTTTGCGGAGGGCACCACCATGCCGGAAAACCGCACATCCTTGGCGCCGAGCGCGCGTCCATGGCCCGGATGCCCTGACCATGTAAGAAAGAAACCCACCAGTTGCCAGAGGGCGTCGAGGCCGAGACAGCCCGGCATCACCGGATCGCCCGGAAAATGGCAGTCGAAAAACCAGAGGTCCGGATTGATGTCGAGTTCGGCTTCGATCCGGCCTTTGTTATAGGCGCCGCCGTCGCTGGTGATCTTCGACACGCGGTCGAACATCAGCATGGGAGGCACGGGCAATTGCGCCGTGCCGGGTCCGCGAAGTCCGTGATAGCCGCACTCGAGGAGCTCCTCGCGGCTGAAACTGTTTTTCTGTTCGGTCATGCGTCCTGTATTCGGTTCTAGTCCGCGCGTGGATGATTGTCGCGCGCTGTGGCCGCTTGGTAAAGGCGCGCCTGCACAGGGTCAATTATGCGTTGCAACATTCAGGGGTTAAGGGCGCCTGAGAGGGGCGCCTCAGCCTTCGCTCCCCAGAAGGCGGAAGCGCGGGCCCAGCCCTTTCGCCCGTCGGCGGAGACCTTCAGCCAGCCGTCCTTGGCCCCGTCCACCCGGGCGATGACGCCTCTGCCGAGGCGCGCCCGGGCCGGGGCGCTGGCGTCAGGCTTGGCCCTGAGCGCCAGCCCATCCTCCAGCACGAGAGCGGTCTCGTCGCCGGAAAGCTTGGATTTATGGGTCCAGCACTCATCCCCCTCCACATCCCGGATCTTGCGCCAGTGGTCCTTGGTCTCGGCGACGATCATCACCGGAAGGCCCGCCCGCATGAAGGTGAGGCGGACCGGGTGGGAAAAACTGGGCCCCGACCGGCAGAAGGTCTTTTCGGCTTTGAGGGAGACCAGCCGCGGCACCGGCAGGCCTGACGGGGTGTCGAGGCGCACTTTTACGGGAGCCTCCGGCGCGCCTTGCGCCCCTCTGTCTTGGTTAGCGGCGTCTTGCGCCGCGCCATTATTTATCGAAGCTTGCGCCGGAAGGGCGGCTCCGGTCAAATAGAGGGCGGCGAAAAGGCTGACGGATAACGCAGAAAACAGACGCGGCATGTACAGGCGCTCGAAGCAATCAAAGATAATGAATAAACCCTTACCTGACGGCAAAGGCGTTAATCTTGGGTTAACCCTGAGGTTAACTCGGGGCTCTTTTCCGATTTGCGGGAAACTTCAAGCCGCTTGGGCGCAGCGGTCGGGATCATCGGATGACGTCTAAGAAGATCAGGGTTGCGGTAACGCGAAAATTGCCGGCGCCGGTGGAGGCGCGGCTTTCCGATCTTTTCGACGCCGTTCTGCATGAGGGCGAAGCGCCCTTGTCGCCTGCGGCGCTTCTGGAGCGCGCCCGCGGCGCCGATGTCCTGGCCCCGACCTTGGGCGACCGGCTCGACGCGGCGTTTTTCGACGCCGTTGGGGACAAGCTGCGCCTGGTCGCGAATTTTGGCGCGGGCGTCGACCATATCGATGTCGCGGCCGCCAATGCCCGGGGCGTCACGGTCACCAACACGCCATCCGTGCTTGCTGAGGACGCCGCCGACATGGCCATGGCGCTGATCCTCGCCGTGCCCCGGCGTCTTGTGGAAGGCGTCAGGGCGCTCGAGACCGGAAATTTCCATGGCTGGTCGCCGACCTGGATGCTGGGCCACCGGGTGCGCGGCAAGAAGCTCGGCATTATCGGGCTCGGACGCGTGGGCGAAGCGATTGCGCGCCGGGCCAAAGCCTTCGGGCTGTCGATCCATTATCACAACCGCACGCCGATCAATCCGCATATCGAAGAAGAGCTGGATGCGACCTATTGGGACAGCCTCGATCAGATGCTGGCGCGGGTCGACATCGTCTCGGTCAATTGCCCGCATACGCCGGCGACGTTTCATCTCCTGTCTCGCCGCCGTCTCGAACTCTTGCAGCCCCAGGCCTATGTGGTGAACGTGTCGCGCGGGGAGATCGTCGATGAAGACGCGCTCGCCGAGATGATCGAACAGGGACGGCTCGCCGGCGCCGGGCTCGATGTTTACGAGCGCGGCGCGCCCAGCGAGAAACTGCTGAAGGCGCCGAATGTTGTGCTGCTTCCTCATATGGCGTCGGCGACTGTCGAAAGCCGCGTGGAAATGGGCGAGCGCATGATCATCAACATCAAGATGTTCGCCGACGGCCATAAGCCGCCGGACAGAGTGATCTTGGGGCTGGATGACGGCCGCCTGCCGAAGGCAGGCTAAGCTAAGATATTCTGCCGAAAGCAGGTTGATTAGAACTTCACGGAAAGGCTGACGGCGCCGAATTGCTGCGCGCCGTCCTGCATCTCGAATTCCTTGGTGCGCGTGACGAACGTATAGGCGATTTGCGCGCGCCGGAACTGCACGGCGATCCCCGCCTGCACTTCGCCCACCAGCACTTTCTTGTCGACGCTCGGATCGCCGTCGCGGAAAAGACTGCCGTCGAGAAAGATGTTGTGCGCCACGGCGCTGCCATTGGCGCCGAGAAACAGATACCAGCTGAAATCGTCTTCAGGCGAAAAGAAACCGGCTCCGGCGAGGGCCGGGCGGATGCGCGGCGGCCCGTAATCATTGCGCAGATCGTTGCCGATGCGCAGCGTAAACCCGCCCCGGGCGCGGGTGTCCACATTGCCGACCGAGACGCCTACAGTCGGCGTGATGTCCGCGCCGAACCCTGAATCTCCGATATCGTAGACCGAGCGGAACTGACGGTCATAGGATAAAACGAAACCCGGCTCATTGCGGATCTGGTTGTCCCAGCCATTCACCGGATCGCCGCCGATAATGTCGTGCCAGTTGTTCTGCACCCACTCTCCCTGCGCCGCCGGGCCGACAACGCCTGCCTGCAGCGTGATCTGATGAACGCGCTGGCGTTGCTGCACCACGACGGAATATTCGCCATAGAGCCAGCCCGCATAAGGATGCTGGTCCGGCAGCGGCTCCGTCGCCAGCGTGTCTTCGGGCGTGAAGATGGAATGGCCAACGGCGAATCCGCGCCGCACGCCAGCGGCTTCATCTGCGCCGAGAAGGTCATAGGCGATAAAGCTCGACACGCCGCGCGGCTGTTTCAGGCCGGACAGATAGGAAATCCTGAGTCCGTTCGTGTAGTTGCGATCGGTGTTCGCGAAATAATCGTTCTCCCAGACAAAAGACCATGTCGCGCGCTCGTCCGCCGCCAGCGGCGGTTCGCTGTCTTGCGCGATCGCCGGTGACGCAGAGAGAAGAACCACGAAGATCACTGCGAGGCTGGTGGTTGAGCGCATTGATAATCTGTCTTTCTGCTGATCCATTGCGAGGCCGCCATAACACCGACCCGACCATAACGAAAGTTAGCGACTGTTTATGACGGGATGACGGTGATGCGCGGTTGTTTTAGAAGGCAATATAATTCGCAGCTTGAGATGGAAGGCGCGAAGCTCATGGGATTTTATGGCGAACACATCGAACCGGCGATCGTTTCCTGCGCCTGCGGGATGAAGGCGATCTCACGCGAGCGGGCGAAGATCGTGCCGGAGGCGAAGGGCGACGTGCTCGAAGTCGGTTTCGGCTCGGGCCACAACGCGCCTTATTACGATAGGCAAGCGATCACGCGTCTTTATGCGCTGGAGCCGTCGGCGGCGATGCGCAAGCGGGCGCTGAAACGCATCGCCGGGCTCCCCTTTCAGCTCGAATGGCTGGACCTTCCCGGCGAGGAGATCCCGCTTCCCGACGCCTCGGTCGACACGGTGCTCGTCACCTACACGCTCTGCACGATCCCCGATGTGGACGCCGCACTCGCCGGCATGCGGCGGGTCTTGAAGCCGGGCGGCAAGTTCGTTTTCCTGGAACATGGGCTTTCCCCCGATGAAGGCGTCGCGAAATGGCAGAACCGTCTTGACGGGGTCTGGGGCAAGCTGGCCGGCGGCTGTCATCTCAACCGCGACCCGGCGGCGCTGGTGAGAAAAGCGGGGTTTGAGATCGGCAGGCTCGATCAGCATTACGCCAAGGGCGCGCCCAAATTCGCCGGCTACATGACCGGCGGCGTGGCGGCGCGGTAACATTCCCGAGACCTTAATCGCGGGTTTCCGCAATTTTAGTTGAATCGCAAGTTTCCGCGCGCATCATACAACGCTTAAGGATCGGTAAAGGCCCTTGCGCCGGACCGATTTTGCGCTAGATGGGATTGTGCAGGTGCGAAAAGCCCTGCGCCACGAAGAGCCAGAGGGCTCTAGCGATAAGTGCCGTAGCCGCTTCAGCGGCTGAAAGAGAGCGTAGCTGTGCGTCGAGTTTTGGGGATCGGGGTGTTGTTGGTGGCCATTGGCGCCGCGCATGCGGATTCTGTCCCCGCCGACGCCATGTTCTCCAAATACGCCGACCCCGCCCACGTTGTCGCCGCTGTTAAAACCGAATTTTCGGCGGCCCCGGGTCAGGCCGTGCGGCTTACCATTTACGACAGCGAGGAAGCGTTTCTCGAGCAGGCGCGCGCCAAATTCGAGGCGAGCCTCGACGAGGATGGCGTCGCCGTGCTGCCGCTCGGCGATCTTGAGCCCGGCGAATACGCCTTCGCCGCCTATCTCGACGAAAACGGCGACGGCAAGCTCAACCGCGGCAAGGTGCTCGGCCGCCCGAAAGAGCCGGTGGCGTTCTCCAACGGCGTCAAGCCGAAGCTCAGAAAACCGCGTTTCGACGAAACCAAGGTCTCCGTGACTCATGGCAGCGTCGTCGTCATCACCCTCGACGACTAAACAAGCTTCTATTTCCGATTATCCGTGTGCGCCGCAATCGGCGCAGGCCGGGTCGGCGTTGAGCCTGACCGTGCGGAATGACGCGCCAAGACCGTCATAGATCATCAGGCGGCCAGCAAGGCTGTCGCCGACGCCGAGAAGTTCTTTCAGAACCTCCATGGCGGCGAGCGTTCCCATCACCCCGGTGACCGCGCCGAGAACACCTTCCTCGGCGCAATTGACCTGTTCGTCGCGCGGCGGTTCCTCCGGCACGAGACAGCGGTAGCAAGGCAACGCGCCGGGCTTTTCATAAGGCTTGAAAGTCGCAAGCTGGCCCTCGAAACGCCCCACGGCGGCCGAGACCAGCGGTTTCTTTGCGGATAGGCAAGCGCGGTTCAGTGCATAGCGCGCCGCGAAATTATCGACGCCTTCGACGATCAGATCATAATCCGCAACGACGCCCGCCGCGTTCTCGTCGGTCATGCGCGGATGCGCGATGACGTTCACATGCGGGTTGAGCCTGGCAATGGCCTCTTGGGCCGCGCCGGTTTTTTCGCGGCCCACATCTTCGCTGCGAAAGAGCGTCTGGCGCTGGAGGTTTGAGAGGGAGACGACATCGCTGTCCGAAATTCCGATTGTCCCGACGCCAGCGGCCGCTAGATAGGAAAGGATCGGACTGCCGAGCCCGCCCGCGCCGACCACCAGCACGCGCGCGGCGATGAGTTTCTGCTGGCCCTGCCCGCCGACTTCGCGGAGCAGGATGTGTCTTGCGTAGCGCTCTCGTTCTTCGGGGGTCATTTCGCAAACAGATCCGCGCGCACCCGCAAGACTTTGGTGGCGATGGAGATCTCCATCAGGAATAGCGTGAGACCGGCGATCATCGCGAACATCGTCGCGATGAAGATCATGGCGACCAGCGCCGGCACCGCGAGATCGACAAACTCGCCGATAAAGATCGACGCGACCACAAGACAAATCAGCAGCGCAGCGGTGGAGAAGAGAAAGATCGCCCGCTGGGCAAGCAACATGCGCTGGTCGAGAGAGCCGAGTTCCGCGCGGATGCGGCTCGCCTCTTCCTCGCTTCTTGGCGTATAAAGACGTTCTTCGAGATGGCGCGCCCTGTCTACGACGCGGCCGAGGCGCGACGTCACGACATTCAGCAGCGCGCCGATCCCGGCGAGGAGAAAGACCGGAGCGACGGAAAGCTCCACCAGATGGGCGATGTCGGAAAGATCGTTCATGGGCGTTCGTTGTGGCCTCAAGCGAAGAGTTCGTAAAGCAGGCGGTTTAAGATCCGCCGCCCGCCGGCGGTGGCGGCGAGGGTTTCGCCGTCCCATTGCAGGAGCCCGTCGCCGATCAGCCTGTCGAGGCGTTCCAGCGCGCCCGCCTCCGCAAAGAATGGGTCTTTCTCCGTGAAGCTCATGCCCGCTGTCAGCCTGAGGCCCATGGAAAGCCGCTCCATGGCGGCTTCCGCTTGCGTGAGCGTCGTTTCCTGATGCGGCGCCCCGGCGAGATAGTCCGGCGGCGCGAGAGCCGTTTCCGTGGCGATGCGAACGCCGTCTTCCGTCAGCCTTCCATGCGCGCCGGGCCCGACGCCGACATAATCGCCGTAAGTCCAATAGACGAGATTGTGGCGGCTTTCCTCGTCCGGCGCGGCGTGGTTCGAAATCTCATAGGCGGGAAGGCCCGCCGCCGCCGTCATCTCCTGCGCGGCGTCATACATGTCCGCCGTGACGTCGTCTTCGGGCGGCGCCCAGCGGCCCTTGTCCACGGCCTTGGCGAAGGCCGTACCCGCTTCGATGGTGAGCTGGTAGAGCGAAAGATGTTTGGCGCCGAGGGACAAAGCTTCCGAGAGTTCCTCGCGCCAGTCTTCGAGGGTTTGGCCGGGGCGCCCGTAAATAAGGTCGAAGGTGACGCGCGGAAACGCGCCTTGCGCCGCTTCGATGGCGCGCTTTGCCGCCGTCGCGTCATGGTCGCGGCCGAGAAATTTCAGCGCATCGTCGCGTAAAGATTGCACACCGAGCGACAGGCGATTGACGCCGGCGCAGGCAAAAGCCTCAAAGCGGGATTGCTCTGCATCCGTCGGATTGGCTTCGAGCGTGATTTCGGCGCCTGGCTCAAAGCCCCACAGGCGTTCACACGTTTCGATAACGCCTTCGATGACGGGAAGCGGCGCCAGCGACGGCGTGCCCCCGCCGAAATAAAGGCTCGTCAGCTTCCGTCCTTGCGTACGCGCTGCATAATTTTCGAGATCGCCGGTCAGCGCTGCGTTCCACGCTTCCGCATCGATGGCGCGGTTTTTATAGACGTTGAAATCGCAATAGGGGCATATGCGCGCGCAATAAGGCCAGTGAACATAGACTCCAAAAAGCTTCGTCACTGATTGGCGGCCGCCTGTTCCGCTAATGCAATCGTGTGATCGAGGAGCTCCCGCCCGCCCATGGGACCGTGGCTCGGGATGACAATTTCCGCGTCGGGAAAAGCCTCGGCGACGTTTCGTGTCGCCTGGGCCCAGTGTCCCACATCGCCGTCTGCGGTGTTGCCGAGATTGTTGCTATCGCCGGGGCGGATCAGGCAGCCGCCGAACAGCACCTTCGCGGGGGCGTAATAGACGACGATGTTATCGCGCGTATGACCGGGGCCCGGATAAAAAACCGTCACGCCTTCTTCGTCTTCAGCGCCGAGCAGCATTTCTTGGGTCTTGCCGTCGAGAATGGAGAACATCGTTTTCCTGAGGCCGCGCGCCGGCGCGTCCTCGTTGGTGAGCGGGTGGGCGCGCCCGCCAATGCCGTTTTTCTGAAGGGCCGCCATCCCGCCCATCTTGTCGGCATGGGCGTGCGTCACGATCGCGATGTCGGGCCCTTCGCCAAGCTCTGCGCTGATTAAAGACAAAAGCGTTTCCGTTTCTTCGTCCGTCCACGCCGTATCGACAAGCGCGATCCCGCCTTCGGTTTTGACGACCATGCCTTGCGACAGGACCGGCCCCCAAGGCTCGACGACGCGATAGCTTTTGTGGATCCAGACATTGTCTGCGATCTTTTCAAGCGATGGCGGCGGCAAGGCTTCTGCGGTTTCTGCCGGTTGAGCTTCCAAGAGTGCGCACCCGCTTAATGAAACGCACGCAACAAGAACCAGAATTTTCTTCAACATCAAAAATGCGCTTTCATCAGCTTACGGAACGCATCCGCGCGGTGGGAGATCGCGTGTTTTTCTTCCGGGTCCATTTCCGCGAAGGTCATGTGATAGCCCTCGGGAACGAAAATCGGATCGTAGCCGAAGCCTTTTTCGCCGCGCGGCGGAAAAACCAAGACGCCCTTGACCTCGCCTTCGAAAATTTCCGTGTGGCCGTCCGGCCAGGCGAGGCAGAGCGCGCAGATGAATTTCGCGGAGAAGTCCTCCGTGCCGCTATCGAAGAGCGCAGATTCGACCTTTTTCATGGCAGCCCGGAAATCCCGGGGCTCGCCGGCCCAGCGGGCCGAGAAAATGCCAGGCGCGCCGGACAGCGCGGTCACCGAAAGGCCGCTGTCATCGGCAAGGGCGGGCAGGCCAGAGGCGGTCGCGGCGGCCAGCGCCTTCAATTCGGCGTTCTCGGCGAAGGTCGTTCCGGTCTCTTCTGGGTCGGAAAGGCCAATTTTTTTTGCCGAGACCGCCTCAATCCCGAGAGGAGAAAGCAAGTCATTGATTTCGCTTACTTTTCCATCGTTGTGGGAGGCGATAATCAGCCGCCCAGGCCCCAATTTCCGCATAGTTTCGCCCATGTTTTTATCCCTTATCGAAAAAAAATTATCGTTTTTCGGCAAAAACCTCTTGTATTGTTTTTCGATAAGTGTATATCGATAATCAACAAGACGGCGGGAAACGCCGCAGACGCAGGGCCCCGGAGCCGGAGCAATACCAGACCCGGGGTGAAAAGAAAAAGGGCCGAAAAGACCGGAGAACCGGCGGAAAAAGAGCCCAGAACGGAGAAACCCCGGGGAAAGGCTGACCCCGCCCAGAAAAAGGGAAAACCGGCTGAAACAGCGGCGAGAGACAAAAAAAGAGCGGCGGAAAACCGCCGCTCAAGAAGATCAAAACGAGCCGCTAACACAGGAAAGAAAAGGAGAAACCCATGCGCTTTGCAAACTCAAACCCGAGCATCGATAAATTTGGCCATTTTGTCAATGGACTGGCCGTTCTCTTGACCATCACCGTTATCGCCGCCGGCTATATCTCGGCGATCGGCTCCTTCGCAGGAGTGGCTTAGCAATGGCTAAGATTTTCCACAGATTGGCGGCGGCGATTTTCGCCGCCCTGGCGGCGGCAAGCCTTTATTCCCTCGCCGTCGCTTCCCCCGGGGAAAGCAGGGCTGACGCTTCGCGTCAAAGCTGCGAAAAAGCCCTCTGCCTGATCGCCCTTCTCTAATTTGGGTGACGCGCATTTTGTCCGAAAACAGGTTTCCACTTTTCGGAATGTGCTTAAGGGCTCGCAGAGGGCGTTTTTTTCGGGCGCTCGCCAGGACGGAGATTTCATCATGCGTGCGATAGGCAAAGGGTCGCTCTCGTCGATTCTCGCAATCGGACTTCACATCACGCGCGTCGTCTTGTGGATCATCTTGGGCGCGGTGACGCTGGCGCTGATCATCCTCCCCTTCGCGCCGATGATTGCCGACCTTTTTATGGACAGCGACGCCGTCATTTTTGACGGCGACGGCGTTGCGGATGCGGAAGACTTCATCAAGGTGTCGAGCGCTTTCGTGACTTTTGCCGTCATGCTGTTCGTGGTGAACAGGCTGCTCGAAATTCTCAAAGCCCTGCGGTTCGGTTCGCCTTTCGTGAAGGAGAACGCCGACCGGTTTCGCGGCATCGGCTATGCGCTGCTGATGGGCGAGGGCGCCAAATTCGCGTTCGGCTTTCTGGCGCTGATTTACGACGCCGATGTCGAACTCAACATGACCTTTCTTTCCTGGCTCGCGATCATCACGGTTTTTGTCCTTGCGGAAGTTTTCCGCGAAGGCGCGCGCATGAAAGAAGAACAGGATCTTACGGTTTAAATGTCGATTTCCGTCAAACTCGATCGGGTATTGCTTGACCGCGGCATGTCGCTGACGGAGCTCTCCGAACGTGTGGGCGTGACGATCGCCAATCTCTCCATCCTGAAAACTGGCAAGGCGAAAGCCATCCGCTTTTCGACGCTCGAAGCGATCTGCAAGGAGCTCAACTGCCAGCCGGGGGACATTCTTTTCTTCGATGATGACGGCAAACCGTCAACGGATTAGCGCTATTGATAGGGCGCGGCGGCCGGTTCGCTGGTCGCTTCTTCCGGGACATCCTCCCCATGAGGCGGGATCGCGCCGCCGACTTTCCGGCTTTTCCAGACAAAGATCAGCAGCAGAACGGCAAGGCCCGTCGACAGCATGAACGGCGCCTGCGGGGACTGCGCATAAAGCGAAAAGGCGATGGCGGGCGAGACGATGAAGCCGGACGCCGTCGCGGCGCCCGCAAGGCCGATGGCGCCGCCCTGCTCGTCTGGCTCGACGGCAAGCGACGCGGCGGCGGTCACCGCCGGAAACGCCATGCCCGCGCCGAGCCCGCCCGCGACCATGCCGAACACTACTGGCCAGAGCTGGTCGGAAAGCAGGATCGTCAGATGCCCGGCGATTAGCAGCGCCGGCGCGATGCGCATCAGCCGCGCCGGGGAAAGCCGAAGGCGCTGCACGATGACAAGCTGGGCAAACAAAGACGCCATGGCGCTGGCGGTCAGCCCGATGCTCACATAATGCGTCGCTTCCGCGGTCGAATAGCCGAGCCGGTCGATGAAATAGAAGGCGATGGTCTGGATCGGGATCGCGTTGATGACGCTGAACGAAAGCGCCGCAATTAGAAACGCGGTCAGCCGGTCATCGCGCAGTTTCACCCGCCGTCCTTGGCTGCGCTGCGTCGGCCCCGTGCGTTCGGGAAGGAAGGCGAAAACCGCGACCGCCATCACGATCGCGAGCCCCGCGGCCGCGAAAAACGGGACAATCCGCCCCAAGAGCGATGTCGCCGCGCCGAAGCCCGGGCCGAGCATGGCGCCGAAGCCGAAGGCGGCGGAAAAGCTTGCGATGCCGGCGGTGCGGTCGCGTTTCGATGTGCGGTCGGCGATATAGGCTTGTGCGGCTGGCGGGCCGGCGGCGCCGACAATGCCGTAAATGCTGCGCGTCGCGATGATGAGAAGGTAAAGCGGCAGGCCCGCCAAGACGCCCGCAAGCCCCAGCGAAATCGACCCGGCGAAAAGCGTCATCGAAAGCGCGTAGCCGATCATCCCGAGAAGGATGAAGGGCTTGCGGCCCCTGCGGTCGCTCATCCGGCCCCAGATCGGGCCCATGAAGACCCAGGCGGTCGCCGAGACCGCGAATATGAATCCCGTCTGGAAATCCGTAAGGCCGATCTCCCGCGCCAGCGGCGGCAGGACGGAAAAGACGATGGTCTGCCCCATCCCGGCGCAGACGGCGCCCGCAAGCAGGAGCGCAATGGCGATCCGGCGTTGTGTTGGCGTGGTGACGCTGGCGGGGGCGCCCTGATGCGGCGCGGGTGCGGTCATGCGGCGGAAACTCCTCCGCCTCACTCACCATGCTGCGCGCGCGATGGCAATCGCCAATGGCGCCCCCAAACACTCCCTATTGGCGCCAAACATTCCCGCGGCGCCTTGCGGCGTTTCGGTTTCGGCAGTTAAGCTGCTCGTCAAAAGAGGGAGGCGCCGATGAACGGGTCTTTTTCTGCCGAAGGCGGCTGCGCCTGCAAAAAGGTGCGCTACCGGCTGACTGCTCTGCCTTTGTTCGTTCACTGCTGTCATTGCCGCTGGTGCCAGCGCGAGACCGGCGCCTCTTTCGCGCTGAATGCGATGATCGAGATGGAGTGCCTTGAACTGCTCGGCGGTGAAACGGTTTGCGTGGACACGCCGTCGGAAAGCGGACGCGGCCAGAAGATCCATCGTTGTCCCGAATGCCATTTAGCGCTGTGGAGCCATTATGGCGGCGCGGGGCCAGCCATCGCTTTCGTGCGTGTGGGCACGCTCGATGAGCCCGATCTCGTTCCCCCGGACATTCATATCTATACGGCCTCGAAGCAGCCCTGGGTCGAGCTGTCTCATGAGGTCCCTGCCGTCAAAGGCTATTACAAGATGAGCGAATACTGGGCGGAAGAAGACATTGAGCGGCTGAGAACCGCGAAAGAGGCCTACGCGGCCGCTCATGGCTAGCGCCGGCGATTGCCGGGGGCGGTCTTAGCGCCTATATCCCGCCTCTTATGGCGACGCTCGACCTTTCAAAACGCCCGGAAACGCAAGGGTTGGTTAATCTCGCGGGGATGACCCGTCACGAGATCGCGGCCGCTATGGCCGAGGCGTTCGGGCTCGACGCCAAAAAAGCCAAGATGCGCGCGACGCAACTCTGGCGCTGGATCTATCACTACGGCCAGACCGACTTCTTCGCGATGACCGACATCGCGAAGGAGATGCGCGCAGGGCTCGCCGAGAAGTTTGTCGTCGCGCGGCCGGAAGTTGCCGAGCGTCTCGTCTCCGTCGACGGCACGCGCAAATATCTCATTCGCCTGTCGCCGGGCGTCGAAGTCGAATGCGTTTTCATTCCCGATGTGGGCCGCGCCGGCGCGCTTTGCGTCTCGTCCCAAGTCGGCTGCACGCTCGCCTGCACGTTTTGTCATACGGGCACGCAGAAACTCGTCCGCAACCTGACCGCCGCCGAAATCGTCAATCAGGTGATGGCGGTGAAAGACGACCTCGAGGAATGGCCCTCGGGCGGCGAAGACCGGCGGCTTTCCAACATCGTCTTCATGGGCATGGGCGAGCCGCTCTACAATCTCGACAATGTGGGGCGCGCGATTGACGTCATTTCCGACGGCGACGGCATTTCGATCTCGCGCCGCCGCATCACAGTCTCGACCTCCGGCGTCGTTCCGGAGATTCCGCGCCTCGGCGACGTCACCTCGGCGATGCTGGCGATTTCGCTGCACGCCACCAACGACCCGCTGCGCGATGAGCTGGTGCCCATCAACAAGAAATATCCGATTGCGGAATTGATGGACGCTTGCCGCGCCTATCCGGGCCTCGGCAATGCGCGGCGCATCACCTTCGAATATGTCATGCTGCGCGGCGTCAACGACAGTGAAGCCGAAGCGCGCGCGCTGGTAAAGCTCCTCAAGGGCGTTCCCGCCAAGATCAATCTCATCCCGTTCAACCCGTGGCCGGGCGCGCCTTACGAATGTTCAAGCTGGGAGCGCATCGAAGGCTTCGCGGACATCTTGTCCCGCGCCGGCTACGCCTCGCCGATCAGAACGCCCCGCGGCCGGGACATTTTCGCCGCCTGCGGACAATTGAAGTCCGAAAGCGTGAAGAAACGCGCCAGCGACGCCAGGAAAGAGCGGATGGCGTTGTAAGCGCAGTTTCTACGGCGCTTTTACTTTCTCGGACAGCGCTTTATGAAATTCAAGAAATTGCGCTTGCGAGTCAAAGTCTCTTCTTGGGAAAACATGTATTGCCGCCCAATGTTTCTTGAGGATTATGTAATTTTTAGATTTGAAAATCTCGTCAAAACTTTCCCATTTTGAAAGCTCAGAATTTAGCGTTGTGCTCTCGTGTAGTCCTTCTGACGTAATTTCATATTCGTGTTGACCAAGCCCCGTTCTTTGTGAAGCAGATAAAAGGTTTACCCCCAAGCAGAAGGCGAATGTTAATGCGGGTATGGCAATTGTTAGAGCGATTACGAGACAGGCAAGCAATGCCATGATACGCAGATCAAAGTTGCTTTCGCGTACTGCTGAGATGGTGGGGAGCAGCCCAATAACGAAAATAATTCCAACGTATATCCAGTTCCATCGGACCTTAGGCCATAGAATCATGTTGACCCTGATAAGATCTAACCGTGTAATATTTACGTTAACTTGCACCCCACCCCTCCATCAAAAACCCAACTAAGGCCTGTCTTACTGGAAGTAAAATAAGAGAGCAAAAAGCAAGTAGATTTATCGGACGTCTGCCTTCCCCTTCCTTCTCTTCTCAAACGCGGCCATCTGTTCCGGCGTCGCTTCTTTTTGATATTTCGATTTCCACTCCGAATAAGCCATGCCATAGACGCGTTCGCGGGCTTCGTCCTTGGTGAGCGAAACGCCTTCCTTCTCCGCCGCCTCGCGCTGCCAGTCGCCGAGACAGTTGCGGCAGAAATCGGCGAGGATCATCAGGTCGATATTCTGCACGTCCGGGCGGTTCTGAAGATGCGACACAAGCCGCCGGAACGTCGCGGCGTCGATCCTGTCCTGAAGCTCCGGTGAAATCTCGGTCATGGCGTTTATCCTCAAAATCGGTTTTCGTTCATCAGCCTGAAGTGTATTGAGCCTCATGGCGATTTCAATTGGCGACATAACGATTCCCGACTGGGAGCTTGTCGAGACCTTCATCCGCGCCTCCGGGCCCGGCGGACAGAACGTCAACAAGGTCGCGAGCGCGGTGCAGCTGCGCTTTCACGTCAAAAATTCGCCGTCTCTGCCCGAGCCCGTGAAGGCGCGCCTTCGAACCATCGCCGGGCGGCGCATGACCCGCGAGGGCGAGCTCATCATCGAGGCGAAGCGCTTCCGCACGCAGGAGCAGAACCGCGAGGACGCGCGCGAGCGTCTCGCTGCGCTGATCGAACGCGCTGCGACCCCGCCCAAGAAACGGGTGAAGACCCGCGTCTCTGCAAATCAGAAGCGAAAACGCGTTGAGGACAAGCGCCGCCGCTCGGAAGTGAAAGCGGGCAGGGGGAGAGTAACGGGCGATTAGCCGCGCGGCTCACCTCTCCCTTTTTCGCCGCGGCCATGCCACGATAGGCCCATGAAGATGATGCGGCCTTTGTGATGAATCTCAACCCGACCCTCGACGCCGAGGCGCTGCACGACCGCTATGCAGCGAGCGGACGCATTTCGATTCCGAAAATCCTTGTGGAAGAGGATGCGAAGGCGCTGCGCAAGGCGATCGAGAAAGAGCCGCACAAAAATCTCGTCTTTTTCGCCAATGGCAAGCATTTCGATATCGACGCCGCCGGTTGGCGCGATCTCGATGATGAAAAACAGCGCACGACGCAGCAAATCATTCATGCCGAGGCGCAGAAAAGCTTTTCCTATTGCTACGAAAACATCCCAGTCTATGACCGCTGGAAGGCGGGCCGCGAGCTGAGCCCGAAGCTGAAGGCCGCGGTCGAATTCCTCAACAGCGAGCCATTCTTGGCTTTCGTGCGCAAGGTCACCGGCTTTGACGACATCGCCTTCGCGGACGCCCAGGCGACGCTGTACGGGCCGGGACATTTCCTGACGCTCCACAATGACGCCGTCGAGGGCAAGAACCGCCGCGCCGCCTTCGTTCTCAACCTGACCAGGGCGTGGCGCGAGGACTGGGGTGGCTATCTCAATTTCTTCGATGAAGATGGGCATATCGAGGGCGCCTTCATGCCGGCCTTCAATACGCTTAATATGTTTTCGGTGCCGGCGGCGCATTCGGTGGGTTTCGTTTCGCCTTTTGCCGGCGAGGTGCGGGTCTCGGTGACGGGATGGCTGCGGGCCGGCGTTGAAGAAGGCTAATCAGAGTACGGAAGAGATTATTATGGATCGTGCGGCGACCATTCAGGACCAGCGGGCGGAATATCAAAACCGGGGATGGACCCTCGCCCGGAAAGTGATGCCTGTGGAGGTCGCCGATGCGACGCTCTACAAGATGCAGCAGGAACTTGGCGGCGACTGGGAGAGCTATCAGGGCGATTACATCAAGACCTTTTTGACCGACAAAAAAGCCTATGAATGCTACTCCTTCGACTACACGCCCATGGCCATGCTGCAATGGGGCTTGACCTCTTATATGTCGACGGTGGTCGGCAAGGATCTTTTGCCGTCGCATGCCTATTTCCGCGTCTACCGCCAGGGCGACGTCTGTCATCTTCACAGCGACGCCATGAACTGCGAACACGCCATGTCGCTGACCTTGGGCTACTCCAACGATTACATCTGGGAACTGAATATCAGCGACAAATATTACGACGCCAAGGAACGGCGCCCGGCCGACATCGCCAATGAAGAGGGCGAGATCAAGCTGCATGGCGCGCCAATGGGCATCGGCGATGCGGTCATCTATAATGGGATCAACTATCTCCATGGCCGGGTCAGTCCCAATCCCAATCGCTGGTCTGCGCATGTGTTCTTTCACTGGGTCGACCGCGCGGGGAGTTATGCGCGCTACGCCTTCGATGAAAAATGGCGCGATGTGGTGCGTCAGGCGGACTTCAAGTTTCCCGACGACGACGCGCCGGAAAAGGTCAATCCGAACCGCGCGGAAATGGTGAAAGAGCGCGGGCGCTGATCCTCGATCATAATCGGTCCTATAATTATCGGTAAGCCAGTCGCGCGAGACCTCAAACTCGCCTAGACTGCGGGCGGATTGTCCGATTCACCAAAGGGGAGTTTCTCGCATGAAAAAATTCATGATGGCGCTTGGCGCCGTATTTTTTGTCGTGGCCGGAACCGCGTTCGCGGGCGACAAGGCGCTGACGGCCGACACGGCGAAGCGGTTTGTCGCGTCGCTGCCGTCTGTTGAAGACCTCGGCAAGGAGCTGGAGGCCGAAGGCAAGACCGATGAAATGCGGTTCGACACCGATCCGAAAGCGGGCCAGGAGTTCAAGCCCTATTCCAACGCAGTTAAAGCGCTGAAGGCGAAATACCCGTCCGACTACGGACGGCTTTCCATGGCGGTGAAACCTCATGGGTTCAGCGCCGAGGAATGGGGCGCCGCGGGCGACAAGGTGATGATCGCTTACATGGCGCTGAAAATGGAGAAGGAAAGTCCGGACGCCATGGCGCAGATGCAGGCCATGGACCCCGCCATGTTAGACATGATGCCGCCGGAAATGAAGGCGCAGATGGCGCAGATGAAAGCGATGATGGAGACCGTCGCCGCCGCCTCGCCCGAGGACAAGAAGGCCGTAGCCGAGGTTGAGGGCGAGCTTGACGCCTATATGGATGCGCAGGCCGAGAGCTGATCGGCGCTATTATCGCCCGCTTTGCGGAACCGGCCCGGACGTGGTTTGATCCCCGTCCGGGTTTTCTTTTTGGAGGGCGAGGAATGAAGTATTTTGCGGCGGTTGCGGCGGCGGGGCTGTCCCTCATGGCGCCGGCCTTGGCTGAGAGCGCGGGCGCGGTCGCGGCGGCGCGGGACTGGCGGGCGGACCATGGCGCGGAGATCCTCGCCGGTTTTGTCGATCTTCTGTCGCTCCCTAATGACGCCAATGACGCGGAGAACATCCGCCGCAACGCTGATTATATAACCGCGTTGTTCGCCGAACGCGGCTTCGAGATGGCGCTTTTGGAAAGCGATGAGGCCCCGCCGCTGATCTATGGCCTGCGCGAAACCCCAGGCGCGGCGCGCACCATTGCCATCTATGTGCATTATGACGGCCAGCCGACGGAGCCGGCCGACTGGACCCATCCGCCGTTCGAGCCGCGGCTTTACACGCGCGCCATGACCGAGGGCGGGGAGGAAATTGCGTTTCCAAAACGCGGCGAGCCGGTCGACGAAGACTGGCGGATTTACGCGCGCTCCGCGAGCGACGACAAGGCGCCGATCCCGGCGCTCCTGGCCACCATCGATGCGCTCGATGAAGCAGGTATCGGCTTTACGTCGAACATCAAACTCATTTTCGACGGGGAGGAGGAGGCGGGTTCGGATTATCTCGACGATTATCTTCGTCTCCATGCCGACAAGTTCGCCGATGTGGATCTTTGGCTGTTTTGCGACGGGCCGACACATCAGAGCGGGCGCCCGCAACTGGTTTTCGGCGTGCGCGGCGTCACCGGGCTCGACGTCACCGTCTACGGGCCCAATCGCGGCCTTCACAGCGGCCATTACGGCAATTGGGCGCCGGGGCCGGGCTGGCGCCTGGCGCAGCTTCTCGCCAGCATGAAGGATGAAAAGGGCCGTGTGCTGATAAAGGATTTCTACAAATCCTCTGCGCCGATTTCGAAGGCCGAGCGCGCGGCCATTGCCGCAATGCCCGATACAGACGCAACGTTGCGCGAAACATTTGGTCTTGCTGAAACGGAAATGGACAATGCGCCGCTCGGCGAAAGGCTGCTGTTGCCAGCGCTGAATCTCAAAGGCCTCAAAAGCGCGGAAGTCGGCGCGCTTTCCCGCAACGTCATTCCGCCGACAGCGACAGCCTCGATCGGCCTGCGTCTTGTAAAAGGCAATGATCCCGATGCGATGCTGGACCTTGTCGAGGCGCATATTGAGAAACAGGGATTTTTTATTGTCCGCGAAGATCCCGACGCCGCCATGCGCGCAAAGCATCCGCTGATCGCCAAAGTGACGCGCAGCGGCGGCTATCCCGCCATGCGCAGCAATATGGACGATGCGCGCGTCGCGCCGCTAATTGCCGCGCTGAAAGACGCGGCGGGCGAAGACCTGATCCTCAATCCGAGCCTTGGCGGTTCGCTGCCGCTTTATATGTTCGAAAGCGTTTCCGACGCGCCCATCGTCATCCTGCCCATCGCCAATTACGATAACAACCAGCATTCGGCGGATGAAAACATCCGCCTCGGCAATCTCTTTTACGGCGTCGACGCCTATGCGGCCGTCTTGACTATGGCTGCCGAATAGCCGGGAGCGTCCGCCGCAGCTCAGCTCTGGGACGAGGGGAGGCGCTGCGGCGGAGGCCCGAGGGCAATCCGCGCGGGGCGATCCTCATGCATCGGGGCGCTAACGGGATCAGCGTGCGGACAAAGGTGAAACGCGGGGCCTCGAAAATTCCGGCGCTCTTTTCCTAAATTTTTTTGCGACGGAATTTGAAGGGTTCGCGCGTTGGAAAGGCGCCGGACTGATTCATCCTCTCATTTCCATAGGCCCCTCATGAAGCCGACACTGCAGATCGCCCTGATCGCCGCCGCCGCAACGCTCATCACCGCCTGCGCCTCGCCCAAACGCGGCGGACCGGGCGAAGGTTTTGGCCCGCGCGCCGGCGGCGCCGGCGTCGGGATCGGGCGGCCCTCGGCCTTGCTCGCCGCCGCCCGCGAGCAACAGGCGAAAGAAGGTTGTGCAAAGGCCGCGCCCGCCTATCGCATCGTGGCGAGCTACGGCGACGGATATGAAATCGCCCAATATGAACTCGGCGCCTGTCTTCTTGAGATGACCGGCGCGAGCGATGCGGAAACCGCGCTCTTCCGTCAGGAAGGCGTCTTCTGGCTCAGCCGCGCCGCCTGGGCCGGCGATCCGCGCGCGCAAGGCGCGCTTGCGCAGGCGTTGAGCGGCGCGCCGGGGTTCGCCGCATCGCATCTGGCGCCCGATCCTGAGGCGGCGCTGATGTGGTCCATTGTTTACATGTCGAATGGCGCGCGCGACACATATGCGTTGCGGCCTATCCCTTCGCTGGTGAGCGATCATCTGAAGAACGTCGTCTCTGCCGCGATGTCGGACAGCGCGTATGAAAAAGCCGCACAATTTGCGCGCGTGACCATGGAGGCGTTTGTCGCGCCGCCCATGGCGCAGAATGCCGGCGGGCCGCAACGCAGGTCTCAGGGCGGACGCGACGGCGGAGGCCGCCCGCCGCGCCGGCAAATTGAAACCGCGCGGCCTTGAAACTCTGACGCGAGCCCTGCAGTCTCCTTTTCGCAAACGGCGAGGGGCGATCATGATCGGGAAGAGATGGATGTGGCTTGCGCCGCTGCTGGCGCTGGCGGCTTGCGCAACAGGAGCCAAAACGCAAGCGGCAGACAACAGAAGCTGGCCCACGCTTGATGGAAAGCCGCCGCTGGTCATCGCTCATCGCGGCGCCAGCGGCTATCTGCCCGAACACACGCTGGAGGCTTACGGCCTCGCGATCGAACAGGGCGCCGATGTGATCGAACCCGATCTTGTTTTCACGAAAGACGGCGTCCTTGTCGCCCGTCATGACCGCTACCTTTCGACAACGACCGATGTCGCCGATCACCCTGAATTCGCGGAGCGTAAAAAGCCGAACGCAGACCCCGATGGCGCGCCGCGCGACGACTGGTGGGTTGAGGATTTCACGCTTGCGGAGCTGAAAACACTGCGCGCGGTGCAGCCCTTTCCCGGCCGCTCTAAAGACTATGACGGGCTTTATGAAATCCCGACCTTTGCGGAAGTGCTGGCCTTCGTTTCAACGCGGGCGAAGGAGGCGGGCCGTTCCGTCGGCGTCTACCCGGAAACCAAACATCTCGGCTATTTTCAATCCATCGGCATGGATTTCGAGCAGCCCTTGCTCGCCGCGCTAGAGAGTTTCGATGCGGGGCCGGTCTTCATCCAGTCCTTCGAAGCGGACATCCTGAAGCGCCTCAAAGGCAAGACGGACGCGAAACTCGTGCAGCTTGTCTATGAAGAAACGCCGGGAGCGGGACCGAATATTCCGCTCTCGGAGGTTGCGGAATATGCAGATGGGGTCGGGCCCACGAAAGATCTAATCAGGCCGTCATTTGGCGAAACCACATCACTTGTGGCTGATGCTCATGGGTTGGGATTGGCCGTTCACCCATGGACGTTTCGGCTCGATCAGCCAAATCGAAATGTGGGGACGCTTTTAGGTCTCATCATCGAGCTCCCCGAGGAAAATACGAAAAACACGCCTGCCCTAACGACGGAAGGCGATAAGACTGAATTCGCGCAGCAGGAAACGATCGACGATATGCTGTTTCGCGCAGAGTTCGAGTTCTTCTTTGACGAAGGGGTCGATGGCCTGTTCACCGATTTCCCAGATGCGGCGGTGAAAGCTCGCTCAGAGATACGGCCAGGAGCGTCAATAACGCCGGAACTTGCCCCTGCGCCCCGCATCGCATAGCCTCTTGGCAACCCGCCGGGCGCTGCCCGGCGCAGCCATATCCGGAGTATCTGAATGACTTTTTCGCGCAAATCTCTTCTCGCCGCCGTTGCTTTTTCGGCCCTTCTCGCCGCCTGCGGCCAGGAAGGATCGTCAGCGCCCGGCGCATCGTCTGGGGCCGCAACGGAAGAAACCGCGCAGACGGACTCGGAAAAGATCAACGCGTGGTTTGAGCAACAGTTCGAGGAGGGTGTCGCCCGCTCGCCCATGACCCAGACGTTTCTCGGGCGCAAAACCAATTACGGCGAATGGGACAATGCGACGGATGAATATGCGCGCGAAACGCATGAGCTCGAACAGGCGGCGCTTGCCGAGATGCGCGAGACCTTCGACTTTGATGCGCTCGATCCGTCGGCGCAGCTTTCCTATCGCCTGTTTGAATATGAAGCCGAACAGTCGGACCGGAATTTCGCGTGGCGCAATCACTGGTACGAGTTCAGTCAGTTCCGCGGACCGCATTCCTCCGTGCCGGCTTTCCTCATCAACCAGCACCGGGTCGATACGCTGGAAGACGCCGAGGCCTATATCTCCCGCCTTCGCGGCGTCAAAACCTATCTCGCCCAGCATCAGGACAACGCCGAGGCGCAGTTCGCCAATGGCGTGAACCCGCCGAAATGGTCTTATCCGCAGATGATCGCGACGTCGCAGAATATCATTTCCGGCGCGCCTTTCGATGACAGCGGCAAGACATCGACCATCCTCGAAGACTTCAACAAGAAGGTGAATGCGCTCGAAGTCAGCGACGAAGTGAAGGAGGATCTGCGGGCGCAAGCGACCGACGCCATGCTGAACTCGGTGAAGCCCGCTTATGAATCGCTCATCGCCATGTTCGAGGAACAGATGGAGACGGCGACCGGCGATGACGGCGCGTGGAAGCTTCCCGATGGCGGCGCCTATTACGCCAATCGCCTGCAGCAAATGACGACGACTGACATGAGCGCGCAAGAAATTCACGATCTCGGCCTTTCCGAGGTCGCGCGCATTCACGCCGAAATGGAAGAAATCAAGAATGCGGTCGGTTTCAGCGGGACGCTGCAGGAATTCTTCGTCTATATGCGCGAAGACCCGGATGAGCGCTTCACTTATCCGAATAATGATGAAGGCCGGGAGAAGTATCTCGCTGAGGCGACGGCGATCATCGACAATATGCGCGGGCGTCTCGACGAGTTGTTCCTGACGAAGCCCGAGGCGGCGCTGATCGTCAAACGGGTCGAGCCTTTCCGTGAACGTTCGGCGGGCAAGGCCTTCTATCAGCGCCCGGCGCCGGATGGGTCGCGTCCCGGCATCTATTACGCCAATCTCTACAATATGGCCGACATGCCGATCTATCAGATGGAAGCGCTCGCCTATCATGAAGGCATCCCTGGCCATCACATGCAGCTCGCCATCGCGCAGGAGCTTGAAGACGTGCCGAGCTTCCGCAGGTTTGGCGGATTTACGGCGTATACGGAAGGATGGGGGCTTTATTCGGAATATATCCCCAAAGAGATGGGCCTTTACGAAGACCCTTATTCCGACTTTGGACGTCTCGCCATGGAGCTGTGGCGTGCGGCGCGTCTCGTCGTCGATTCCGGTCTTCATGACAAGCGCTGGACCCGCGAAGAGGCGATCGACTATCTCCTTGAAAACACGCCGAATCCCGAAGGCGACTGCGTTAAAGCGATCGAGCGCTATATCGTCATGCCGGGCCAGGCCACGGCCTACAAAGTCGGCATGCTGAAAATGCTTGAGCTTCGCGGCCGCGCAGAAACGGCTCTGGGCGACGGGTTCGACGTGCGCGAGTTCCATGACGTGGTCCTGAGGGACGGCGCCGTGCCGCTCGCGATCCTTGAGGAGAATGTCGACGCCTGGATTGCGAAGAAGCAGTCGAGCTAGGCGCCGGATTCAGGAACGCGCCGCACGGGAGTTCCCGCGCGGCGCGTTTTCTTTTATGTCTCGCTGATGCAAGCCGAATCGCGCCCGCCTTTGTCCGCTTATATCCGCACGCTCAACGAAGCGCGGATGATCGGCGACGTAGTGCGTGCGGCGTTGCAAGTCGCCGACGAGGTCGTCGTCATCGATTCCGGATCGACCGACGGGACTAAGGAGATTGCGCGCGACGCCGGCGCCCGCGTCATAGAGCATGGATGGCTCGGAAACGGGTTTCAAAAGCGTCTTGCGGAAGACGCCTGCGCTCATGACTGGCTGCTCGATCTCGATGCGGACGAAATCGTCAGCCCTGAACTGGCGGCGGAAATTGCGGCGTTGTTCGCCGGCGGCGAGCCACCCCATAAAATCTACCGCACCATGCTCGCGCTTGTGCCCCCGGTGGGGAAGCCCTGGCGCGGTTTCGGGCTGCAGGTCCGGCACAAGCTTTACAACCGCCGCGCCGTTCGCGCGCCGGCGCACAAAGCCTGGGATCAGTTCGATATTCCCGAAGGCGTGGTTGTCGGGCGGCTGAAAGAACCGGTTTTGCACTACGCCTTCACCGGCGCCGCGCAGTTCATGGGCAAGCTCAACCGCAACTCGACGGTCCGCGCCGAAGCGCTGAAGCTGAAATCGAGGCCCTATCTCGCCCTTCGGATCCTTTTCGGATTTCCGTTTTACTTCGCTAAGAAATATCTCTTGCAGCAATATTTCCGCGGCGGCGTTTACGGTTTCGCGCTTGCTTCCATGTCGGCTTACGGCCGCTGGCTGCGGGACGTCAAAATGTGGGAGCGCGCGCATGGGGGTGCGCGCGCTCCGTCAGACAAAAACATCAACTAGCTTAGTATCGTCCGCCCCTCGTGTAATCGAGCACGCGGCGTGCTTCGTAAACGCTGGCGCTGCGCGGCGGCGGATTGTTGCCCATGATGACTTCGATCACGACCAGCGCGTCGTCATCGTAACGCGAGTCATAGCGCGGGCGCTCGTAATAACTGTCATTATAGGAACGGTAGGGCTCATAGCGGCGGAAATCGTCGTCGCGGAAGGTGCTGTTGCGGCTGATGATCTGGAACCAGTCATAACGCTGATCGAGGGTCAGCTCCGCCGCGCGCCGCAATGCCCAATCTTGCGCCAGTTGCAAGTCGCCATTCTCGATGCGGTACTGTACGCGGTAACGGTTATCGTCAAGCCGCGCTTCGGAATAGCCGTCTTCATATTGTGAATTCGAGGGTCCGTAGACCGGGCCATAAGCGCCCGTCGTACACCCGGCCATCGCCAGCGCGCCAAGCGCTGCAAACGCATAAAACTTCATCACGCCCTCCTTTTCGGCACGGGAGGGAAACAATCGGGAATGTTAATGGTTCCGGCCGGATTCGCCGCCTAGTCGGCGTAATAATCCTTGACCAGATTAAGCTCTTCGAGCTTCGGCTCGTCGTAGCCGCTGCCTTCGATGTTCGGCCGCGCCGGCAGCTTGATGGGATCGAAAGCTTCCCTGTTGAACTCGTAAGGCACGCGGTCGAGGATCGCACGAATGATGTTGAGGCGCGCCTTCTCCTTGTCGTCGCCATCGACAACGAGCCAAGGCGCTTCATCGCTGCTCGTCAGCGCAAACATCTTGTCGCGATATTTGGTGAATTCGATCCAGAGGTCGCGGGCTTTCAGATCGATAGGTGAAAGCTTCCAGCGCTTCCGGGGATCGCAGGCCCGGTCCTGAAAACGCTGCTCCTGTTCCTCCGCAGAGACGTGAATCCAGAATTTGATGAGAATCATGCCGCTGTCGATCAGCATTTTTTCAAATTGCGGGACCTCGCGCAGGAAGAGTTCGTGCTCTTCCTTTGTGCAAAACCCCATCACCGGTTCGACAACGGCGCGGTTATACCACGACCGGTCGAAAAGCGCGATTTCGCCGCCCGACGGCAGATGCGCGGTATAGCGTTCAAAATACCATTGCGTGCGTTCGCGGTCGGAAGGTTTGGGCAGGGCGACGATGCGCCAGATGCGCGGGTTCATGCGGCGCATGATCGTTTTGATGGCGCCGCCTTTTCCCGCGGCGTCTCGCCCCTCAAAGATGATGGCGACTTTCATTCCCTTGCGCGCAACAGTTTCCTGAAGCTTCGCCAACTCGAACTCGAGTTCGGGCAGTTCTTTTTCGAATTGTTTTTTCTTCATGAGCGTCAACTCCCGGCCGAAGGAATTCCTTCCGGCGTGAAGGAGTAATCCTTGCGGCAGAATTCGCAGGTCACCGTGATGGCGCCGTCCTCGACCATGTCGCTCAAATCGTCTTCGCTGTAGCGCGAGAGAACAGCGGCGATTTTTCCTTCGTTGCAGGAGCATGCCGCGCGCAAGGGTGAGGCGTCGAACACGCGCACGCCGTCTTCATGAAAGAGGCGATAGAGCAAAGTCTCGGCGCTGATCGACGGATCGAGCAGTTCGTCCGGCTGAACGGTTTCGATAAAGGCGCGCGCGCGCTCCCAGCTCTCGCGGTCCTCGCCGGTAAGGGCCGCCGCGACGCCGCGTTCGCCGCCTTCCTTAGGCACGAACTGCGCCATCAGCCCGCCGGCGCGCCAGTGTTCGCCCTTGCCCGGCGTCTGGATACGCCCGACCGCGAGCCTGACGATGGTGGGGATCTGCTCCGACTGCGCGAAATAGGCCGCGGCGACTTCGCCCAGGGTTTCGCCTTCGATAGGCGTCACGCCCTGATAGCGGTCCATGTCGGGCCCTTGGTCGATGGTCATGACGATCGAGCCGTCGCCGAGCAGCGCCCGGGCGCCGCGGGGGAGATCGACCGCCGTTGATTTCGCTGTGGCGCGCAGATTTCCGCCCGAAGAATAATCCGCGACGATCAGCGACGCCGGACCGTTGCCCTGAGCCTGGAAAATCAGCTTGCCGTCGAATTTCAAGGACGCGCCCATCATGGCGACGAGCGAAACCGCTTCGCCGACGAGTTCTGACAAAGCGTCCGGAAATTCGTGAGCGGACAATATCTCGTCTATGGCGCCAGAGAGGCGCACGACCCGGCCGCGCACGGCGGTGTCGGCGACCTGAAAAGGAAGAACGGCGTCATCCATGACGGCAACTCTCAACCATGTTTTTCGCTGTCAGTCCTTGATCTTGTAGCCGGAGCGAAGAAGCAGATAGCAGGCGAAGCTGAAGGCGAAAGCCAGCGCCGCCGAGACGGAAATGCTGACCGCAACCGGCGCCTCGGCGACGCCGGTGAAGCCGGAACGAAAACCGTCGATGAGATAATAGACGGGATTGTAATGGCTGACGGTGCGAAACGGTTCCGGCAGATTGGCGACGGAATAGAAAGTGCCGGAGAGAAAAGTCAGCGGCGTGATGACGAAATTGGTGACCGCCGCCATCTGGTCGAATTTGTCGGCCCAGATGCCGCCAATAGCGCCGATGGCGCCGAAGATAATGCCGGCGGCGACGGCGTAATAAAGGATCGCCCAAAGGTTTTCGATCGCAAGCGGCGTTCCGTACACCGCCATATAGCCGGCGCAGGTCGCCGCCGTCACCGCGCCGACGAGAAAGCCGCGCGTCGCGGCGCCGGCGATGAAGGCGATGGCGAGTTCCGCCGCAGACAAAGGCGGCATCAGGACGTCGACAATCGAGCCCTGCACTTTCGAGATCATGATCGACGAGCCTGAATTGGTGAAGGCGTTGGTCAGGACCGCCATCATGGTGAGGCCGGGCGCCAGAAACTCGACAAAAGGAACGCCGTTGACGTCGGGCCGGACGCCGCCAAAGGCCTGGGTGAAGACGATCAGGAAGAGGAGCGTCGATATCACCGGCGCGACGACCGTCTGAAACACGACCTTCATGAAGCGCCGGACCTCTTTGACATAAAGGGTCCAGAGGCCAAGCCAGTTCACCGCGCCGAAACGGCGGGCTCCGAAGGCGTAAGCGGGGTTGAGGGCGTTTTGATCGGCGGTGTTGTCTGTAAGGGTCATGAGGCTTCTTTTTGCGTTGCAACGATGTCTCGCCCCGCCGGGGGCGGCGCGTCAAGTCGCGATGCCGAGAGCGGGCATGACAGAATATCAACATGTGGTGGGCAAAAAATTATAGGGGCGCCATGTTGTGTTTCAGGGCCTTTAGGATACTATATTTTGGAGCGCAGGGAGCGGCGCTATTTTTAACCACCAGATATAGTTTTTCGGGCGCAATAAGGCGCCATCCGGAAAAAGGGCAAGGAGAGCTGCGACATGGCTTGGACGGATGAGCGGGTAGAACTTTTGAAAACCCTGTGGGCCGAGGGGCTGTCGGCGGCGCAGATCGCCAACAAGATGGGCGGCGTCACGCGGAATGCGGTGATCGGCAAAGTGCATCGTTTAGGGCTTTCTGGCCGCGCCACGCCGGCGAAGCCGCAGCGCGGCTGCGGGCCCACGGTGGCGCGCCGGGACGAGGAGGCGGCGCCGGCGGCCAAGCCCCAGCGTCAGGAAATGCGTCCCTTTATCCCGGAGCCGGAATCCATCGCGCCGGTGGTGCTGGACACCGGGGACCGCACCACGGTCGCGACCATCAAGAACAATATGTGCAAATGGCCCATTGGCGATCCGGCCAAGGACGATTTCCATTTCTGCGGCCAGCCCTCGCCCGCCGGCAAATCCTATTGCACCTATCACGCGCGTATGGCGTTCCAGCCGCCGCAGCGCCGCGAGCGCGAACCCTCGCGCCGTCCGGCGGCCCAGATCGCGCAGAGACGCGCTGCGGGCTAAAGGTTCAAAAATTCGGATAAAGAAAAAGCCCCGAAGCCGCTTTGTAAGAAAAGCGGCTTCGTTTTTTTTTGCGTATTTTCTTAGCGCGAACCGGAAGCCACTTCGCTTGAAAATACTTGGTGAAGCGGGCTTTTTTCTTGCCGGTTTTCTTAGCGGGTTTATCTCACGTCTAGCGCGTAGCCCGCAGAGCGCACGGTGCGGATCGCCTCGCCCTGCTTGTGCTTGTTGAGCGCTTTTCTAAGGCGGCCGATATGCACGTCGACAGTCCTGACTTCGACGAAGACGTCGGAACCCCAGACCGCATTCAGCAATTGCTCACGCGAGAAGACGCGACCCGGGTGCTGCATCAGATGGTCGAGCAGGCGGAACTCCGTGGGGCCGAGATGGATCTCTTTGCCGTCGCGCATCACCTTGTGGGAGACGCGGTCCATGGAGATATCGCCGACCTCGACAATGTCATCGGCGAGACCCGGCCGGATGCGGCGGAGAATGGCTTTGACCCGCGCGATCAATTCGGCCGTGGAGAAGGGCTTGGTCAGATAATCGTCGGCGCCGGTTTCAAGGCCGCGAATGCGGTCCGCCTCTTCCGAGCGCGCGGTCAGCATGATGATCGGAATATTGCGGGTTTCCGGTTTCGAGCGGATGCGCCGGCAGACTTCAATTCCGGAGACTTTCGGCAGCATCCAGTCGAGGATGACGATGTCCGGCGCAAACTCTTCGACCTTCAACAGCCCTTCCTCGCCATCGGCGGCGACGGCGACTTCGAATTTTTCCTTGGCGAGATTGTATTCGAGAATAGTCGACAGCGCGTCTTCATCCTCGACGATGAGAACCTTGGTCTCAGGCATGGGGCGACATCCGTTAGCTTGGCCCGTTTTAGCTGGCGGCGGTTCCGGACTGCTTAGGGGGGGAAACCACGATTGTCGAGGTGTTGTCGCCTTTTGGCCGGCGCTCCATGATGCGCGAGCCGGTCAGGAGGAAATGCAGGGCCTCGGCGATGTTGGTGGCGTGGTCGCCGACGCGCTCGAAATTCTTGGCCGTGAAGACGAGATGGGTGCATGCGTTAACCTTGGCGGGGTCGCGCATCATGGCCACGAGGATTTCCTCGAAAACCGAATTATAGAGCTCGTCGAGTTCGTCATCGCCGCCCCAGACGGCTTTTGCCGCCGTGAGATTGCGGCTCGCATAGGCGGTCAGAATGTCAGAAAGCTGACGAAGGCTTGCGCGGCCCATGCGCGCCACGCCTGACGTCGGCCGGGCCGGCGCCTCGAGGCTAACGACGAGGGTGCGTTTGGCGACGTTCTTGGCGAGATCGCCCACACGCTCCAGTTCGCCGGCGAGTTTGGAGATCGTCATCACTTCGCGCAGCGCCTCTTCCGGCAAGGGGCCTTTCAGGAGGAGGTCCATGACCTTTCCCTCGATGGCGTGATCCATGGCGTCAATGCGCTCATCGCCGCTGATGACCTTTTGCGCCCCTTCGACGTCGCGGCGCTCGAAAGCGGTGATCGCGGCCGCAAGTTGGCTTTCCACCTGCGCCGCCATGCGCGACAGGCTCGTCTCAAGGTCGAGACGGGCCTGATACGAGGATTGCGGGGCGAGGGCGGCCATAGCGAATTTTCTAAGAGCTACAAAGGAGGGCTTACTTGCCCATTCTTTATGACGAATTCTTGTCAGAAGCAAAAATTAGGCGCAAATTTTGCGCCATATGGTGAGAAATAAATGCGCGCCGGTCAGGCCTGCTGGAAATAACAGGTGAAAGCGGCGCCGCCGGCAAGCCGGCTTTCAATCTGAAAGCCGCCTTTGTGGCGGTTCATGATGTGTTTGACGATGGCGAGGCCGAGGCCTGTCCCGCCGCTTTTGCGGCTGCGCTCCACATTGACCCGGTAGAAGCGCTCGGTCAGGCGCGGCAGGTCGGCCCGCTCAATGCCGGGGCCGAAATCGCGCACCTGCACATAGACGAGGTCGTCGACGCCGACGCCGAGCCTTGCGGCGACCTGTTCTGCGCTGTCGCCGGCGCGATGAGCCGGCGGGCCTTCGATGAAAGGCGTCGGCGCCGCGCCGCGCCCCACTTTAAGCTTCACCATGGCGGGATCGCCGCCATATTTCACCGCATTGTCGATGAGATTTTGGATCGCCTGAAAAATCTCGTCGCGATCGGCGCGAATGTTCGTAGGCTGATCGTCGTCCTTGACGAAGTCGACAATAGCGCCGCCGGATTCGAGCAGCGGCGCAAGGCTGTCGATGACGTCATTGGCGATTTCGGCAAGGTCGACGCGCTGGCGCGGCGGCACATGTTCGTTGAGTTCGATGCGCGACAGCGACATCAGATCGGCCACGAGCCGCTGCATCCGCTCGGCCTGTGACTGCATGGTGGAAAGAAATTTTTCCTGCGCTTCCGGATCGTCCTTGGCGTGGCCGCGCAGGGTTTCGATAAAGCCAAGCACGGAAGCGAGCGGCGTTCTCAGTTCATGGCTGGCGCTGGCGATGAAGTCGGCGCGCATCTGTTCGACGCGGCGTTCGCTGGTGAGGTCGCGGATAAAGACGAGCGCGCGGGGCTGGGTTTGGGTTTCCGGGGCGCCGGTGTCGATGGGCGTGATATAGGCCCGGCAGGTGCGTTCGACGCCGCCCAGCGTCGTAAATTCGACGCTCTGGGATTCGTTGGCCGCAAGCACGGCTTCGGCGGTTTCGAAAACTTCCGGCGCGCGCAAGACCGAGGCGAAGTGTTTTCCCGCCGCCTCCTTCATGCCCACAAGTTCAAGCGCGGCGGGATTGGCGTGTTCGACAATGCCTTGCGCGTCGAGAACGAAAATCGGTTCGGGCAGGGCGCGCGCCACGCCTTGCACGGTTCTGAGGCGCGCAAGTTCGGCCTGTTGCGCCTCCATTTCCGTATCGACGATGCGCTGCACCGGCGCGGCCCAGACGCGGCCTGACGAAAACCGGTAACGAACGGCGAGCGCCGCCAGGAACGCTCCCCAAGTGAGGAGCGCGATCCGCCAGTCGGCGAGGCCTGAAATCAACAACGCTGCGGAAACGCCGCCGCTGATCCCAGCCGTCCACGCAAAATCGCGCGCGCGCACGCGCGCGGCGGTGTTGCGGATCATGCTGGCGAGATCGTCCTGCATCGTCACATCATATACGGGGATGAAAAAATTGCTATTTTGAGGCTTTCGGCGCGGCGGGTTTGCTATTTGCGCCAGGCTGTTACAGGCTTTTCCGACGAGAATAAACGGGTGAAATCATGCTGATCCGCATTTTGCCGCTTTTGCTTGCAGTCTGCGCGCTCGGCTCGCTTCCCGCGCGCGCTGAGGAAGACCCTTTTGCGGTGTTTGCGCCCTACGCCAGCGAACCGCAATACACCATCGACCACACGCCGTGGACGGACTTCTTAAAGCGCGCCGTTTATGTGACCGGCCGGTCGGACCGGACGCCGGCCCGCCGATCCGGCAACCAGTTTCGCATCAACGGCACCCGTCTGACGACGACCAGCACCTCGCGCTACCGGTTCGAGGGCAACCGCATCATGTTCCATACGTTCAACAATGATATCGAAACCTATCTGGGGCTCTACCGGCAGGGCCTTCAGGA
The DNA here is from genome assembly GCF_965267305.1 of Hyphococcus sp. Taxonomy (GTDB): domain Bacteria; phylum Pseudomonadota; class Alphaproteobacteria; order Caulobacterales; family Parvularculaceae; genus Hyphococcus. Next base: position 2,534,327 of record NZ_OZ253945.1, on the reverse strand, counting down.
CACCATGAACCGCGTGGAGTACGACGCGTTCAGCCGGGACGAACAGCTGGCTTTCTGGCTCAATCTCTATAATGCGGTGGTTATTCACGAGATCGCAAAAGTGCATCCCGTGGCGAAGCCGAGCCGCATACGCATTCGCGATCAGGACGCCCGGCTTTTCGATGCGAAGCTTGTTGAAGTGCACGGGGTGAGGCTCAGCCTCAACGACATCCGGCATAACATTGTTTACCGCTACTGGCGCAGCGCCGATGTCCTCTACGGCTTCTGGGACGGGGCCATTGGCGGACCAAGCATCATGCCGACGGCGTTTGAAGGAGACGCCGTCCGTTCGCAGCTTCAGCTCAATGCGCGGGAATTTGTAAACTCCTTGCGCGGCGTTGACCGCATTGGCGGCAGGATGCGCGTCTCGCAGATTTACGTCGATGCCCGCCCGTATTTTTTTACAGACTGGCCGGCCAGTCTCTACGCGCATTTAAGCCGCTATGCAGACTGGACAACGGCTGAAATTCTTGCGGAGAAACCGGCCAACCCGCGCGCCAGCCGCTTCGCCTATAATACCGCCGACGTTGAAAGCGGTGAGACGATCCGCTCGCCGTCAAGCGACAATCCGGCGGCGGTGGCGGCCGGCAGCGATCTCGGCTCGCGCTGGTCAAACCTTTCAAGCGAAGGCATGCGCGGCGGGCTTTCTTATGAAGCGGCGGAGCTGGCGCGCAAATCGGAAGCCAGGCTCAGCCGCCGGCGGGGGTCTGTCTATATTCTCGACGTGGTGACCGACGATCCTGACGCGCCCGAGACGCAAACCCTGACCGTAGAACCCGACGAAGAAGACGGAGACGCGCAATAAAACGCGCCTCCCGCCGTTTCTAGTTCTGCTGCTCTGCGATCCAGGCGTCGATATTCTCTTCAAGCACGGACAAGGGCACGGCGCCGTTGGCGAGAAGGGCGTCGTTGAACTTGCGCAAATCGAATTCTCGGCCCAGCGCGTCGGACGCGCGTTTCCGGAGTTCCTGCATTTTCAACTCGCCCATTTTATAGGCGAGCGCCTGGCCCGGATTGGTGATGTAGCGGTTCACTTCCGCTTCGATATTGTGCAGCGACAGCACCGTGTTTTCAGCCATGTAGTCGATCGCCTGCTGCTTGGTCCAGCCCTTCGCATGAATGCCGGTATCGACGACAAGGCGGCAGGCGCGCCACATCTCGTAAGAGAGGCGACCGAAGTCGGAATAGGGATCTTCGTAAAAGCCTGCATCGCGGCCGAGGCTTTCGGCGTAAAGTCCCCAACCCTCCACAAAGGCGGTCACGAAGCTGTATTTGCGGAAATTGGGAATTTCGGTTTCCTGCGCCAGGGCGATCTGGAAATGATGGCCGGGCACTGCTTCGTGCAGCGTCAGCGCCTCGATTTCATAAAGCGGGCGCGTGTCGAGCTTTGACGTGTTGACGCGATAAACGCCGGGGCGGCTGCCGTCGCCCGCCGGCGGCTCGTAGTAGGCGGTGGTCGTCCCTTCCGCGATATCTTCGGGGATCGGCTTCACCGTGTAGGGCATGCGCGGCAAGCGCGTGAAGAGTTGCGTCAGCGCGCCGTCGGCTTTCTTGGCGACGAGCGCGTTCGCCGCCATCAGCTCTTCCGGCGTTTTCGCGTAGAATTGCGGATCGGTGCGCAGAAAATCCTGGAACGCCTTGAAGTCGCCTTCAAAGCCGGTGGATTCGATCACCTTGTCCATTTCGGCGCGAATGCGTTTGACTTCGGAAAGGCCGAGCTTGTGAATCTGGTCCGGCGTTCTGTCCGTAGTCGTATAAACTTGCGCGCGATGGGCGTAGTAAGCCGCGCCCTCGGGGAGCGCGCTCGCACCGATTTCCGCCTTGCACGCCGGGGCGTATTCCGTTGCGTAGAAATCCGCAAAGGCGGCGAGCGCCGGAACCACCTTGTCGTCGATGGCGTCGGCGGCGTCGGCCTGAAGCTGGCGCCAGTTGCGGGTGGAGATCGTCGCCAGCGGTTTTTCGAAAGGTTTCATGAGGACGCTGTCATTGGCGTCTTCAACCACATGATAACGGATCGATTCCTCGACGCCTTCCATGGCTTCGCAAGGGCGCGTCCATCCCGCTTCGGCCCCGGCGCGCAAGGTCTCCGTCGCCGCTTCGAGGAATGCCGGAACTGCTTCGAGGCGCGCCACATAGCTTTCGTAATCGGCGAGCGTGAAAAACGGCAGTTGATCCGGCAGGCCGGTGACGACGCTGTGCGGCCCGAAGCGGTTGCTCATGAGGAAATATTTGCCGCCGAATTTCGCTTCGGCGAGATCGTTTTCCAGGCTCAGGAGCAAGAGCTTGTAATTGACGCGCTCTTCTTCGGAGAGCTGTGTTTCATCGAGCGCTTTTAGACGTTCGGCGAACTCGGCGGTTTTCGCTTCCCGCGCCGCTTCGGCCTTGAGGGACGGGTCGCTTAGTTCGTCGTCATAATCGCGAACCCCGAGACTGCTGGCGAAGACGGGGTTCTCCTCCATCACCCACGCCCAGTGATCTTCCATGATGTCTTCGAGCGTGTCCGGCTCTGGTTCAGGAGCCGGGGCGGTTTGCTGTTCCGTTGTTTCCTGCGCAAGAGCGGCGGAACCAATAGAAACGCAAAAGGCAACGAAAATAGCGCGGAAAAAGGCCAGGTTCATGAAGCGGATCCTTTGAGGCAAGGTGAAGACATTAGCGCGGGCGCATGAATGCGAAGACGGCGCCGCCGATTAGGCCCGCCAGCGCCTGCAAGGCAAGTCCCGTCGCATCGCGCGCGCCGCCGACGATCCCCGCGCCGCCGCCAAGCTGCTGTTCGATCAGCACCAGCATGACCAGCATCGCCGCGGCGCCGGCGGCGGGATAGGCGATAGGGGCGAGCGGTTTCAGGAAGTGTTTGACAAGAAACGCCGCTACAAAACCGATCAGGAGCGCGATAGCGGTCATCGCGCCCAAAATCCACAGCCCCGTGAGATTCTTGAGAAATGTGTCGATCTGTTGCTGCGCCGTATATTCAGCGCCGACCGCAGCCATTTTCGCAATCACCTGCTGGGTGTAAAAACCGACCGACAGGACATAAGTCGCGGCGACGGAAAGCACATAAGCGACAAGCGTTTTCACGAAAGCTCCGGCGTTCATCTGGCCCCTCCCTGCCGCGACGCAACATGCGGGCGGCGATTCCTGCGCGGTTTATATTGACGGCGCTTGCCCGCGCCGCCTACCCATGAGTCATCAGTTTCTATCCCAATTGAAAGGGCCCGGCCATGGCGATGACGACCCGATTTCTGATGATGACCTGCTGCGCGGCGATGATGGCTGCGTGTTCCGGCGGCGGCGAGGCCTCGTCGCCCAAAGGGGGCGGCGATGCGAGCCTTCAGGAAACGCTCGCCGATCCCGCGCCCGAGGGGGAGGTTGCGCTCAATGTGGAAGTGCTGGCGGACGGCCTCGACGTGCCCTGGTCCATCGCCTTCCTGCCCAATGGCGACATACTCTTTACGGAGCGGGCAGGGCGCATGCGCGTCATTCGCGACGGCGAACTCGTTCCGGAGCCGGTCGCGGGCGTGCCGGAAGTGCTGGCCTACAATCAGGGCGGCCTTTTCGACATTCTTCTGCATCCGGATTTCGAAGAAAACGGCGTGCTTTACATCAGCTACGCGCATGGCACGGAAAAAGCGAACGCGACGCGTCTCGCCCGCGCGGTGTTTGACGGCTCGTCGCTCTCCGGTCTCGAAGTGCTCTATGACGCCAAGCCCCTGAAAGACACAGGCCACCATTATGGCGCGCGCATGGTCTGGGGCGGCGACGGCAAGCTCTATATGACCATCGGCGAAGGTTCGAAATACAAAGAGAAGGCGCAGGACATGACGTCGAGCTTCGGGTCGGTCATCCGGCTCAATGAAGACGGGTCAATCCCGGATGACAATCCGACTTTCGGCGATGGAGAACGGCCGGAGCTTTTCACCAAGGGGCATCGCAACCCGCAAGGCCTCGCCTATGACGCCGAGCGCGATATTTTGTGGGAGAACGAGCACGGGCCTAGGGGCGGCGATGAGATCAACATCATCGAACGCGGCAATAATTACGGCTGGCCGCTCGCCACTTACGGCATCGACTATAACGGCGCAAAGATTTCTCCGTTTACGGAATATGAGGGCACGACCCAGCCGGTGAAATACTGGACGCCGTCGATTGGCGTGTCAGGCCTTGCGGTCTATCGCGGCGATCTTTTCGAGGGCTGGGACGGCGATCTGCTGGCCGGGGGGCTCTCCGGCGCGGCGCTGCATCATATCATTATGGAAGGCAACGAGCCTGTGGGCGAGGAGCGGTATCTCCTCGATCGCGGCGAGCGCGTACGCGACGTGCGTGTCGGTCCGGACGGCGCCATCTATGTGGCGACAGAAGGGGGCCGCAATGAGGCCGGGACAGGCAAGATTCTGCGCCTCACGCCGCAGTAACGCTTAAAATCCGTTTACGGATCGATGGGCGCGGCGAAGCTTTTCGCCGCCGCCTGCCGCGCGAAGCGCAACATGACCGCCTTGCGTCGCGCGGCATTGAGCGGCCTATCCTCGGCCGCTCGCGCGATCGCTGCGCCGTAATCGTCGGCGATGATGAGACCCTCCGTGCCGGGCAAAAGCTCGCGCGGAAAATCCGGATCCACGGCGAAATAAAACTGATCGCAGAAATCGAGATAGTCCGGCCATTTCTGGTCCACCTCGAAATCGGCGCGGCAGGACTTCACCTCGGCGATGACGAAGCGGCCCTTGCGGTCGACGCCCGCCACATCCGCGCGCCGTCCATTGGCGAGGCGGAATTCGCATAAGGGCGCCAACCCCAGATCCAGGAACAGCCGCGTGACGCCCCGTGTCAGCGCAATTGTGCGGTCGGGACGGCAGGGATCGGCGGCGGGGTCTGAAAAAGAAACGACGTTCTGCATTTGTTCATTGAAGCGCGCCGAAACGGCGGGAGTCAACGGCAAATGGGTTAACGGGAAAACTAGCCCTGAAATTCCGGCAGGCGCACCACCAGGCCGTCCAGCGCGTCGGTCACCGTGATCTGGCAGGAGAGGCGCGAATTCGGCTTCGGCTCATAGGCGAAGTCGAGCATGGATTCCTCCATCGACTCCGGCTTGCCGGTTTTTTCGACCCAGGCCTCGTCCACATAGACGTGACAGGTGGCGCAGGCGCAGGCCCCGCCGCAATCGGCGTCGATGCCGGGCACCATGTTCTTGACAGCCGCCTCCATCACCGACACGCCTTTTTCGGCGTCGACGACATGTTCGGTTCCGTTGTTTTCGATGTAGGTGATTTTTGGCATGAGACTCGAGGTGCGGCTGATGTGGAAAACGACAAAGCCGTGGATGTAAGGGATCGGCGCAGGAGAGCAAGCCTTTTTTCGGGCGATTGCGTTCTGCGCAAGGCCCCTCAAGGAGCGGCGCGGTGCTTTTGAAGATGGCGGCTCTCGCGGACGAAGCGGCGACGCGCGCGCTCGGCGCGGCGCTGGCGCCCGTTCTGCGGCAGGGCGACATCGTCCGGCTGGAAGGGGATCTCGGCGCCGGAAAATCGACCCTGGCGCGGGCGCTGATTGCCGCGCTGACGGGCGTCAAGGACGCGCCGAGCCCCACTTTCACCCTCGTCGAGACTTATGACGGGCCGGATTTTCCTTTATGGCATTTCGACCTTTACCGGCTCGAAAACCCCGCCGAGATATGGGAGCTGGGCCTTGAAGAGGCGCTTGACGAGGGCGCCTTGCTGATCGAATGGCCGGAGCGGATCGAGGGCCTGCTGCCGGACGGCGCGTTGACCGTGCGGCTTGAAACGGCGGGCGCCGGAAGGCGCGCGCATCTCGATGGCGATGAGCGCTGGAAAGCGCGGCTCGCCGCGGCGGGAATCGCCTAAACTGGAATCGCGGAAATTATTGTGAGTGAGAAAGAGTGACGAGGGACGAAGCGCGGCAGAATTTTTTGAAAGCATCGGGCTGGGGCGAAGCCGCCGCGGCGCCGCTGGCGGGCGACGCCTCGACGCGCAGTTATCAGCGCCTTCATCTGAACGGCCGGCCGGCGGTTCTGATGATCGCGCCGCCGGGCGCCGAAACCGCCGCCTGCCCGCCGGACGCGGACGAAGGCGTGCGCAGGGCGCTCGGCTATAACGCCATGGCGCGGTTGGCAGGTCCCAATCTAAACGCCTTCACCACGCTGTCGAACGCGTTGCGGGGCTCAGGGCTTTCCGCGCCGGAGATTTACGCCGCCGACCCCGCCGCCGGGTTCGCCCTGCTCGAAGATCTCGGCGACGATCTCTTTGCGCGGGTCGCCGGCAAGATCGATGAGGAAATGCTTTACCGCGCCGCCATCGACGCGCTGGCGCGCCTGCATGAAAGCGGCGCCGAACCGCCCAGAAGCGACGCCTATGCGATGCTCGACTATGACCCGCTCGCGCTTGAGGCCGAGGCGGCGCTGCTGATGGAATGGTATTGGCCGCTGAAGAAGGGCGCGCCCGCATCCGATGATCTGATGACGGAGTATCTGTCGCTCTGGCGCGATATTTTCAAAAATCTCTCTGCGCCGCATGTTTATGTGCTGCGCGATTATCACGCCGAAAACCTGTTGTGGCTTCCGGACAGGAAAGACGCGGCGCGAGTCGGCGTGATCGATTTTCAGGACGCGCTCTACGGTCATGCCGCTTACGATCTCGTGTCGCTGTTAGAGGACGCGCGGCGCGATGTGGCTCCGCAACTCGCGGAGAAAATGATCGCCTATTATGCAAGCTTCGGCAGCCCGCAATTCGATCAGCAAGGCTTCTTCCGCGATTATGCGATCCTCGCGACGCAGAGGAACGCAAAAATTCTCGGCATTTTCGCGCGGCTGGCGAAGCGCGATAACAAGCCGCGCTATCTCGATCTGCTGCCGCGGGTCGAAGCGCATTTCCGCCGCGATCTGGCGCGCCCTGAAGCCGCGCCTCTGCGCGCGTTCTTTGCGAAACACCTGCCGGAGCTTGTGTGATGGGAACCATGCCGCATACGGCGATGGTGCTCGCCGCCGGGCTCGGCACGCGTATGCGGCCGCTCACGGACGACAGGCCGAAACCGCTGATCGAGGTCTCGGGCAAAGCGCTGATGGATTATGCGCTCGACCGTTTCGCCGAGGCGGGCGTCAAACGCGCCGTCGTCAATGTGCATTACCTCGCCGATCAGGTGGAGGCGCATGTGAAAGCGCGCATTGCGCCGGAAGTCGTCATTTCCGATGAGCGCGATTTGCTGCTTGAAACCGGCGGCGGTCTCAAAAAAGCGCGGGGCTCGCTGGGCGACGACCCGGTCTTCTGCACCAACACGGACGCGATCATGATCGACGGCGGCGCGGAAGAAGCCTGCGCGCTCTTGTCCGAGGCCTGGAACGGCAAGACCATGGACGCGCTGCTGCTGCTCGCGCCCATAGGGCGCGCCAGCGGCTATGACGGGCGCGGCGATTTCGACCGCTCCGCAGACGGACGGATTGCGCTGAGGTCCGGCGAAACGGCGCCTTACGTTTTCACGGGGCTCCAGATCATCAGCCCCGCGCTGGTGGACGAAGGGCCCGAAGGACCGTTTTCGACGCGGAAACTCTGGGACATTGCGGCGGCGGGGGGCCGTCTCTACGGCGCCGTCTATGGCGGCGACTGGCTGCATGTGGGCGATCCGCAAGGCCTTAAAGACGCCGAGGCGATCCTTTCTAAAGCGAACCGGGCCGGGCGGCGCTGATGGCGGGCGTGCTGGCATCGCCGGGCCCGCGCTACTACTCCATTGCGGCCGGCCGGCCGTTTCTGCGCGATCTCGCCGAAGGGCTCGCCGTTTCGATCCGTGAAAGCGGCTTCGATCTTCCTGACGCAACGATTTACCTGCCGACGCGGCGCGCGGCGCGGGCGCTCGCCGAGGCGTTTCTGGAAACTGCGCCGGGCGCGGCGACCCTGACGCCGCATATCAAAGCGCTTGGCGATATCGATGAGGACGAATTCGCGCTCGACGAGCCGGAGCCGGGCGGCGCGCTCGAAGACGAACTGGCGCTCGATGCGGCCGCGCCCTCGGCCGAACGGCGTCTCGTATTAGCGCGGTGGATTGCGGAAAAAGACAAGACATGGTTCGACGGCCAACGTAGATGGGCGGGCGCCATTTCCGCGGCGGATGAACTCGGGCGCTTGCTCGATTCTCTCTATACGGAAGAAATTCCGGCGGCGCGCCTTGAAAAGATCGTGCCGGAAGAGCTCGCCGCCCATTGGGCCCATTCGCTTGAATTTCTGAAAATCGTCACCGAAAGCTGGCCCGCGCATCTTGAGGCGCAAAAGCTGATGGACCCGGCGGCGCGGCGCATTGCCTTGATCGACCTGCAGACCAAACGCTGGGCCGCATCGCCGCCAAAGAAACCGGTGATTATCGCCGGCACCACCGGTTCGACGCCCGCCGTCGCGCGGATGATGAAACTTGTGGCCGGGTTTCCTTATGGCTGCGTCGTTCTGCCGGGGCTCGATCTCGCCGCGCCGCCCCATGTCTGGGAAGCGGTCGATGAGCCGCATCCCCAGAGCGGCCTCAAAGCCTTGCTCAAGTCGCTCGACATCGGGCGCGAGACTGTGAAGCCGTGGCCGGTTGGCGAGGGCGTCGAGAACCGACGCGGCGCGCTGATCACGGTGGCGCTGCGTCCTGCCGATGCGTCTGACGACTGGCGGCAATGGGCCGAAGCGGCGAGAAGCGCGCGAGACGAGACCGCGGCCGCCCTTGATGGGCTTGCGTTCATCGAAGCGAGAGACGAAGAGCGCGAAGCGGCGGCGATCGCGCTGAAATTCCGCGAGGCGGTGGAAACGCCGGGACGCACAGCCATGCTGGTGACGCCGGATCGCGATCTCGCCCGGCGCGTCTCCATGAAAATGCGCCGTTGGGGCGTCGTGGTCGACGATTCCGCCGGCGCGCCCTTCGCCAACACGCCCTGCGGCATTTATCTGCGGCTCGTGGCGCGCTGGCTCTGCGATCCGTCCGATCCCGTGCGCCTGGTGGCGATGATGGATCATGCGCTGTTCCAGGGCGGGCTTGACGGCGCGGCTTGCGCGAAAGCCGTGCGGCGCATGGATAAAGGCTTGCGCGGATTGCGGCCTCAAGCGGGTCTCGAAGGCGTCCGGCGCAAGCTCGAAAAGGCGCAGGCGCTGACGGGTGATGTTGAAAATCTGCTGGCGGCGCTGGAAAACGCCTGCGCGGTCTGGCCGGGCGCTGATGCTCCGTTTGCGGAGCGGTTCGAGGCGCATCTCGCCGCGGCGGAAATGCTCGCGGCTGGGGATGGAGAATCCGGCGCCGACCGGCTCTGGCGCGGCGAGGACGGGGAAACCGGCGCCGATCTTCTGAACAAGCTGCGCCCCGGCCTCGCGCTCATCGTGCATGACGAGGCGGGGGAATATGCCGACATCTTCGCGCGCCTCATCGCTGGCGGGGCGGTGCGCCGCCGCGCGCCCGCCCATCCGCGGCTTTCCATTCTCGGCCCGCTCGAAGCGCGCCTGCAATCGGCGGACCTCGTCATCATGGGAGGGCTCAATGAGGGCGTCTGGCCGCGCGACGCCGCCATCGATCCGTTCCTGTCGCGGCCCATGCGCGACAAGCTCGGGCTGCCGTCGCCGGAACGGCGCATCGGCCTCGCCGCCCACGACTTTGCACAGCTCGCCGCGGCGCCGGAAGTCGTGCTCACCCGTTCGGCGCGCGCCGCGGGAAAGCCAACCAAGCCGTCGCGCTGGATCGTTCGCCTCAAGAACATTCTGAAAGGCGCGGAGGTGTTGGAGCTTGTGGAGCAAAGCGACGCCATGGCCGCCATTGCCGCGATGCTCGACGCGCCCCGCGCCGTGAAGGCCGCCGCCGCGCCGCAGCCGAAGCCGCCAGTCGAGGCGCGCCCCGATGCGCTTTCCGTCACGCAGATCGGCACGCTGTTGCGCGATCCTTACGCGATTTACGCGTCGAAGATCTTGAGGCTGAAGAAGCTCGATCCTTTGGGCGAGGGTTTCGACCAGCGCTATCTCGGCATTCTCTTTCACAAGGTGCTTGAAGACTATGTCGCCGAACCGCTTGCGGCGTCGGACGAAGAACGCATCGCGCGCCTCGCTGCGCTTTATGAAACCCACGCCGCGGAACATGGGCTGGGGCCCGCCCATGAAGGGTTCTGGCGCGCGCGGGCCGAGGAGGCGTTTCGCTATCTGAGCGAATGGGACGCAGGCCGGCGCAAATCGGGCGCGCCCGCTGTCATCGAAGGCGAAGGCCAGACATCGTTTGCGATTGACGGGCGCGATTTCACGCTGACCGCCCGCGCCGACCGCATCGACAGGCTTGAGAGCGGCGCCGCTTTCATTATCGATTACAAAACCGGCGCGCCGCCGAGCCTCGAACAGATCAAGACGTTCAGTCCGCAATTGCCGCTGACGGGGCTCATCGTCGAAGCGGGCGGATTTTCCGAATTCGGCGAAACGCCTGTGGCCGGCTTCGAATATGTGCGCGTCATCTCGCGCGGGGCCAGTGAAAAATTCGCCGGCGCCGAGGGCGACGACGCCAGAAAACATATCGACGACGCGAAAAAAGGATTGCTGAAAATCCTCTCGCATTTCGCCGATGCGTCGCAGGCTTATCCGTCGCAGCCGCGCCCGCAATTCATGAACGATTATGGCGATTACGATCACCTTGCGCGCCGGGCTGAGCGCAATGCGCAAGGAGAGGGATCGGGGGGCGACGAGTGACGCCGCTTGAGGAAACCACCAACAACCAGCGCGCCGCCGCGGAACCCACGCGCTCGGTGTTCGTCATGGCCAATGCGGGCTCCGGCAAGACGCGCGTTCTTACGAACCGGGTGGCGCGGCTGCTCCTCGCGGGCGCGCCGCCGCAGAAGATTCTCTGCATCACCTTTACGAAAGCGGCGGCGGCGGAAATGGCGGAGCGGCTCTTTTCCGTGCTCGGCGAATGGGCGCTGGCGAGCGACGAGAAACTCCTGGAGGACCTCGCAGAATTAGAGGGACCATTCGCGGGACCGAAATCGGCGGACTATCTCGCCCACGCCCGGCGGCTCTTTGCGCGCGCGCTGGAAACGCCGGGCGGGCTCAAAATCCAGACCATCCATTCTTTCTGCGAAAGCGTGTTGCGCCGCTTCCCCATCGAGGCGGGCGTGCCGCCGGGCTTTACGGTAGCGGAAGATGCGCAGGCCGCAGCGCTGATGAATGCGGCGCTGGATGCGCTTGCGGCTGATGCGCGCGAGGACTTGGCCTTGTCTTCCGCCTTCGCCCGTCTGTCGCTGAAACGCACCGAAAGCGACCTGCGGCAATTGCTCATCGCTGCTGCGGCGAAAGGTCGGCCGGGCGATCTCGACACATCAATGGCGGAGCTGGCGCAATCGCTCGCCATCAATCCGGACGAAACGCCAGAAACCATCATCAAAGATTTTCTGAACGAGATTTCCGTTGAAGAACTGCGCCGCGCGCATGACGGGCTTGCCGCCGAGGGCGCAAAGCCTCAGGCGGCGGCGAAGCGCCTTTCCGCGTTTTTCTCTGCCGGCGCCGATGAGGAGCGCTGGGACGCACTTTTGAAAACCTGTCTCGTCGCCGACCAGTCGAAAACCGTAAACCAGATCGCGACCAAAGCGACCGACAAGCATGATCCATGGGTCGGGCCTTATGTGAACACGCTGAAAGAGCTCGTTTTCACTGAGCTTCAGGAAATCCGGGCCCATGCGCTTTACGGCGACACGCTCGCTTTCTGGCGGCTGACCTCGGCGCTGGGGCAGCGTTACGCCGAGGCGAAGGCGTCGCGCGCCATGCTCGATTTCGACGATCTCATCGACCGCGCGCAAGCCCTGTTCCATCGCCACGAAGCGGCGTGGATCATGTACAAGCTCGACTATGGCATCGATCATGTGCTGATCGACGAGGCGCAGGACACATCGCCTGGCCAGTGGGCGGTGGTTGAAAATCTCTTCGCGGATTTCTTCGGCGGGCTGGGCGCCCGCGAAGTCTCGCGCAGTTTCTTCGCGGTCGGCGACATGAAACAGTCGATCTATTCCTTTCAGGGCGCCGATGCTCGCCTGTTCAAGGAAAAGGAACACGATCTCGGCAAGCGTCTCGCCGCTGTCGCGCAATATGAAAACATCCCGCTCACGCTTTCTTTCCGCACGACGGAGCCTGTGCTGTCTTTTGTGGACGCCGTCTTTGTGGAGGATGCCGCGCGCGAAGGGCTGGGCGAGGAAAAGGCGCTGCAGCACGGCGTCTGCCGCGAAGGCGAGGCGGGGCTCGTGGAGCTGTGGCCGCTGACGCCGCGGCCCGAGACGACGGAGATTAATCCCTGGGATGCGCCGGTGGATGCGCCGGAGGCGGGCCATCCGGTGCGTGTCCTCTGCGAGCGCGTTGCATCGACCATTAAGGGATGGCTCGAGTCAAAGGAGGAGCTTGCGTCGCGCGGGCGCGCCATCCGTCCCGGCGACATCATGATCCTCGTGCAGAGCCGCGGGTCCCTGTTTCGTGAAGTGATCCAGCGGCTGTCGGCGGCAGGCGTGCCTGTGGCGGGGCCCGACCGGTTGAAACTCGCCGACGATCCGGCGGTGGAGGACATGCTCTCCTATGCGCGGTTTGCGCTGACCGAAGGGGATGATCTGTCGCTCGCGGAACTTCTGAAAAGCCCGTTCTTCGGTTTCGACGACGATGCGGATCTCTTTCCGTTGGCTTATGGCCGCGAAGGCGTGACGTTGTGGCGGTCGCTGTGCGATCACGCAGGCGAAAATGAAAAATGGAAGTGCGCCGCGGAAGAGATCGCCGGGGCGCGGCGCATCGCGCGGGCGCAGGGGCCATACGCGTTTTTCTCTCATGTCCTGGAAACGGGCTCGCCATCCGGGCGCCAGCGTTTCTTCGAACGTCTCGGCGAAGCGTCCTCCGACGCCATAGATGAGCTCCTGCGTCAGGCGCTCGATTTCGAGAACGGCAATCCGCGAAGCCTTCGCGAATTCGTCGCCTGGTTTGAGAACGCCAGCGGCGACATCAAGCGCGAGATGGAGCGGGAAAATGATTCCGTCCGCGTCATGACGGTGCATGGCGCCAAGGGGCTCGAAGCGGATGTTGTGTTTCTCCTCGACGCCCATCGCGAGGCCAATATGCGCAATATCGGACCCGTGCTGGAACGTTCGGGCGCCGCGCCGCTCGTCTCATGGTCGAAAGCCGGCGATGTGGCCTTGAGCGAAGCGGCGCGGGTTGAGAAAACCGAGCTCGCTTATCAGGAGTACCGGCGGCTCTTTTACGTTGCTGCGACGCGCGCCCGCGACCGGCTTTATATTTGCGGCGTCGAACAGGGAACAAGCAAGAACCCGCAAGACAAGGCTGTCGGCGTCAAGTCGTGGCATGCGCTCGCTCATGACGGGTTCGCGCGCCTCTTGGAGCGGGTTGAAACCGGGGATGCGCCTTTCTGGGACGGCGGCGAGGCGCCGTTGCTGCGGATTTCCTGCCCGCAGACGAAGTCTGCAACAAAAGACAAAGCCGATAAGCAGACGCCAAAGATTGAAGCGCCGTCCTGGTTGAAAGAAGCGGCGGCGGAAGAACCGCCGCCACTGCGCCTGACGCCGTCGAAGCTCGCAGGCGAAGATGACGGCGGATGGCGGGCCGAAGCGGGCGGGCCGGCCTATTCGCCGGTCGCGGGCGGGGACAAATATTTCCGTGGACGGACATTGCACCGGCTCTTGGAGCTGTTGCCAGATGTAGCATCCGATAAACGTGAAGCCGCCGCCGACCGGTTGCTGGCGCGGCTGGCGCCGGAAGTTGCGGAGAGCGAGCGGGCGCTTTGGCGCGATGAAGTCCTGCATGTGCTGCGCGATCCGCAATTCGCTGAGGTATTCGCGCCGGGCTCCATGGCCGAAACGCCGATTGTCGGGCGCCCGAAAGGCTTGCCCGAAACCGCGCGTCTCAACGGACAGATCGACCGGCTGGCGGTGACGGAAAAACGCGTTCTCGTGGTCGACTATAAGACCAATCGCCCGCCGCCGATAAGGGTGGAGGACGCCGACGGCGCCTATGTGGCGCAGCTCGCCGCCTATCGCGCGCTTTTGCAGGAAATCTATCCGGGTCGTGAGATCGCCTGTGCGTTGTTGTGGACCTATGATGCGCGGCTGATGGGGGTTCCTTCCGAAATGCTCGATCACGCCTTCGCGCGCCTCCAAAAGGCGGGTTGAAACGGGCCCGGCGCGCGCTATCTTCAGGGCTTCGAATTGAAGGAGTTATTCATGGCCGCCAAAACCGTCACCGACGCCAGCTTCAACGCCGATGTGCTTGAGAGCGGCGATACTGTTCTCATCGATTTCTGGGCGGAATGGTGCGGCCCCTGCAAACAGATTGCTCCGGCGCTCGACGAGATCGCCAAGGAGTTCGAAGGCAAGCTCACGGTCGCCAAGGTGAACATCGACGAGAATCCGGAAACGCCGGGCAAATATGGCGTGCGCGGCATTCCGACCCTTATGATTTTCTCCGGCGGCGAACATGTGGCGACGCGGGTCGGCGCTGCGCCGAAAAGCCAGCTTGCGGCATGGGTCGAGCAGGTTTTGAAAGAAGCTGCAGCTTAGCGCGTTTTCGGAAAAGTGGTCCCCGGTTTTCCGTTAAAAAACGCGCAGAGAAACTAAGAGTTATCGGCGAGGATTTCGCCGGCAAGATAGAGCGAGCCGCTGATGAGCAATCTCGGCGGCTCGTTTTCTTTATCCGCACACGCCTTTTTCAGGGCTTCTTCGATAGAGGCGCAAGGCGTAGCTATAAGTCCGCCAGCCTGCGCGGCCTTCGCCACGGCTTCCGGCGCCAAAACACCGTCATGATCGGCGGCGACGCAGAAAATTTCGCGGGCGACCCCTGCGAAAGGCGCGAAATAGCCGGCGGCGTCCTTGTTCGCCTGCATGCCGGAGATCATCACCAGCGGTTTTGAGGAGCGCGCTTCCATATCGGCCATCAGCGCAGCGATGGCGCGGCCCGCATGAGGATTATGCCCGCCATCGAGCCAGACTTCCGGCTCTTCCCCAAGAAGTTTTTGAGCGAGATCGATCAGCGGACCTTTCGTCAGGCGCTGCATGCGCGCAGGCCAGCGGGCGTTGGCGAGGCCTTTCGAGATCGTCGCATCATCCAGGTTCAGCTTAGCGGCGCGCAACGCGGCGACGGCGGTTCCGGCGTTTTCGATCTGATGCGCGCCCGGCAGCCGCGGCGGATCCAAGTCGCAGAGTCCGTCCTCGTCCTGATAGATCAGTCTGCCGTGCTCTGAATACACATTCCACTGCTCGCCGAAGGCGTGAATCTCTGCGCCGACACGGCTTGCGCGATCCTGCAATACGGCCATGGCGTCCGGCGTCTGGCGGGAGATGACGGCCGGCGCGCCGCGACGGAAAATCCCGGCTTTTTCGCCAGCGATCTCGCCCAGCGTGTCGCCGAGAAACGCCTGATGATCGAGGTCGACGGGCGTGACGACGGCGGCGAGCGGATCGCCCATGACATTGGTGGCGTCAAGGCGGCCGCCGAGACCGACTTCGATGACGGCGTAATCGGCAGGCGTTTCGGCGAAGGCGAGAAAGGCCGCGCAGGTCGTCGTTTCGAAATAGGTGAGCATGTCGTCGCCCATGGCGTTGTCGACGCGCTGCAGGGCGTCGATCAGCCGCGCGTCGGAAATCTCGTTTCCGGCGACGACGATGCGCTCGTTAAAGCGCACGAGATGCGGCGACGTATAGACATGGACGGAATGGCCCGCGGCTTCCAAGACTGCGCGTAGGAAGGCGACGGTCGATCCTTTGCCGTTGGTGCCGGCGACATGAAAAAACGGCGGCAGTTTGGTCTGCGGATCGCCCAGCCGGGAAAGGGCCGCCTTGATGCGGTCCAACGACAGATCGATAATGACGGGGCGCCGGTTCGCAATCTGCGCGAGCACGGTTTCGACATCGCTCAAGCGAAGGTCCTTCCGCTCATCGGAATAATCAGTATGGGGCCTATTCCGCCGCCTTGTCGAGCTTCGGCGTTTCTTTGACCGCCGGCTTCTTCGGTTTTTCAAGTTTGGCGATATTGGCGGGCGATGCGGGTTTGGCGCCCGTGACAGACGTCACGACGTTCTGGCGGCGCTCCTTCATCAGGACCCGAATGAGCTTCGACAGCGTCGTTTTCATCTCGGCGCGGCGGACGACCATGTCCACCATGCCTTTTTCAAGAAGGAATTCAGCGCGCTGGAAACCTTCGGGCAGTTTTTCGCGGATCGTCTGTTCAATGACGCGCGGGCCGGCGAAGCCGATAAGCGCGCCGGGTTCGGCGAGATTGACGTCGCCGAGCATGGCGTAGGAAGCGGTGACGCCGCCGGTCGTCGGATTGGTGAGTACAACGATATAGGGAAGGCCGGCCTCCTTCACCATCTGCACGGCGATGGTGGTGCGCGGCATCTGCATCAGGGAGAGGATGCCTTCCTGCATGCGCGCGCCGCCAGACGCGGCGAAGACGATCAGCGGCGCACGGCGTGCGACGGCGGCTTCCGCGGCTTTCAGCATCGCTTCGCCGAGCGCCATGCCCATGGAGCCGCCCATGAACTTGAAATTCTGCACAAGGGCGACGGCGGCGACGCCATCGATCATGCCGGATGCGGCGCGCATGGCGTCCTGCTGTCCGGTCTTGCGGCGGTTTTCTTTCAGCCGGTCGGTGTATTTCTTTTCGTCGCGGAATTTTAAGGGGTCGGTCACCGGTTCCGGCAGATCGACCTCTTCATAAACGCCATTGTCGAATAAGAGCGCCAGACGGTCGGCCGGTCCGATCGCCAGATGATGATCGCAGGACGGGCAGACCTGGTGAGCGGCGTCGAGGTCGCGCTGGAAGATCATCTCGCCGCAGCCCGGGCATTTGGTCCACAAGGCGTCGGAATTGTCGTCCTTGGGTTTGAAGATGTTTTTGATGCCCGGAGGGATGTTGGAGAGCCAGCTCATATCCGACAGCGCTTTCTAATTGCCTTGTTACAGTTGCATGTATTGGGGCCTCAAGCGCTCAAGAGCGCGCGGCGCGGATCGCCCCCGAAATATCCTGCGCCAGCCTCAAAACTGCGTTAACGCCATTATCGGCATCCCCGGGGGTTGCTTCAAGAGCTTTAGCCAATTCGTCCACCAGGGCGGAGCCAACAACCACCGCATCCGCGAAAGCCGCAAACTCCCGTGCTTTTTCGCTCGTTTTGATGCCGAAACCGACGGCCGCAGGCAAGCCCGACGCCTCCCTGAGGCGGTCGAGAGCGGTTTTGACGGCCTCCGTCTCCCCGGCGCCTTTGCCGGTGATCCCGGCGACCGAGACGTAATAGACGAAGCCAGAGGTGTTGCGGACGACTGTGGGCAGGCGTGCGTCGTCTGTAGTCGGGGTGGCGAGGCGGATGAAATCGAGGCCCGCAGCCCGGGCCGGCAGGCACAGTTCGGCGTCTTCCTCGGGCGGCAGGTCGACGATGATCAGGCCGTCGACCCCGGCCTGCTTCGCGTCAGCGACGAATTTCTCCGGCCCGTAGGCATAAAACGGGTTGTAATAGCCCATCAGGATGATCGGGGTCTCATCGTCTCCGGCCCGAAAGGAGCGAACCATGTCCAGGGTTTTGCGCAAGGTTTGCCCGGATTTGAGCGCGCGGAGGCCGGCTGCGGCGATTGACGGCCCGTCCGCCATGGGATCGGTGAAGGCGACCCCCAGTTCGATCAGGTCCGCCCCTGCGCCGGGCAGTTTTTTGAGGAGATCCAGGGACAAGCCCCCGTCCGGATCGCCCGCCATGATGAAGGGGATGAAGGCGGCGCGGTTTTCGGCCTTGAGCGTGTCGAAGCGGGCTTTGATGCGGGACATGGATGGGGCCGCCGGTGGCTTGAATGCGAAGCCGCCTGCCTAGCGCCCTTGGAGCGGATTGCAAGGATTTTGCGGCCGCGCCGCCGGCGCATCCATGGGATGAGCGCCGGGGCGAAACACATCCTATGTGATGAAAAAGGCCGCTTTTTTGAGGTTCGGTGAATAGTTATCCACCACCTCGCAGACGGGCTTATGATGCGCTTCGTTGGTTTACGCGGTTGAGCGGAGCGGTTTTCGTCTTCGCAGGCTGCGATGTGAAAGGAGCCGCATGGCCGTCGAGCAGAAAATATCAAATGGCGCCACATCGGGCTGCGGGCAAGGAAATCCGGGGGTGAAAAGCACCCGGAAACGGCCCGGCGCGGCGGGAAAGGCGGCCCTTGGCCTTATCTGGCTGTATCGGCGCACGCTCTCGCCGGCGCTCTATCTCATCGGCGTGCGCTGCCGGCATCAGCCGACCTGTTCGCAATATGGAACGGACGCTTTCCGCAAACACAAATTCGCCCGCGCCTTCTGGCTGACCTTTTCGCGGGTGACGCGCTGTCATCCGTTCGGCTCGCACGGTTTCGATCCTGTGCCCGACGATGCGCCGCGCGTCGGGTGGAAATTCTGGAAGCTCGGCGACTGGAGTTGGACGGAACGAAACGGCGAAAAATAAAACGGAGCGACAATCTTTTGTCGCTCCGTCTTGCAGTGAACGGCCAGTTCTTAGCGCTGCTTACTTGCGCAAGTAACGCATAGAGGGGCCGGGCCGTCCAACGAAGCAGGATTTCGTGAAGCCGTAAAATTTGATGACGTTGATGACTTCCTGCGCTTCGGCCTGAGAGGGCGCGGTGAAAGCCATGTGATTGCCGTTAGAGACGATGGTGAAGTTGCTTCCGGAGCTCCTGATGGAAAGATTGTTCGGATTGATATTGACGCAATCCTCTCCGGAAAGCCCGCCCGACGGCGCCGCGCCATTGCTCAGCCAGTAGTTGAGCGATGGATCGGGACGGCCGACAAAGCAGGACTGGGTGAAGCCGTAATGCTGGATGATCTCTTTGGCGCGATCCATTTCGGATTTGTTCGAGCCTGCATCGAGGATCCAATGGGACCCATCGACAACCTTCCAGCTGCCGTTCTTGTTCTCAACCGAAACCGTATTCGGGTTGAGCGAAACGCAGTCCTCTTTGAAGTTCTTGAGCGGCGTTGCGACAATCACGCCTGGAACCGGCGTCAATGTCAGCGGCGCCTTTTTCATCGACACATGCGTGACGTAATCGTCGCGCCCGCTATTGTCGGTGAAACGCGTATAGATATGTGCGCGCAACGTGTCGCCCGCTCGATTGTCGAGAAGAACGGTCTTCGTCGCGAAGCCCTGATTATAGGTCGCGATAATCGAATCCGTGTTCGACGCCGGATCCGTGCTTGCGGAATTGGAATAGGCGGTCGCCGCCGCCGAGCCCCAGTCGCAAGGGTTCGGCGTGCATTCGCCCTTGACGGAAATCTCCAAATTTCCGCCGCTGTTCGTAATCGACAGGCTGTGCAACCCGTCGGTGTTTTTGACGTAATTGCCGAGCCACTGGTTCAGCGGCTGGCCGGCATAGGCCGATGTAATGGTGAAAAAAGCTGCGGCGCCCGCAGCAAGAGCGTGCTTAATCATGGTTCTCCCCCTGTTGATCTCCGCGACGCCATTATCTCCAAATGGGTCTCCTCTGACCTGTCGCGGGCAAGTTCGACGATCCCATTCAACCATGACGCAAATGGGGCCGGGAAGGGGAGATTTCCCGGCGCCCTGTGATGTGCGTCACATTGTGCGCAACATAAAAACAGGACGGCGTATGAACGCCGTCCTGTCTGAAGGTGTCGCATCCCCGCTTATCAGTCGCGGGGTTTGAGGCTCACAAGCCGGTCCACAAGGACGTTCAGGCCTTCGCCCGAACTCGCATGGACGTCGATGCGGCCGATGCGTTCGGTGACGCGTTCCAAGGCTTCCAGTTCTTTCAAACGCAGAAGCGTCGGATTGTCTTCCATCAGCCGCGCCGTGTTGAGTAGCGACCGCGTGGCGGCGGTTTCTTCACGGCGGCGGATGAGGTTCGCCTGTGCGGTTTTTTCCGCTTCGACGACCCGGTTGATAAGCTCGCGCATATCGCCCGGAAGGATGACGTCTTTGACGCCAAGCTCGGTCACCGCGACGCCGATGTCGCCGAGTTCGCGGCGGACATGATTGACGATTTGCGCGTCGACCGTCTCGCGGTCGTTGAGCACTTCGTCAAGCGTGCGTCCGCCGACTGCTTCACGCACCGCGAATTGAACCAGCCGGTAGACATGGTTCTTGTAGTCAGGCGTTGCGAGTGCGGCTTTCTCGGCGCTCGTCACCTGCACGAACGAGGTCAGCGTGACGCGCAGCGAAACCCGGTCTTTCGTCAGGATCTCCTGCGCCGTGACTTCGAGCGGCAGCGGACGCATGTCGAGCGTCTTGGTCGTCACGGTCGGGCCAATCTGCCAATATCCGTAACGGCCCGGTTTTAGAACATCGACAAGCTCGCGGTCGAAAAACACGAGGCCCGTCTCCGTTTCGCCGACAGTGACGACCGCGATCGGCGCAATCGTCTTCTCATTCGTCGCCACGGCTTTTTCGTAGGCGACGAGTTCGGCTTTTGTCAGACGCGGATTTTCATCCGTGTTGACGCCCACGACCTTCACGTCCTGAAGGACTTTCCAGACATAGCTCGTTTGTCCAGGACGCACGATATATGTCGCGCGGCCGTCGATCGTGACAATCGCGACTTCGCCTTCGCCGACGCGAACGGTCTCAAGATAGCGTTGGCTCAAATCCGGATGGCGCTTTTCCATGATCTCCGCCCAGGGCGATGCGAACAATCCCTGCGCAAAGACGCATTCCAGCTTCAGTCGGCCGAGAAAATCGACATAAACATGCCGTCCCGGTTCGAGCACGGTGATTAAGCGGCCATCCTTGATGAGGAGGCCGCGTTGGTTCTCAGCGATTACGAATGTTTTCAACATCGCTTCGCCTCCTCTGATAGGCCCGGTTGAAGATAGCGCAAATGGGTATCGACCGGGCGATCCCGTCGGCGAAGCAGGGGCCGTAAAGGCCCTATTTCATTGAAAAAGAGAGCCCTAGCGGCGGAAGCGTTCGCCGGACATGCGTCCGATCAAACTCATATGTAAGTCGCCAGTATTCAAAACGGGCTCGTTTGCAAAATCGCCGACCCCATGCCGACGAAGGAGGCGCGATGTAGCCGCCTCATTCGTCTGTGTAAAGAGAAAAAACAAAAATAGTTGGAGAAAGATTCAGCAGTCTTTGTTCGCGAGTGCTGATTAAAAAAAGAGGCCGGCCGGGTTCATTCCCTGTAAACGAGGCGGTCCGGCGCTTGAGGCGGAAATTCCCGGCGTTTGCCCCCGCCCGCAGCATCGGGTCTTGCGTCCCGATCTGTCAGGCGGCGCGTTCCGCCATCGATTTCCGCCGGTATCCGCGCCGGCGCGCGGCCTGTTTCCAGGCGCCTTCCGGGTCCGCCTTTCGCGCCGCCGCGCTTGGGCGCCCCTTCGGGCTGAATGTCCCCGGCCTTCCCCGTTATTCGAAACGGTTGGACCGTTATGTCTGGTGCGGGAGTTGAACCCGCGACAGCTAGCGTGACAGGCTAGTGCTCTACCAACTGAGCTAACCAATTGCGGTATCTATGAAGGATTCGAACCTTCAACCCTTCGGTTAAACGCCGAATGCTCTACCCTTGAGCTAATAGACCTGTGGTCAATCTCCATCGTGGAACACGGCGTCGGCAGGGCCGCCCGCGCCCGCGGGGCGGACAAACCCCTCGCGAAACGATGAAAACCGGCGGCGGCTTATAAAGACGCGCGCAGGGATGTCCACGGGTTCGGAGAAATTATTTTAGTCAGTGCGCTCAAACACCAGCGTGAAGCCGCCTTCTTCGCCGTTTTCGACAAGCACGATATCGGCCTGCAGCGTCGCTTCATCCGGCATCCAGTAGCGGATGGATTTCACCGTTTCCGATGGCGGATCGGCGGTGAACGTGACGTCGTTTTCCTTCGCGTCCGTCAGCAACAGCGTCACTGGGCCGCCATCTTCCCAGGTGGAGTAATCGCGGTTGAAATGCTTGAAGCGCATGACGAGCGCGTCTTCTTCCTCGGAAACGACGATATATTCGAGAACCTTGAGTTCTCCTGAGGAAACGCCGCGCGCCATGCCGGTCATCACGCCGCCGTCCGCGGCGGTCCAGGTTTCCTCGAAGATGAAATCCTCGCCGCCGCGCCAGTGGCCTTCGAGAAAGGCGAGATCGGCGAGAGAGCCGGGCGCCTCGGCTCTGGCGGCGCCAGCCATGAAGGCGAAAAAGGCGGGCGCAAGTATCGCCAGCGTGAGCCGCAGTTTCAGGATGTCCATGGATGTCCCCGTCTGTTTGACCAAAATCAGCATGTCACATATCCCCTGACGTTTCACGCCGCTTCTGATCGACAAACGCCATGATGAAAAACATCGTTTTCGCCACCTGTCTGAAGCAGCCCGCCCTGCAGAAAAGCGATGCGGCGCTGGCCGACGCCTGTGAGCGCCGGGGCATGTCCGTGCATCCCGCGCCTTGGAACGGCGATCAGGCGGCGTTCGGCGATGCGGACGCGGTCGTGATCCGCTCGACCTGGGATTATCAGGAAACGCCGGAGGCCTTCGCCGACTGGCTGGAAAAGCTTGAGGCGGGACAGCCCGTCTTCAACCCGCCGGCGATGATGCGCGCCAACATGTCGAAGCGCTATTTGCTGGACCTCGCCGCCAAAGGCGCGCCCCTGCCGCCGGCGCGGCTGGTCGAGCCCGACGCGGATGCCATCGCCGCCGCCATGGACGCGCTGGGCCTTGTCGAGGCGGTGGTGAAGCCGGAATTCGGGGCGACGGCGAGCGGGCTGTCGCTGGTCGCCCGCGACGACGGGGCCGGTCTCAGGGCGGCCGCGCGGAAAATGGCCATGCCCGGCCTCGTTCAGGCCCTGGTCCCGGAGATATCTGCGCGGGGCGAGACCTCCTTCATGTTCATCGCCGGCGCCTTCACCCATGCGGTGACGAAACGCCCGAAAGCGGGGGAAATCCGCTGTCAGGCCGAGCATGGCGGTTCCGCCGAACTCGCCGCCGCCCCGGACTGGGCCGTTGCGCAGGCGCAGGGCATCCTCGGGCTGATCCCCGGCAAGCCGCTCTACGCCCGCGTGGACGCCGTGGTCCTTGACGGGGAATTGCGGCTTATGGAAGTCGAACTCATTGAGCCGGAACTCTTTTTCACCTATGCCCCGTCATCGCCGGAATTTGGCGCGGCGGCGCGCTTCGCCGACGCCCTGATCGAACGCCTGTAAAAGAAACGCAGTAAAACAAGAAGTCTAACGCCATGGTCGCCATCACCCTTCCCGACGGATCCGTACGCCAGTTCAACGGCGCCGTGACGGGGGCCGAGATCGCCGAGAACATCTCGAAATCGCTCGCCAAAAAGGCGATCGCGGTGAAGGTGGACGGCGAGCTGCGCGATCTTGGCGAGCCCATCGGCGCTGACGCGTCGGTAGAGATCGTCACCCGCGAGCATGAGGACGCGCTCGACATCATTCGCCATGACACGGCGCATCTGATGGCGCAGGCGGTGCAGGAGCTTTATCCCGGGACGCAAGTCACCATCGGTCCGAACATCGAAGACGGGTTTTTCTACGATTTCGCCCGCGACACGCCGTTTTCCACCGACGATCTCGAAAAGATCGAAAAGCGGATGATGGAAATCGTCGACGAGGATCGGCTCACCCGCAAGGAGGTCTGGGACCGCGCCGCCGCGATCAAACATTTCAAGGAGATCGGAGAGAAATACAAAGCCGAGATCATCGCCGACCTGCCCGAAGGCGAAGACATCAAGGTTTATTTCCATGGCGACTGGCACGATCTCTGCCGCGGCCCGCATCTTCCGTCCACGAAGCATATCGGCAAGGCGTTCAAGCTGATGAAGGTCGCCGGTGCCTATTGGCGCGGCGATCACCGCAACGCTGTCCTGCACCGGATTTACGGCACCGCCTGGGCGAATGAGAAAGACCTCAAAGCCTACCTCACCCGTCTTGAGGAAGCGGAAAAGCGCGATCACCGCAAGCTCGGGCGCGAAATGGATCTCTTCCATTTCCAGCAGGAGGCGCAGGGTTCGGTCTTCTGGCACCCGAAAGGCTATCTCATCTGGCGCCAGCTTGAAGCTTACATCCGCCGTCAGCTCGATGCGGACGGCTATGTGGAGGTGAAGACCCCGCAGCTTCTCGATTCTGTCTTTTGGGAGCAGTCCGGCCACTGGGCGAAATTCCGCGAGAACATGTTCGTCGTGCCGGACGAAATTCCGTCGACGGAGGATGAAGGTCCGGTGCTGTCGGGCGAGGGCGATCTCATGGCCTTGAAGCCCATGAACTGCCCCGCGCATGTGCAGATCTTCAAACAGGGCATCAAATCCTATCGCGACTTGCCGCTGCGCATGGCGGAGTTCGGCTGCTGTCACCGCAACGAGGCCCATGGCGCCCTTCACGGGCTGATGCGCGTGCGCCAGATGACCCAGGACGACGCGCATATCTTCTGCCGCGAAGACCAGATTACGGACGAAACGCAACGGTTCCTTGCGCTCTTCGCCCGGGTCTATGAAGACATGGGCATGACCGACATCCGCTATAAGCTCGCGACAAGGCCGGAACAGCGCGCCGGCGATGACGCCACCTGGGACCGCGCGGAAAAAGCGCTCGCCGATGCGCTCACCGCAGCGGGCCTTGAATTCGATTATGCTGAAGGCGAGGGCGCGTTTTACGGCCCGAAGCTTGAGTTCCACCTGACCGACGCCATCGGGCGCACCTGGCAGGCGGGCACCTATCAGCTCGATTATGTGCTGCCTGAACGTCTCGATGCGACCTATGTGGACGAAAGCGGCGCGCGCAAGCGGCCCGTCATGCTGCATCGCGCGGTGTTCGGCACCTTCGAGCGGTTCATTGGGCTTCTGATCGAACATTATGCGGGGCGCCTGCCGGTCTGGCTGTCGCCGGTGCAGGTCGTCGTCACCACCATCACCTCGGCCGCGGACGCTTATGCGAAGGAAACCGCTGATGCGTTGCGCGCGGCGGGCTTGCGCGTCGATCTCGACATTCGCTCGGAGAAGATCAACTACAAGGTGCGCGAACACTCACATGCGAAAATTCCGGTGATCGCCGTTGTCGGCGCCAAGGAAGCGGAGGAGAAGGCTGTCTCCCTTCGCCGCCTCGGGTCGAAAGATCAGGAAACCATGGCGCTGAAAGACGCCGTGACCATGCTTGCGGCGGAAGCGCTGGCGCCCGATCTCAAACGCGCTTAACGCTCGCCCATGGCCGCGCACTGGCGAGATAAACGGGACAAGCTCAGCCGGCGCTGGTTTTACGCGCTGTTTTTTCTGCTGCCGCTGACGGCGGTCTTCGGTCATCGCGGGCTGGCGCCTTGGCTGTTGCTGGCGAGCCTGCCCGCCTTCGCGCGGGGCGCCTTCTGGCAGTCGGCGTTTGGCAAGCTTTTCGACAATCCATCCTTGAGCGATCCGAAATTCGCCAGTTTCGCATCGCTCCTGGCATTGTGTTTATGGATTTTCCTGTCGGGCTTCTGGTCGCCGAGAGGCGACCCCGGCATGTTTCTTCTGGTGCTCGGGCCCGCGCTCGTCGGCGCCAGCATCATCTGGTTTTCGCTGACCCTGACGCGCGATTGGGCGTGGCGTCTGGGGCGCGCCTTTTTATGGGCGCTTGTCGCCGGCATGGTCATTCTTTCCTTCGAGGGCGTCACGGACGGCCTGTTGCGCCGTCTGGCGCCTCCCTATGAGCCTTCGGGCGAACGCGACATCATCGCCTTAAGCCGCGGCGTCACGGCGCTGGCGCCCGCCTTGTTTCCCGCAGCAGCGATTGCGGTGAGGCAATGGTCGCGGACAGCGGCGGTGTTCGTTCTGGCGCTCGGCGTCGTCGCCGCGGCCACCAATGACGTCCTTGCGAATGTCGTCGCCATCGGCGCGGGCCTCCTAGCGGTTCTTCTGGCGCTCAACGCGCAGCGTTTCGCGCTGAAACTCGTCGGCGGCGGCGCCATCGCGCTTCTTCTCCTCGCGCCTGTGCTTGCCTCGTTGATCCCTGTAGAGGCGATTTACGCCGAAGCTGAAAAAACCTTTTCTCCGCAACTAGCCACGCAAATGTCGTCGTCGCTTCACCGGCTGGCGATCTGGAAGGCGGCAGGGATGGAAGCTTTCTCCTGTCAGCCCTTTGGATGCGGCGCCGATTATGCGCGCATGTGGAAGGAGACGGCGCCCATGATCGACGTGCCGGGCTCGCCCGTAGCGCTCTCCGTCAGCCCCATCCATCCGCACAATGTGTTTTTGCAACTGTGGCTCGAACTCGGACTGCCCGGCGTCCTGGCGACCGCAGCTTTTCTCTGGTTCGGACTCGCCGCGCTTTTGCGCGCGCGTCTTTCCCGCGCCGTCGGCGCCGCGATCGCCGGTTCGTTTATCGCCATTCTGGTTTCCGTTATGGTGGAGGGAAGCCTCTGGCAGGTCTGGCGTCTTGCGGCCATGGCGCTGGCGGCGAGCGGCGTCGCGCTTGCGCACATGCTCGAAAAGCGGTGAACGCCCATGCCCCCTGTCTCCGCGATTGTTGTCAGCTATTTCACCGGGCCGGTGTTGGCCCGGTCGATTGCGGCTTTGCGCGCGCAGCCTGAGATTGCGGAGATCATTCTCATCGATAACGGCAATTTTCCCGGCGATGTTGAGGCCGCCTCCGCGGGGGATGGCGCGCCAGTGCGCGTGATCGCTGGGCAAGGCAATGTCGGTTTCGCCGCGGGCTGCAATCTCGGCGCAAAAGCCGCGAACGGCGATTATCTTCTCATCATCAATCCCGATGCGCTGGCGCCGCCGGGGGGCCTCGCCCGGCTTTTATCCGACAGCGCGGCATTGCAAAGGCCCTGGCTCATGGGGGCCAAGCTCGTCGATCCGGACGGCGCCGAGCAGCAAGGCTCGCGCCGGCGCGTGCTGACCCCGTGGACGGCGTTTGTCGAGGCGACGCGGCTTTACAAGCTCGCGCCAAACCATCCCTATTTCCGGCGGTTCAATCTTCATACGGAAGAATGCCCGCCTGATGTTACGGAAGTGCCGACGCTCTCCGGCGCCGTCATGTTTCTACCGAAAGCCGATTACGAGCTCATCGGCGGCATGGACGAGCATTATTTCCTGCATGTCGAAGATGTGGATTTCTGCCTGCGCTTTGCGAAAGCCGGCGGCGACGTCTGGTTCAATCCGCATGTGGCGGTGACGCATTACAAAAGCTCGAGCCGCGCCAATCCGGTGAAGATCGAGGCGCGTAAAACTGCCGGGATCATCCGGTATTTCCACACGCATTTCTCCGACGCTTATCCGAAGCCGTTTCTTTGGCTTGTGGACGGCGCCCTATGGACGCTGTTCGGCGTTCTTTTCGTGAAGCGGGCCATCCGGAAGGGGCTGCGGCTTGCCGGTTTCAGAATGCGCGCCGGCGGCCGCGGTCTTGAACGGGCGCGTTCCCTCGCCAGGCGTCAGTCCGAGCGCTGAGAGGCGGTTTTTCCGAAATACTCTGACAGCTCATAGAGCGTATAGGATCGGCGCTGGGCGGCGCCCGGCGCCGCTTCCACAGAACCAAGTTTCTTGATCCTGCGAAAACGGTAATCCACATGCGCGGCGTCGCTTCGCACGGTGACGAACAGCACGCGCTTCATGCGCGCCGGATCGAATGGACGGAACGCTTCGTAGTGATTGTCGACCGACGCATTGACGTCGAGCGCGGCGATTTCGACAGGGCTGTCTTTTTGGTGATACAGCATCTCGCCCATGAGATAGCGGTCATCGACCAGAACGGCGTCATAACCCGCCGCGTAAGACATGATATCGTCCGACTGTTCCTTCCAGCCGCGCAAATCCCTGACCGCCGGGGCGAGGCCGGCGCGGTCGATAAGTCGGGGCGCGAGCACGCCGGCCGTGAACACCAAGAGCAAGAACGCGTGAAAGAAGGCGCTGAATTTGACGAGGCCCCAACGCTTCTCCCGCAACAACCATCCTGTGACCAGAAGCAACGCCGCGGGATAGGACGCCGCCGCCCAGTTGGCGTGGGCGCGAGACAAGAGCGCCTGAACCCCGACAATAACAAGCGGCGTCAGAGCGAAAACGAGCAGCGTGAAATCACGGGTCTCCATCCGCCATGCGCCGCGCTTTGAAACGATGTAAAGCAGCGCTGCAAAAGGAATGATTCCAAAAACCGCGAACTGCCCGCCGAAGTATTCAAGGAACGCCAGGGGATGAAAAAACTGCGCCCCCCAATCGGCGTTGTCTGCGGTGTGAGAGAGCGTCTGGAAATCGTGTTGCGCGTTCCAGATCATATTGGGCGCGAAGATCGCTGCGGCGATCACGCCTGTCAGCGCAAGCGGCGGCGCCAGCAGCTTTGCGCGCACCGGTTTTGAGAGGAGAGAGACTGCAAGCGCCAGCGGGAAATAGACCATGGCGTATTTCGACATGAGCCCGAGCCCGATGGCGGCGCCGAGAGCGGCGAAATCCGCAAGCCGCGGTGAAGCGGCGTCGATGATCCGCGCCAGAAAGTAGAGCCCCGCTGACCAGAAAAACAACAGCGGCGCATCCGTCGCCATGATGAAAGAGGAAAGGAGAACGCCCGGCATCAATAGCCAGCCGAGGCCCGTCCAGAACGCAGCGCGCTCGTCATAAAGCCGCTTCGCGGCAAGATAGAGAAACGCCGCGGCGCCGGCATGAAAGAACGGCGCCGAGAGGCGCACAGCCCAGCCGTCATTGCCGAAGAGGCCTGTGGTCAGCGCAATCGCCCAGGCGATCAGCGGCGGTTTCGAATAATACCCGACATCGAGATCACGCGACCAATACCAGTATTGCGCTTCGTCGGGACCAATGCCGAGCGGCGTCAAAAGCAGGGTCAACACGCGCAGGCCCGTGATAGCGGCGGCGATCATCCAGAAATTTCGCCAGAACGGCGCCGCTGCAAGTTTGCTGAAGATAGCCGTCATGACGCTCCGGACATGGCCAAGGCTCGAAAAAATCAGGGGGCGAGAATGTAAATGGTCAGCTTCACGTCTTTGCCGTTGGAGTAGTTGAGCCCGTCGATGACGGCAAGGCTTGTCACGGTTGCGCCATTGAGCGCCGCCTGGAAGACATCTTCCTCCCGGGCCTCGATGATGGCCGCGCTCGCTTCCCCGGAGACAAGCCGCACCGCCGCTTGTCCGCCGGAGCCGAGCATGGTCTCAGTCCCCAGAAGAAAAATCGCCGAGGGTTCCGAATAGCCGGCGAGCGCGACGGGCGGGAGATCGTCATGCAGCGGGTGCCGGTCGTTGAGCTCGAGCAGTGTCGAGAGGCGGGGGCTGACGGCGAATTGCGAAAGACCCGGCAGGACCGCTGTCAATAAGACCCAGGCGTAAAGCGCAGCGAGCAATGAGGCGGCGACGCCGCCTTCCATCCCGCGCCCGCGCCAGAAGAGATAAGCGATGAGAAGCGCCGCGATGCCGGTGATGGCGGCGGCGGCGAAACAGATCACCGTCACCGGCGCCGCGCTGAAATAGATCGGCGGTAGGGCGATCAACGCCGCGGCGGCGAGCCCTACTCCCGCATAGATGAGCGTGCCGAGCTTTTGCGTCCAGTCGAAACGCATCCTTGTCGCGGCGGCGTGCGCAGCCATGATCGCGAGCGCCGGATAAAGCGGCATGACATAATGAGGCAGCTTCGTCGCCGCGATTTCGAAAACGATCCAGGCGGGAATGAGCCATGACAGGAAGAACCGCGCGCGCCAGTCCTTGCGCTCTTTCCACGCCGTGACGACGCCGCTGACGATCAGCGCCGCAGCGGGCCAGAACAACAGCCATAAGAGCGCGAAATGATAGCCGGGCGGGCCCACATGGCCCTCCTGCGCGTCTCCGACCTTGCCCAGCATGTCGCCGCCGATAGCGTCGGAAAAGAAACGCCCGTCCGTCGCCTTCCAGATGGCAAACGCCCATGGGGCGACCATCAGCACCAGCACGAAGATGCCGATGACGGGGCGCATTGGCCCGATCCATTTAAATCGCGGCGCGCCAGTTGTGAGGCCGAGCCCCGTCAGGAGAGAAATCATGGGCGCAATCGGGCCTTTGACGAGAATTCCCGCTCCATGCGCCGCCCAGAACGCGATGGGCCAACCCCAGCCGCTTCGTTCGCCCGCCTGCACGCGCGCATAGATTTCGATGAAGGCGAGTTGTGCGAGACAGATGAGCGCGAGGAGCATGCCGTCCGTTTTGGCGATGGTGCCCTCGGCGGCGACCACCGGCGCGCTGGCGAGGAGGAGCCCGGCCAGCAATCCGGTGCGCACATCGTAGACCCTCGCCCCTGCGAGAAAAGTGAAGACAGCGGCGAAGACAACGCCGATCATGGAGGGGACGCGATAGGCCCAGATCTCGCGTGCCTCGACATCCGATAGCGCGGCGACGCTCGCCGCCTGCAGCCAGTAAATCCCCGCCGGTTTCTTGTTGCGCTCGGCGTCCTGGAAACGGATGGTGATGTAGTCGCCGCTTTCGAGCATCTGCGCCGTCGCCTGTGCGAAGCGGGCTTCGTCGCGGTCTAGGGGCGGCAACGCGAAAAGACCGGCGAACGCCGTCGCCGCTGCGAAAACCGCCACAAGCGCGGCTGCAGCCCGGCGCGACAGGCCGGCGTCGTCGATCAGAAAACCCCTCATCCCAAAATCTTACCGGCATCCGGAAGGTTTGTCTTGGCCGCCGATCGTCCGGCGTGACCGGCGCGCGCGGATCAGATAAGAGCCTTCCATTATGGAAAGCAGACCGTCACCCACTCCGGCGCTCAGCCCCGCCCTCAGTATTGTCGTTCCCATGTACAATGAGGAAGGGGGCGCCGGCGTCCTCGCCGACGAAATCGCTGCGGCGTTGAAAGGCGTCGACCATGAAATCGTGATGGTCGATGACGCGTCGACGGATGAAACGCTCTCAGCGCTCAAATCCGCGAAAAGACGCCATCCGCAATTGCGCATTCTGCATCATGAGAAAAACGCCGGCCAGAGCCGCGCCTTGCGCACTGGCATCCTGGCGGCGCGCGCGCCAATCATCGCCACCCTCGACGGCGACGGCCAGAACGATCCGGCGGACATCCCGGCGCTGTACCGGCGGCTCTTGGATTCTGACGGCCGTCTCGCGATGGTGGCGGGAGAGCGGCTGGGCCGCCAGGACAGCGCCGCGAAGAAAACCGCTTCGCGCGCCGCGAACGCCATTCGAAGACGGCTCCTCAAGGACGGATCGGCGGATACGGGCTGCGGACTCAAAGTCTTCCGGCGGGAGGCCTTTCTGGCGCTCCCCTATTTCGACCACATCCATCGCTATCTGCCGGCCCTGATGGCGCGGGAGGGTTACGCGGTGGGCTTCGCGCCGGTGTCCCATCGCGCCCGCGCCCATGGCGCTTCAAAATACACCAATATCGGGCGCGCACTTGTTGCGGTTCGCGACCTGATGGGCGTGATGTGGCTCAACGCGCGCGCGCGCCGGCCCGGCGAAATTCGCGAAGAAGACTGATTTTCCGCGCACATTTCCGTTTTGGCGCGGGCCGCGCCCCGTGTTAAGCTGTTGTTAACGGGGGCCGCCAAACGCCCGCCATTCGTTTTGGGGCGAATAGGGCTGTGAGGGGGCGGCGGTAAAGGAAGGATAGAGGATGTCCATGTACCAGATGTTTCCATTGCTGGCGATCAGCCTGATTGTATATGCCGTCTTGGCGCTGACCGGCGCTGCGGGCCCAGTGTGGTACGAATCAACAATCCTCGAGCTGACCATGGTGTCTGGCGAGATCTGGACCGTCAACGCAGGCGATCTGTTCCTCCTGGTCAGCATGGGCCTCTTGTTTGTCGAGCTGTTGCGCTCCACCAAGACAGGTTCAGAATCGATCATGAACCATGCGCTTTCCGTGGTGGTTTTCGTGGTCTCGCTGCTGCTCTTCATCATCGTGAAGGGCTTCGGAAATTCCGTGTTTTTCCTGTTCATGTCGATGACGTTCCTCGACTTTATGGCAGGGTTCATCGTCACCACGGTCACGGCGCGCCGCGATCTGGCGGTGGGCGGCGGCCTTTCCGGTTAGCTGGCGTCACGCCTCGATTGAGGCGACTGATTTTCTAGAAATAAATGTCGAGCGCTTGCGGCCCGTTATGGGACAGCCGCAGCGATTGCCGGTAGCGCTTTGATGCAGCGCTCTCCACGGCTGGTTTAAGCGCCCGCCGCTCAAGGCGAGGCCCTGCAAAACACAGCGGCGTTGAGTGAATCGCCATGGCGCGCGAGAAATCGAAAGCCGGGATGGCGGCGGGGCTCACGCTCTGTCGCGTAAAAACCGGAAGGTTAAGGACTTCTTTCATACTTGCCTCGCATGCTTGCGATCACATACGCAAGGTGAATCGCAAGATCCGCGCCAGAGGCTCGTTAACACCTTGAGAAATTAGCCGGTTCCGGACCTTTCCACTTCAAATTTTATTTACGGCTTTGGGGCTAAGGTTGGTTGGTAAATGTGCGAGTGAGTTTGATGGCTGATAACGCCAAGGCGTTTTTTCATGCAAAGTCTGATGCTGGCAAGGCGCCTGAGGCGAATGAGCCTCATGCCCGGGCCGCGTTTTCCGTCGCCTCGGAGGGCGATGCCTCAGACCGCGGCCTTCAGACCATGTTCGAATTCGATCCCGCCGCGGACAGTCTGAAATGGTCTGACGAGGATGCGGCGGCGCGGATTTTTGGCGTCGAACGCGATCATGTGGCCGCGACCCGAAACGCGTTTTCCGCTTGCATCAAAGGCGATGAAGACGAAGCGCGCGCAGCCGCTTTTGCCGGCGACCGCCAGAGCTATTCCTGCGAATATCAATTAAAACGCGACGGCGTTGACGGCCATTGGGTGGAGGAACGCGGCGGCTGGATCGGCGCCGGCCAGAACCGCCGTCTCATCAGCGTCATTCGCTCCATCGAAAGCCGCAAGCGCCGGGATGAGCAATTGTCCTGGCTTGCGGTTAATGACGAACTCACAGGACATCTCAACCGCACGCATCTTAGAAAAACCCTCGATGCAAAAATCGCCGAGATGATTTCCGCCGGCCGCAACGGCGCCTATCTGATGGTCGGCATCGACGATATCGGCGCCGTCAACTCTGACTTCGGCTTTGAAGCCGCAGACAAGGTCATCGCCGAGGTCGGCCTTCGGCTCGCCAGCGTTCTCGGGCCCGATGACCGCATCGGCCGCGTCGCCGGCACCAAATTCGGCATCATCATCGCGGACACCGACGCAGACCACATGCGCCAGATCTGCGTGCGGCTGATGAACGTCGTGCGCGAAAGCGTCATCGAAACAAAAGGCGGCGCTGTCGCCGCTTCCGTGTGTCTCGGCGCTGTCAGCCTTCCCCAGCAAGCCGACACCTCAAACAACGCCATGACCCGCGCGGAAGCCGCTCTCGACGCCGCGAAGCGCATTGGCAAGTCGAGCTGGTCGGCCTTCACCGACAAGACTGACGTTGTCTCCATGCGCCGGCGCAACACGCATATGTCGGACGTCATCCTGACGGCGCTTAACGAGCGCCGCGTGCGTCTCGCCTTCCAGCCCATCGTCTCCGATCTCGACGAAACCCCGAAAAAATTCGAGTGCCTTATCCGCATGCGCGGCGATGACGGCCAGAACATCCCCGCGCCGGAATTCATTCCGGCGGCGGAGCGTCTCGGCCTTGTCCATCTCCTCGACCGCCGCGTCCTTGAACTGGCGCTGAACACGCTTTCAGTCATTCCGAACATCCATCTCAATGTGAACATCTCCATGGAGACGGTGAAAGATTTCGTCTGGGCGGAAGGCTATATAGCGCTCCTTCGCGCCCATCAGGATCTGGCGCGCCGCATCACCGTTGAACTCACTGAAACGCAAGTGATCGACTCCATCGATGCGTCGATCGAATTCGTTTCCGAGATCAAGCGTCTCGGCTGCTGCTTCGGTATTGACGACTTCGGCGCTGGCTACACGTCGTTCCGTAACCTCAAAGCGATGGACATCGACATCCTGAAGATCGACGGATCCTTTGTAACCGGCGTATCATCCTCGCGTGAGAACCAGCTTTTCGTCCGCACGCTCCTCGATCTCGCCCGCAATTTCGGCATGCAGACGGTCGCGGAATGGGTCGACAACGAAGCCGACGCGATGCTCCTCAAGGGACTCGGCGTCGATTTTCTGCAAGGGTTTTTGATCGGCAAACCGGAAACCAATCCGGACTGGCTGCCGGAAGGCGCGCCGAACGAGGCGCCGCAGCGCGCCGAACGACGCCAATCCTAAAACCGGTTTTTTAAGTCTCAGTCTTCGCTTTCAAGCTTGTCGAGCTTGCGCTGAAGCGCGGCGACCTGGCTTTTCAGCGCATTGATGTCGTCCGCATCTTCTTCCTTTTTGGGCGCCGGGGCGCCGCCGCGCTGCGGCGAATAGGAAGGGCCGAGCGGCGAGAACATTTTCATCGCCTGCTCGTAAAGCTCCATATTCTTGCGAACGCTTTCCTCGAACATCGCATAGCCGGGCGACCCGCCGAAGGCGTCGCGCATGCGGCCGCGCATTTCTTCCTGATTGCGAGAAAAGGCATCCATGCTCATTTCGAGATAGGACGGCACGAAGGTCTGCAAGCTGTCGCCATAGAATTTGATGAGCTGTCGCAAGAACTGGATCGGAAGCAAGTTCTGGCCTTTGCTTTCTTCCTCGAAGATGATCTGCGTTAAGACCGAGCGCGTAATATCTTCGCCGGACTTGGCGTCATAGACAACGAAGTCGTCGCCCTCCTTCACCATTTCCGCGAGAAAATCGAGCGTCACATAAGACGACGTCGCCGTATTGTAGAGGCGGCGGTTCGCGTATTTCTTGATGACAATGGGTTCGCCTTCGGCCCTGCCGCGGCCTTTTGTTTTTTCACTCATGGTCCTGCCCTCCCGGCCCTTTGCGGCGCCGCAGAAGTGTTGCGGCGCTGCGGCGCAATCATTTTGTGCGCTTGCTAATCCTGCTATAGCATGAAAACAGGCTTTGCCTATGCGAAACCCACAAGTTTTCGCTGCGGTAAGCCCTTGAGATTGTTTATCCTTCGCGTCTGAAGGGCGGGCTTGACGGCAAGCCCTCCGGTCTTCGGGCGCATAACATCGGGCGAGGAGGCTCCTATGACGAGGGCGGTTATTGTTTCGGCGGCGCGAACGGGCGTCGGGTCTTTCGGCGGGAGTCTGGCGGCCGTTCCGGCGGCGAAACTGGGTGAAACGGTAATCGCCGCCGCCCTGGAGCGGGCCGGACTGACGGGCGCCGATGTGGACGAGACGGTCATGGGGCACGTCCTCCAGGCGGGGCAGGGCCAGAACACCGCCCGTCAGGCCTCCATCGGCGCGGGCATCCCCAAAGAGAAGCCGGCCATGACCATCAATCAGGTCTGCGGTTCTGGCCTTCGCGCCGTCGCCATGGCGGCGCAGGCGGTTCGGCTGGGCGACGCGTCCGTGGTCGTCGCCGGCGGCCATGAAAACATGTCGCTGGCGCCCCATGCGGCGCATCTCAGAGACGGCCAGAAAATGGGGCCGAAAAGCTTTGCCGACACCATGATCACAGACGGTCTGTGGGACGTTTATAACGATTATCATATGGGCATGACGGCGGAGAACCTCGCCGAGAAATATCAAATCACCCGCGAGGAACAGGACGCTTTCGCCGTCGCCAGCCAGAACAAGGCCGAAGCCGCGAAGAAAGCCGGCAAATTCGAAGAGGAAATCACTCCGGTCACGATCAAGACCCGCAAGGGCGACATTGTCTTCGCCGACGACGAATATATTCGCGCGGGCGCGACGATCGAGGGCGTCGCCGGCCTCAAACCCGCCTTCAAGCGCGACGACGGCACGGTGACTGCGGCGAACGCCTCTGGGCTTAATGACGGCGCCGCAGCATTGATCGTCATGTCAGAAGCGAAGGCGAAAGAGCGCGGGCTCGAACCGCTCGCTGCAATCGCGTCCTGGGCCCATTGCGGCGTCGATCCGTCGATTATGGGCATCGGGCC
Organism: Hyphococcus sp.; assembly: GCF_965267305.1. GTDB lineage: Bacteria > Pseudomonadota > Alphaproteobacteria > Caulobacterales > Parvularculaceae > Hyphococcus. The sequence continues at coordinate 2,498,436 of NZ_OZ253945.1, read as the reverse complement.
TGCGCCGGCCTCGCGTCTCGCCCTTGAAAAAGCAGGCTGGTCCCTTGACGATGTCGATCTGATCGAAGCCAATGAAGCCTTCGCGGCGCAATCCCTCGCCGTCGGCAAAGAGCTCGGCTGGGACGCCTCGAAAGTGAACGTCAATGGCGGCGCCATCGCCATCGGCCATCCCATTGGCGCTTCAGGCGCGCGCATCCTGACGACGCTGCTTTATGAGCTCAAACGCTCAGGCAAGTCGAAAGGCCTCGCGACGCTATGCATCGGCGGCGGCATGGGCGTCGCCCTGTGCGTCGAGCGGTAGCCTAAAGGCGTAGGGTGGAAACAAAATTAGGGAGAACAAAAATATGGGCAGGAACGCAATTGTCACCGGCGGCACACGCGGCATTGGCCGCGCGATTTGCCTCGCCTTGAAGGAAAAGGGCTGCAATGTCGCCGCGACCTATGCGGGCAATGACGAGGCCGCAGCGAAATTCAAGGAAGAAACCGGCGTCAACGTCTTCAAATGGGATTGCGGCGATTATGAAGCGTGCAAAGCCGGCGTCGCCGAGATCGAAGCGGCGCAGGGGCCGACCGACATTCTCGTCAACAACGCCGGCATCACCCGCGACGGCATGTTCCACAAAATGACGCCGCAGCAATGGTCCGAGGTGATGCGCGCCGATCTCGACAGCGTCTTCAACATGTCGCACCAGGTGTTTCCCGGCATGCGCGAGCGCGGCTTTGGACGCATCGTCAACATTGCTTCCATCAATGGCCAGAAAGGCCAGATGGGCCAGACGAACTATTCCGCGGCGAAGGCGGGGATGATCGGCTTCACCCGCGCCCTCGCTCAGGAAGGCGCGTTCAAGGGCGTCACCGTCAATGCGGTCGCGCCCGGCTATATCGCCACCGACATGGTCGCGGCGATGCCGGAGGAGGCGCTGAAAAAAATCACCGCCCAGATTCCGGTGGGCCGACTTGGCGAGGCTGACGAAATCGGCGATTGCGTCGCTTTCCTCGCCGATGATCGGGCCGGTTTCATCACTGGCGCGGTCCTGACCGCCAATGGCGGCCAGTATATCGCCGCTTAGGGTCCAAGGCGTTGATTTCACAAAGAGGCTCCGGGGCGCAAGGCCGCTCGCGGGGCCCTTTTTTCACCAAAATCGCAGGCTACAGTGGGGTCATGAGAATCAAGGGCCCCCGAAGGGGCGGCATTCGGATGGCGCCTTTCGCCGCCGCGCCATTGCTGATGGTTGCGGCGCTTTCGCTTGCGCCGGTTTTTATCTCCGGGGCCGCTGCGCAATCGCCCGTCAAACTTGCTCAGCAGTCGGACAACCCTTTCTCCGCGCTTGTAGGCAAGCGCAGCGACCGCGTCAGCGAATACGGTCCCGCGCGGGCGGTGGAGCGCTATGTGCTCGCCAGCGACGACCGGATCTTTCTGTTTGAGGAGCGCGGCGCGACGGCGCGGGTGCGGTTTTTATGCTCGTCTCAGGATCCTCGCCTCGACTGCGTGCTCGATTCCGCGGGCCCCGCGCCGGAAATTCATTCCCTGAGCGCGACGCGGGGGCCCCGCGGCGACGTCATCTACAAGACCGACGAAGGCGAGACCTTGCTCCGGATCGCTGCTTATGGCGGAGCGACAGTCTTCTGGCCCGGCGAAGATCACGGCATCGCGGCGTCGAAATCCTTCGGCGACGACCATCCGCTCACGCTTGTTTTCGAAGATTACGAAACTGCGGCGCGGCGAGCGCAGGGCGCTTCGGCGCAGTTGAGCGCCATCATCGGCTCGCCGATCTTTTTCGACGTCAGCGCCGGGCGCCGCACGGTCGGCGACAACGCTGCGGTCCTTTCCGACGCAGTGCTGACGGCTGCCAAGGGGCTCGCCATGGTCGCCGACGATGCGACGGGCGCGCGCGTCATCGCCGGGCGCATCCGCCGCGTCGCCTTTCTTCCGGGCGCAGCGCCAGGGGTCGCGCTCGATGGCTCAGCCCTTGAAATCATTTATGTCCCGAATGGGGACATAACGGGCCGGCCGTCCTCGGCGAAAGTCGCTCGTTATCTCGAAGAAACCCTTTGAGGCGGCGGTTTTTCGGCGGGTTTCTTTATGAATTCCGCAGTTTTCGGTCTTAAAACAGCCGCAATGAAGGGGAAGACTGCGCCCATGACGCACGCAAAAGGCATATTCCGGATCCGGGCTCTCGCCGCCGCCGGCGCGCTTTTGTGCGCTGCGTCACCGGTCTTTGCGGCGCAGTCCCTCCGGGAAATGCGCGCGCAGGAATCCGATGAAGCCGCGCTGGAGCGCGAGGCCGCCTTTACCGAGCAGCTTTGCGGCATGAGCTTCGACGTGACGATCGATTGGCGCAGCTTTGCCGGCTGGCCGCAAGACGCCGATATCGCAAGAGCCTGCGATCGCGGTCTGTCGGAAATCGAAAAAAGCTGCCGCGCAGGAAACGCGCCCAGGATCACCCGGTTCGTCTGCACCGGCGACGGCTCCGGCGCCAATCACAGCGGCGGAACGTTCTCTTACGGCGCCAGCCACAATTGAAGCCGCGTTAACCCGCGCTGATTTTTTCCAGAATGCCGACCCGCACACCGTCGAATACATACTGCGTCGACAACGCCATTAAGAGCATGCCGAGAATACGCGTAATGGCGTTCATGCCGGTGCGGCCCAGCGCGTCGCCGATCCGGCTTGCAAAGGCCATCATCAACACCGCGATCATCAGCACAATGAGCATGGCGGTGATGGTGGCGGCCTTGTCGAGCGCTGTAACGCCGGGGCCCATCAGCAGCATGACCGTGGCGATGGCGCCGGGACCAGCGAGCATCGGCATGGCGAGGGGAAAGAACGCGATGTTGTCCCGGGCTGAGGCTTTCGGGCCGGGCGTTTTCGCCTGCGTTTCTGAATCCGGATCGAAGAACATCCGGAAGCCCATGATGAACAAAATGATCCCCATGGCCGCGCGGAAGGCTTCGAGCGTCACGCCCAGATGATGCAGCATGGCGTTCCCGGCGAAGCCGAACAGCAACAGAATGCCTACCGAATAAACCGCCGCCATGAAGGCGATCCTCAGCCTCTCGCGCGGGGCGTCGCTCTTCGTCAGCGAGGCGAAAATCGGCGTCACCAGGATGGGATCGATGACGATGAAAAGCGTCACGAAGGCGGCGATGAACGCGGGCAGGATGTCGGCCAGCATGGAAAGGCTCCTTTAACCGCCTTCTGCCCCCGCGCGCGAATGCGCGCAAGTGGAAAGACTGCGCGATTGCGCGCAAGCAGAAAGAGCGTGCGCGGTCTGGCGCAATAGGCTCGCAGCATAGACTTCAAAAGGGCGCTGGAACAAATCAATAAACCTGCTGTTAACCAGTCACCAGCTTGCAGCGCGGGCGTTTAATTCACCGCTGCTTTGACAGATTTTATTTTTTTGCCGCTTGAAAAAGGGGGCGCCGTTATGACGCACGCCAGATCCAGACTTTTATTCAAAACCGCCGCCGTCAGCCTGTTGGCGCTGAGCGCCGCCTGCGCATCAAATGACCGCCAGTATTATTCCGACTACAGGGCGGGCCAAGACAGCTATTACGACACCGTCTACGATAACAATTATTACAGCAGAACGTCGTATACAGATCGCACGGATTACAAGCCTGGCGACCATGGAATCGACGCCGCCCGCGACGCCCATCGCCGCTATGGCGAGCGCCGCGCCGAACAGCTCGATGGCAATTGCGAGCAGTCAGTTACGATTTACCGCGGCGAAACGCTTTCCGATATCGCCGAATATTGCGACGTCCCTGTTGAGGCGATCATTCGCGCTAATCATCAGATACGCAACCCGCGCAGCGTTTCCGCCGGCGAAACTCTATACATCCCCGCCGTGAAGGGTGAAGTTTACGAAGGCGCTGCTTATCGCACGCGCACAGCGAGCGATGACCGCTACTATAATTATGCCTATCGCGATGATTTCAGCGGCGATTACGCAGAGGCGAATTGGATCGAAAAATACGAGGACCGCGACATTTACCGGATTCGCCATGGCGATACGCTCGCCGAAATCGCATGGCGTTTCGATGTGCCGCTTTACACGCTTTACCGTTTGAACCCGAGCGTCGAACCGCGCCGCCTTGAGGTCGGGCAGCTGATTTATCTGCCAGACTATGCGCGCACCTCGCCGCGTGACCGGGAGCGCCGGGACTATGTCTATTATCAGGACGCGCCCCCGCTGATCTCAATTTCTCCGGCGCGCGGGCCCCGGGACGGGAAAATCCGCGTCATTGGCGACAATTTCCGCCAAGGCGAGAAAGTGACGGTGTTTTTCGGCGATGACCGGAACAACCTCACCAAACTGAAAATCGTTGAAACCGACGGTGACGGACGCATCAACGAGATCGTCAATCTGCCGGACACTTACGACCGGGAGCAGGCATATTTCGCGCTTCGCAATGACAAATATGAAGACTACATCATGAGCGAAGCCTATGCGATTGAGGCGCGTCAAAACCGGAACATCGCTTCCAATGCTCCTCTTGATACAAGCGCGCCTGTTTATAACGGCGCGAGAATGCAGGCGGTGCAGGACAGCGTTTACTGGGGCGACCGGATCGAACTTCGCGCCGAAGGATTTCCGCCCGACACGCCGATCTCAATCTATGGCGGCCCGAACCGCAATGAACTTGAAAAAGTTTCAGAAATTCGCACGGGCCCGCGCGGACGGTTCACCGCTGATGTGGAGCCCCCTGAAAGCGGACTTGGCGGCCATGTGATTTTCGTCGCCGCTATTGAAGACGGTCCGCGGACCATCCTTTCGGAGCAGGTGAGGGTGCTTGATCCCGAGGCGCGTTATCAGGGCGCATCCCTTTCCAGCAGCGAAGGTTATGACGGCTATATTGACGGCCGTTACGAGACCAGCGCGCTGACGCCAAACCGCCTTGAACGCGGCAAGGATTCGAAAATCTGGTCGTCCGACAATAATGGCGGAATTTTTAGCCGCTTCCGCCGCCGCAACGCCAACTACGAAACGGGCGTGACGCCGAACGCTGTCGGTGGAATCGACGCTGCGGGATCGTCCGCAATCGTCGGCATCCTGACCGATGAAGGCGAAAACTGTCCGGCGATGCGCGACGACTCGGGCAATCTCTTTACTCTGCTCGGTGATCTCGAAGGGTTCGATGACGGCGACCGGGTTCTGGTGCGCGGCTCCGTTCAGGCAGACGATCGCATCTGCGGCCAGGCGGAAACGGTGCAGGTTTACGATGTGGAATCGGCGCCCTGGTAGGAAAGAAATTTATTCACGCAGCCTCTCAAATCCCCTCCCCTCGACAGGCGCTGCGTTGAGTGAGGCGGCTCGCAAGAGCCGCCTCTTTTTTCCTTTTAGAACGGCAGGAAGCCCAATACCGCGATCCAGGCCGCAAGGGCGACGCCCGCGGCGCCGGTCAGGAGAAGGCCGAGCGTCACGCCGATGGGCAGCGGCTGCGTCATGCGCGCTTTGAAGGCGAGCCAGAGCAGGAGCAACCCGAGCGGTCCCGCGGCGAGGCCCGCCATGGCCGCAAGTTTCGTCCAGCCGGGAAGGCCGACAAAGAGGAAGAGCGGGTTTTCCTGCGCCGCCATGGCGGCGCCGGCGGCGATCCCGCCAATCGCGCCCGCGCCGGCCAGCGACGTCAGCCACGCGACGAGGCGGGCGCCGCCCGTGGGCAGTGCGCCGGAGCGGTTGATGACCCGCGCCACCGGCGCAAAGGTGTAGATGAGCGCGCCGAAGAAGAAGATCAGCGCAGCAAGGCCGATCCACAGCGCGGGAAGCGCAATGGATTTTTTGTCCGCGGCGAAGTTTGCGGCGAGTCTCGTAAGCCCGCTCGTTTCAAACATCGGCCCGGCAAATTCCGGCCGCTCCATGCTTTCGGGGCAGGAAAGATCGAGCTCGCCTTCGGGATTGTCATAGAACTTGTTCAGAAAATCCCCGGCGCATTTGACGGACCGCGTGGGTCCGTGTCCGGCATAGGGAAACTCCACATAGGTGCCGTTGGAAAAACCGGGCAAAATGACCTGCGCCAGCGGCGGCGGCGTGATCGGGTCCATCTGGCCCTCAACGATGAGCGTGCGAATGTTCGTTTCTACGGGGAGATAATCTTCTGCGGGCCGAGCATTGGCGCCGTATCGGCGGCATATTTGCTCCTGCTGATCGGCGAGCGAGGGGTCCCCGAAAATCATGGAAAGGACGGGATAGTCGACACCGTCTTCTTCAAACGCTTTTTTAATCATCGGCGCCCAGCCGTCATTGCAGGAAATGGCGTTGTACATTCCCTGGCTGATGCTGAAATCGCCGCCCGGCCCGCCAGCTGTCAGAAGACGAAGCGCGTCGTAATTTTCCTCCTCGACGATGTTCGTCAGCGCCGCGATAAAGGCCGGCAGCGACGGGTAGTTTTTCTGTTCGTAGAAGAGCGAGAACGGCGCCGCTCCAAAAAGGTCGTGGAAGATATAGGCTTTCCCGCTCGGATAAAGCTCCTTGTCGATGGCGTCGATTTCGATCGGGCCGGCAGCCGCTTTGCGAATCGCTGCTTTGTAATTTTCAACGAGATTCGGGAAATCCTTCGCGCAGGCGCCGTCTTCCTGGCAGGCGGCTTCCAGCAAGTTGAGATCGCGGTCGTAATAGCGCGCAATGTGGTGGAACGTGACGTCCTGTTGTAAGGGGACGATGGCGTCGATCACCGCGGCGCGGATGCCTTCGGGATCTTGCTTGAGATAGGCTTGTCCCAGGATTGAGCCATAGGAAATGCCCCAGACGTTCCATTGATCGAAGCCGAGCGCCTGGCGCAGGGCGTGGACGTCGCGGGCGTTCTCGATGGTGTTGTAGCCCGACAGATCGACGCGCGCGGCCTTCGCCTTGGCGAAACAGGCGTCCATGGCGTCGAGCCCGGCCTGCTGATAAGTCGCCCAGTCTGGCGAATTCGCCGCCGACGGATCGAAGAGAGCGTAATCCTGACAGAAATCCGCGGACCAGCCGATGCCGCGCTGTTCTAGGATATAAAGATCACGCGCATCGCGGATGCCGTGATCTTTGAACCTGTCGACATAGCCTGCGGCCTGCGCGCCGGGGCCGCCAGTGAGATAGACGATCGGGTCTTCGCGCTTCGTCCACTCGCCTTTTTCTTCCGTATCCCAATCATCGGGCTGGCGCGCATGAAGCTTCACCACATGAAGCTCGATCATGCGGGAGCGCGCTTTCTCGCGGTTTTCGGGAACTTCCAGAAGGCTGCAGGAGATTTCGCCGCCCTTGTAATCGATCTTGCCTTTGAAGGGGCAGACGATGGTGCGCAGGCGGAAGGTGTCGCGCGCAAAAATATCGGGCGCAGGCGCCATTGCTTCCGCCGCTTCCTCGGTAACGTCGGGTGCGTTTTCCGCCGGCTCTGCGTCCTGCTGCGCCAGCGCAGCCGATGAAAGAAAAATGGAAGACAGGAAAGCTGCGCGCCCGGCGCGCCAGAATGCCGTCATGAGTAAACCCCGCTTAGCCCCGCGCGGGAGACTATCAAAAGGCGGGCCAAGCGCAAATGTTGTGCGCTTTTTCCCGTTATGCGGGAAAGTGTGCAAAGCAAAAAAGGCGGCCCGTGTGGACCGCCTTTTTCTTACGCAACTGAACTTTTTGAGCGGATTTCTTAGAAATCCATGCCGCCCATTCCGCCCATGCCGCCGGGCATGGCCGGAGCGCCAGAGTCTTTCTTCGGCGCTTCGGCGATCATGGCTTCCGTCGTGATCAGGAGGCCGGCGACAGAGGCCGCATCCTGAAGCGCGGTTCGGACGACTTTCGCCGGATCGACAATGCCGGCCGCGATCAGATCGACATATTCGTCGGTCTGGGCGTTGAAGCCGAACTTGAAGTTGTCCTGCTCCATCAGCTTGCCGACTACGATGGAGCCTTCGCCGCCAGCATTCTTGACGATCTGACGGATCGGGGCCTGAACCGCACGGCGCACGATATTGACGCCGGCGTTCTGGTCGGCGTTTTCGCCCTTGACGCCGTCAAGCGCTTTCGACGCATAAAGAAGCGCAGTGCCGCCGCCCGGCACGATGCCTTCTTCGACGGCCGCGCGGGTTGCGTTGAGCGCGTCATCGACCCGGTCCTTGCGCTCTTTCACTTCGATTTCCGTCGCACCGCCGACTTTGATGACCGCAACGCCGCCGGCGAGTTTCGCCAGACGTTCTTGCAGTTTTTCGCGGTCATAGTCGGAGGTCGTGTCGTCGATCTGCTTGCGGATCTGCGACGTGCGGGCTTCGATGTCCGACTTTTCGCCGGCGCCGTCGACGATCGTCGTGTCGTCCTTGTTGATCGAGACTTTCTTGGCGCGGCCGAGCATGTCGAGCGTGACATTCTCAAGCTTGATGCCGAGGTCTTCGGAGATGACCTGGCCGCCGGTGAGGATCGCGATGTCTTCGAGCATCGCCTTGCGGCGGTCGCCGAAACCAGGCGCTTTCACTGCAGCAATTTTTAGGCCGCCGCGCAGCTTGTTGACCACGAGGGTCGCGAGGGCTTCGCCTTCAACGTCTTCCGCAATGATAAGGAGCGGACGGCCCGACTGCACGACCGCTTCGAGGAGCGGCAGCATGGACTGAAGGTTCGCCAGCTTCTTCTCATGGAGAAGGATGTACGGATCTTCGAGCTCCGCGACCATTTTGTCGGCGTTGGTGATGAAGTAGGGAGACAGGTAGCCGCGGTCGAACTGCATGCCTTCGACGACTTCCAGTTCGGTTTCGAGGGATTTGGCTTCCTCGACGGTGATGACGCCTTCATTGCCGACTTTTTCCATCGCTTTCGCGATCATTTCGCCGATTTCTTTTTCGCCATTGGCGGAAATCGTGCCGACCTGGGCGATTTCGGACGAGGAGGCGATTTTGGTCGCGCGGGCTTTGATTTCCTCGACGACTTTAGCGACGGCGAGATCGACGCCGCGCTTCAGATCCATCGGGTTCATGCCGGCGGCGACGGCTTTCGCGCCTTCTTTGACGATGGCCTGGGCGAGAACGGTTGCGGTGGTCGTGCCGTCGCCGGCTTCGTCATTGGTTTTCGACGCGACTTCGCGCACCATCTGGGCGCCCATGTTTTCGAACTTGTCTTCAAGCTCGATCTCTTTCGCGACGGTGACGCCGTCTTTCGTCGTGCGCGGGGCGCCGAACGATTTTTCGATGACGACGTTGCGGCCTTTCGGGCCGAGCGTCACTTTCACCGCATTGGCGAGGATGTCGACGCCGCGCAGCATTTTCTCGCGCGCATCGACGTCGAATTTGACTTCCTTAGCAGCCATTGATGCTTCTCCTTAAAACTCTTTTTTTGATGGGGTTAGCCGATGATCCCGAGGATGTCTGACTCCTTCATGATGAGGAGCTCCTCGCCGTCGATCTTCACTTCCGATCCGGACCATTTGCCGAACAGGATTTTGTCGCCCTTCTTGACGTCGAGCGGGATGAGTTCGTTATCGTCGCCGCGCGCGCCATTGCCGACCGCGACAACTTCGCCCTGCTGGGGCTTTTCCTTGGCGGTGTCGGGAATAATGATGCCGCCCGCGGTTTTCTGGTCTTCTTCGATGCGGCGGACCAGCACGCGGTCATGGAGAGGCCGAAAAGCCATGTGATAGGTCTCCCTAAGCTGTGTCTTTCAATAAAAACAACAGGTTAATCTGGAAAACAGGCGGCGGAGCGCCTGTTGGCACTCACCCCCGGTGAGTGCTAGCGGCGATTTAGGAGCCCCAGGGAAACCCGTCAAGGGGCTGCGCACGCAAGGACGGCCGCGGGATGGCGAGAAATGTCTCGCGAATGTGAGCAACTTTCTAGCCAATTACCTGTTTTTAATGGCGCCACGCCTCCAATCGGCCCATATTCCGGCCGATCTTTTCAAGGCGTGCGGGAGGCGAGGGGCCGCCCGGACGAACCGGTCATTGCAACGCTGAAAGGAGCAACAGCAATGCGCAAAGCACTTATTCTCGCGTCGGTCGCAGTTCTTGCGGTCGGCTGCACCACCAACCCGTATACAGGCGAAAAGCGCGCCAGCCGGACGGTGACGTCGGGCGCCGCGGGAGCCGGCGCTGGCGCGGCTGCAGGCGCGATTGTCGGCGCAATAGCAGGCGACGCCAAAAAAGGCGCGATCATCGGCGCTGGCGTCGGCGCGGCCACGGGCGTCGGCATCGGCGTCTATCAGGACCGCCAGCAGGCGAAACTGCGCGAACGTCTCGCTAATTCAGGCGTTTCGGTCACCCGCAACGGCGACAACATCATCCTCAACATGCCCTCCGACATCACTTTTGCGGTGAACCAGTCGGACATCACGCCGGGCTTTTACGAAACTCTCAACTCCGTCGCGCTGGTCTTGAAAGAGTATAACAAGACCTCCATCAGTGTTTACGGCCATGCGGATTCGACGGGCTCTGACTCTTACAATCAGGCCTTGTCGGAGCGCCGCGCGCTTTCCGTCTCCAACTATCTTGCTGCGCAAGGCGTCGCCCCGGCGCGCCTTAAAGCTGTCGGTTTCGGTGAGAGCAATCCGATCGCGGACAACTCGACCGAATATGGCCGCGCAGCCAATCGCCGGGTCGAAATCGTCATCGATCCCATCGAGAGCCAGTTCAACAGTTAACCGTCCTTTAACGGCGGCAAACGCAACCCCGCGACAGCGCCCCTGTCGCGGGGTTTTTTCATGTTTGGTTCCCGTGTACGCGCCTGTCTCCCGCGAAACTTAAGCGCTTTTTTAGAGAGTTTTCCTAAAAACGCTCCGGTCTGCCGCAACCGGGGAGAGGTGGCGAAGTGGAACGGGAAATACGGGGCGCCGGGATGAATCTACGCCAGAAGAGTTCGCGCTATTGCGCCGCTGTCTTGTTCGCCGCCGGAGCGGCGGGCGCCTTTCTGTTGGTGGCGGCGTTCCGGGCTGATTTCAAACCCGATCTGGAGATTTGGCTGGCTGCCGCGCTTGTGGTGACGCTGATCCTTCATGCGCGCGCGGGTTTCGCGCTGAGCCGCGCGCAGCAGGAAATCGAACTCTTGAAAAATCTCGTCGATCGGTTCCGGCCGTCGCCTGCGAAAACGCCGCCGTCGCTTCAATTCGAACCCGTATCCGACGCCGCCGCCGAAGACGCACACGCTCTTGAACTTGTAAAAGACGCCATCGAAAACGATCGCATCGATCTTTACCTTCAGCCTATCGTCAGTCTGCCCCAGCGCAAAATACGCTGCTTTGAGGCGTTCTCGCGCCTGCGCCGCGAAGACGGCGGCGTCATCAAGCCGGGGGACTATATCGAAGCGGCCGAGCGCGCCAACCGCATTGGCGTCATCGACAACATGATCTTGTTGCGTGCGGTTCAGGCGCTGCGCCAGCTCGGGCCCAAAAGCGCGCAATACCGTATTTTTTGCAATATCTCGCCGGCGACCATTTTCGACGTCGACTTCTTCACGCGCTTCACGGATTATCTCGACGCCAATGAAGATCTCGCCCAGCGGCTTGTGTTCGAGTTCACCTATCCTGCGGTCGAAATGATGCACGACCGGGTGAAGAAAAACCTCCGCCTCGTCGCCGATCGCGGATTTTCCTTTTCCGTGGATCACATCCGCCGCTTCGACCTGAACTGGACAGCGTTGCGCGAACAGAATTTCCGTTATGTGAAGGCGTCCGGCGCCCTGCTCTTGAGCGAAAGCTGCAAGGGCGATGTGGGCCAGGCCCGCATCCGCGCTTTCAAGAAAGCGCTGATCGAGAATGAAATCGACTTGATCGTCGAGAAAGTCGAATATGAAGAGCAGATGCCGGAAATCCTGAAGCTCGGCATCGATTACGGTCAGGGAGCCCTCTTCGGCCCGCCCCGCATCGCAAGCGATTATCTGCAACAGGACAAGCCCGCCACAGTGACGGAGCTTGCCGCCGCTTCCTGAGGAACGGGAGGCTCGAAATGCCCTATGAAACAACATGGAGCGAGCGCGGCGTCCATTGGCGCTATTACGGCGATGTGACGGCGGCGGAGACGCGGCGCGCCGACGCAGAGTTTTACGGCGATCCCCGCGCCGATCAGGCCATCTACCAGCTCATCGATCTGCGCGAGGTGACGCGCCTCGACTTTCCCCCGCATGACCAGGAGCTGACGGCCGCCATTGACGGCGCCGCCAGCATCTCGACGCCTGCCGTCCGGGTCGCGTTCATCGTGCCGGACGGCCGTTTCGACGCGGCGCTCAAAATCTATCTCGATCTCATCAACCGCACCACATGGTCGGCGCAGACATTCATAGACCCTGAGGCCGCGCAAGACTGGTGCCGTCGCAAGGGCGAAGATCCCTTTACCGAAATGCGGCGGCGTCTATCCCTTGGCGGGCGTAACGGATGAAGGAAGCCTGACAGGAGCGCTTGACCGGTTGGGGCATCGGCCTTATCGGCCTTGAGCCTTATGAGCGACATCGCCGTCATTTCATCGCTTGAAGCTGTCGCAGCGCGTTATGACGCGCTTTTATGCGACGCGTGGGGCGTCATTCATGACGGGGTCATGCTGTTTCCCGGCGTCGCGGACGCGCTGCGGCGATTTCGCGAAACGCGCGGGCCCGTCATCATCCTGACCAACGCGCCGCGCCCGTCATGGGTGATCCCCGCGCAACTCGACCGGATCGGTCTGCCGCGCGATTGCTGGGACGACATCGTCACCTCGGGCGACGCGACCCGCGCCGCGATCGAGGCGCGCCTGCCGGCCCCGGCCTGCAAGCTCGGTCCCGCGAAAGACGATCCCTTGTTCGAAGGGCTCAAGATCGACTTCCGCCCGCTCGAAGAAGCCGAGTTCATCATCTGCACGGGGATGAAGGACGACGCTCATGAAACGCCCGATGATTACCGGGAGTTTTTAAAAGAAGCAGCGGCGCAACGCCTGCCCATGATCTGCGCCAACCCCGACATCGTGGTGAACTGGGGCGGACGGATGATCTGGTGCGCCGGGGCGCTCGCCGAGATCTACAAAGATCTCGGCTGCGAGGTGATTTACGGCGGCAAGCCCTATCCGCCGATTTACGATCTCGCCTTGAAGCGGATTGAAGAGTTGCGCGGGCCCACGGACCGCGCGCGCATTCTCGCCGTCGGCGACGGTTTCAAGACCGATATTCTCGGCGCCAATGATCAGAAGCTCGACGTGCTTTTCATCGCCGGGGACGGCGGCGTCCATGAAGGCGCGCGAGATGCGGCTGCGATTTCGAAGAAGCTCGAAGAAGCGGGGCTCAGCGCCATCGGCGCGGCGGAGGCGCTGCAGTGGTAGGCGCCAAAAAGATCATCGCTGCGTTAGGCAATTTCGACGGCGTGCATCGAGGTCACCAATATTTGCTGCAACAGACGGCGGACTTCGCGCGCGACCATGGCGCCGCGCCGGGCGTGGTTCTGTTCGAGCCGCATCCGCGCCGGTATTTCCGGCCCGACGATCCGCCGTTTCTGCTGACCCTGCCGGTCAAGCGCGACGCCCTGTTGCGCGCGGCAGGCGCCGAAGAGATTTTTGCGCTGACCTTTGACAAAACTCTTGCGTCCATGACGCCGGAAGAATTCGTCACAGGCGTGCTGAAAGACGGGCTCGGTCTCGCAGGCGTCGTCACCGGCGCCGACTTCCGTTTCGGCAAGGGCCGCGCCGGGGATGGCGCCGCACTGAAAGCGCTCGGCGAGGAGGCGGGCATGAAAGTAAAGCTCGTCGACGTTCTCGCCGAAAATCCGGATGCGGAAAAATTCGGGTCGAGCGCAGTGCGCGCCGCGCTTCAGGCGGGCGAGGTCGATAAAGCCGCCGAGATGCTGGGCCGGGAATGGTCGGTGACGGGCGTTGTCGCTGAAGGCCGCAAGGTCGGGCGCAGTATCGGTTTCCCCACGGCCAATCTAACGCTGGGCGAGCTCATCGAGCCGCGCAAAGGCGTCTATGTCACCCGCACAATAGTCGACGGCAAAACTCACGGCTCCGTCTCGAATTTCGGCCGCCGTCCGACCGTGGGCGAGAGCGCGCCGCTCCTTGAAACCTTCCTCTTCGATTTCGAAGGCGACCTTTATGGCAAAGAGATTGAGGTCGCCTTTGTGAGTTTCTTGCGCGACGAGCGGAAATTCGATGGGCTCGACGCCTTGAAGGCTCAGATCGCCGAGGATTGCCTCAAGGCGCGGGCGGTTCTCGGTTAACATCCGCTCGCGCTAACGTGCGCCAGCGGCTTTGCGCGGCATATATTTTGCCTCATTGTCGACACAAACCGCGAGAAAATGGTCTCATGGTTCAGTTTTTCCGCCGTTTTCCAGCGGCATCGGGAGGCGTTATGGCCCGTAAACTCATCCTTTCCCTCGCAGCGGCTAGTCTGGCGTTGGGCGCCGTTTCGACCGCGTCTGCGGGCGGCTATCACGGCGGCCATCATGGACATCACCGTCATCACGGCCATCATGGTCATGGCGGGGGCGGCAAGGGCGCAGCGATCGCGCTCGGCGTCATCGGCGGCGCGATCATCCTGAATGAGCTCGCAGAGGACCGCGCCCGCGACCGCTATTACGAAAACCGTTATTACCAGGATCGTTACTATGAAAGCCGCGCCCGCGAGCGCGCCTATGAAGACGGCTATTATGACGGGCGCGCCGATGAGCGCCGCTATGACGACCGGTATGATAATGGGGCCTATTACGACGATCGCGGCGCCGATTACGACGACTATGACGGCAGCGGTCTTGCCGGCGGGGAGCCGGCCTATGGCGGGCCGCCGGCCTACAGAACGCCGGACACCGCCTATGACCGCGCTCCGCGTCCGATTTCGGCGGCGGCGGCCTATCGGGTCTGTCTCGATCACGCCCGGGGCGCTCTGGGTGAGCGCGGCTTTGTTGTGTCGGCGCCTTACCGGCCTGAAACCGTGGAGGATCGCGGCGGCGCGCTCCTGATGACCGCGACGGTGACCGCTTCGCGCGGCGCCGACATGTGGTCGCGGGCCATGTCCTGCGAAGCGAGCGAAGGCCGCGTCTACCGGCTGGAGCTGATTTAGGCCGATTTTGACCCGAGACAGGAAGCGCGCCCTTGTGGCGCGCTTTTTTGTTGGGTTTCAAGCCCCCGCCTGATAAGAGGGCGGCCATGGTGAGAAGCATCCTCATTATCGCGGCGCGGCGCGCGCCAGCTACCGTACCGGCCCGTCTCGGCTGAGGCGCCGCCTTGTGGTCTCCAGAGGCTTGACAAAGGCGCCCGCAACCGGGCCTTCCTCATCCTTCCACGACGAGTTTTTAGAGAGATTTGACGATGCCTGATGCATCGAAGGGCGCCGCTTCTGACGGGCGCGACTACCGGGACACGCTGTTCCTCCCCGAAACCGATTTTCCCATGCGCGCCGGCCTGCCGAAGCGCGAGCCTGAATTGCTCGCCCGCTGGGCCAAGCTCGGCATGTACCGGGCGCTGCGCGAGGCTGCCGCGGGCCGCGAGAAATTCATTCTCCATGACGGCCCGCCCTACGCCAACGGCCATATCCATATGGGCACGGCGCTGACCAAGGTTCTGAAAGATCTCATCGTCCGCTCGAAACAGATGGCCGGTTACGATTCCAATTTCGTGCCGGGCTGGGACTGTCACGGCTTGCCCATCGAATGGCAGGTCGAGAAAGAGTTCGCCGAAAAGGGCCGCAAGAAACGCGACGTGCCGACGGCGGAGTTCCGCAAGGCGTGCCGCGACTATGCGCAGAAATGGCTCGACATCCAGCGCGAGGAGTTCAAGCGCCTCGGGCCCGAAGGCGACTGGGATGATCCGTACACGACCATGGCCTTCGCGTCGGAGGCGAAGATTGCCGGCGAGCTCCTAAAGTTCGCGGAGCTCGGGCTTCTCTATCGCGGCTCCAAACCCGTCATGTGGTCGCCGGTGGAGCAGACCGCGCTCGCCGAAGCGGAGATCGAATATCACGACCACCAGTCGACAACGATCTGGGTGAAGTTTCCGGCGCAGGATGGTCCGCTCAAAGGCGCGTCGGTCGTTATCTGGACGACCACCCCCTGGACGATCCCCGGCAACCGGGCGATCTGTTACGGACCGAAACTTTCCTATGGGCTTTACGAAGTCACGAAGATGCAGGAGACCGATTTTGAGCCGTGGTCCAAACCCGGCGACAAGCTGGTCCTCTCTGACGCGCTTGCCAAAGAAGTTAAAAAAGCCGGGCTTATTGCCGAATGGAAACGAGTCGCCGACGTTCCCGCGTCTTCCCTTGAAGGGCTTCAGTGCAATCACCCGCTGAAAGGCTTTTCCGGCGGTTACGAGTTCGACGTGCCGCTGCTCGCGGGCGATCACGTCACTGACGAGGCCGGCACGGGCTTTGTCCACACTGCGCCCGGTCACGGCCAGGAAGACTACATCGCATGGGTCTCGGCCTTCGGCACGCAGAAAGAAATTCCGCATACGGTGGATGAGTTCGGCGCCTTCACGGAAGAAGCGCCGGGCTTCACCGGCGAACAGGTGCTGGTCATCGAGGGCAAGAAAAAGGGCAAGGACGGCGGCGCCAACAAGGCGGTGATCGACCAGTTGATCGCGCACGGCAAATTGCTGGCGCGCGGACGGCTGATCCACTCCTATCCGCATTCATGGCGGTCGAAGGCGCCGGTCATTTTCCGCAATACGCCGCAATGGTTTATCGCGCTCGACAAGCCGACGGCCAACGGGAAAACCCTGCGCGAAAATGCGCTCGCCGCCATCGATGCGACCGCCTTCACGCCCGCTGCCGGCCGCAACCGCATTCGCGCCATGGTCGAGGGCCGGCCCGACTGGCTCATCTCGCGCCAGCGCGCCTGGGGCGTGCCGATCACCATCTTTGTGCATAAAGAAACCGGCGACGTGCTGGTCGATGAAGCGGTCAATAAGCGCATCACCGACGCCATCACGGCGGGCGGCGCCGATGCGTGGTTTGAAACGAACCCGCAGGAGTTTCTCGGGTCCGGCTACAAGGCGGACGACTATGAAAAGGTCGAAGACATTCTCGATGTCTGGTTCGATTCAGGGTCGACACACGCCTTCTGCCTTGAAGAACGCGACGACCTGAAATGGCCGGCGGATGTCTATTGCGAAGGCTCGGACCAGCATCGCGGCTGGTTCCAGTCCTCGCTGCTTGAGGCCTGCGGCACGCGTGGGCGCGCGCCCTATGACCATGTCGTCACCAACGGCTTCGTCGTCGATGGCGACGGCCGCAAGATGTCGAAGTCCCTCGGCAATGTCATGGCGCCGGACGAAGTCATCCGCGAATTCGGCGCTGAGATCATCCGTATCTGGGTCGCGAGTTCGGATTACACCGAGGACCTCCGCATCTCGAAAGAGATCATCGGGTCTTCCGTCGACGCCTACCGGCGTCTCCGCAACACGCTGCGCTATTTGCTCGGCGCGCTGAACGGTTTCTCCGACGCGGAACGCCTCGATCTGAAAGACATGCCGGAACTGGAGCGTTATTTGCTGCACCGGCTTGCGGTGCTGAACGAGGAAGTGCGCGTCGGTTACGACAAGTTCGATTTCAAGGGCGTCTGGAGGAAGGTCTTCGACTTCGCCTCGCTGGAGCTGTCGGCCTTCTATCTCGATATCCGCAAGGATGCGCTTTACTGCGACCGGCCCGACGACAATCGCCGCCGCGCCGCGCGCACGGTGATGGCGGAAGTGTTCGACCGGCTCGTTCTCTGGCTCGCGCCCATCTGCGTCTTCACCGCGGAAGAGGCGTGGCTGTCTCGTTATCCGTCCGAAGACGGCTCGGTGCATCTCCAGCTTTTTCCGGAAACGCCGAAGGCGTGGCGCGACGACAAGCTCGGCGCCAAATGGAAAAAAATCCGCGAGGTGCGCCGCGTGGTCACGGGCGCGCTCGAAGTAGAGCGGCGCGAAAAACGCATCGGCGCGAGCCTTGAGGCGGCGCCGGTCGTTCACGTCGCCGATGCGGACTTGCTCAACGCCTATGACGGCCTCGATGCGGCCGAGCTGTTCATTACTTCCGGCGCGACGCTCACCGGCAAGCCGGCGCCGGACAAGGCGTTCCGCCTTGAAGGCGAGAGCCAGGCGGTCGCCGTTGTTCCCGCTGAAGCCGATGGCGAGAAGTGCGGCCGCTGCTGGCGCATCCTGCCGGAAGTAGGCGCGCATGAATCGCATCCGGAGTTGTGCGAGCGCTGCATCGACGCGGTGGAAGCCGCCGACGCAAGGAAAACCGCATGACGCCCGCCGACGCCATGGCGCGGTTGAAGGACTGGTGGGCGGAAGCGCGCGCCAACAAACTCTTCTGGCGCGGGCTGGCGCTCGCTGCGGTGATCGTCATTCTCGATCAGGCGTCGAAAATGTGGATCGTTCACGGGATCGACCTGCCGCGCCTTCAAAAGATCGAAATCTCGGGCGTTTTCGATCTATCCTATGTCGAAAATCGCGGCGCCAGCTTCGGCATGCTGCATGGCATGCGCTGGCTGTTGGCGATTATCTCCATTGGCGTCTCGCTGGGTCTCGCCTGGTGGCTCGGGCGGCTGAAACGGCCTGTGGCGGTGATTGGCGTCGGCTGCATCATCGGCGGGGCGCTGGGCAATCTCTATGACCGCCTCGCCTATGGCTATGTGGTCGATTTCCTCGATTTTTCGGGGCTTTATTTCCCCTGGGTCTTCAATGTCGCCGATGCAGCGATCAATGTGGGCATCGCTTTCCTGCTCTATGACGCCTGGAAGACGGGCCAAGCTGAGAAACAGGCCGAGAAAAAGGCGGAAAAACAAGCGTGACAGGGTTTGGCCTTTGCGGGCGGCGGGCGGCGTCGCTATAGTGCGCGCCAAATCGGCGGGTGGGCGTTAAAGACAAGGTTGGAGTGACGTAAATGATCAATGCTTCTGCGATGCGGTTTGCGGGCGCCATGGCGGCGATCGCCCTGATGACCGCCGGCTGCGGCATCTCGAAGGCGGTGGGCGGGAAATCCGCGCCCGACGAATTCGCCATCGCCACCAAGGCGCCGCTCGTCGTGCCGCCCGATTACGCCCTGAGGCCGCCGCGCCCGGGCGAAAGCCGTCCCCAGGAATTGTCGCCCTCGGAGCGCGCGCAACAGGTGCTGCTTGGCGACGCCTCGTCCGCGCCGCCTTCGCCCGGCGAACAGATGCTGCTCCGCAAAGCGAACGCCTTCGGCGTCGATTCCTCGATCCGGCAATTGCTGGCTGCGGAAAATGGCGGCCGCGGCGAGAAAGACCGCTCTCTCGCCAACCAGATCATGTTCTGGAAATTCGACGGCGACAAAATCGATGACTCGGCGGCGCCATTGCGCGTCGACAATCCAGAAGAATGGATGGCTGCGCGCGATCAGGCCATCAAGGCGGTGATCGGCGAAGAGGGCGAAGTCGAGATCAAGAATTCGAAATCGCTTGGGTTGCCCGGCGTTTTCTGATCCGGGTCATGAGTTAAGACATGAAACGCGGCTCTGGCGAGCCGCGTTTTTGTTTGCGCGGCGCTCAAAAAAGAAAACGCGGCCTCCGAAGAGGCCGCGCTCCCTCGCAAGACTAAACTATGGACGCTTCCCGGGACGGGGGAGAAAGAAAATTTCCCGATTGGCGTCAGTTTGCCTTGTCGAAGTCTTTGAGAACGTCGCGCTCGCCCAGCATTTTAACGAGGTCCAGAAATGCTGAGTAGATGATGGCGTCTGCGCGGTTCATGTCCTGCACGGGCTGGTCGATATCGGCTGCGTCCCAGCGCCACAAAGCGAGCTTGTAGAGAATGTCGCGCATGGAGCGCGCCTGCAGGGTTGCCGCTGTGCGCATGACGACGCCCTGCGCCTCGATCAGGCCCGCGGCTTTGTCGTCGGCGTCCTCGCCTTCGCTGCAGCGGCTGATAGCGGCGTCAATCTCCCGGAAAACCTCGAACAGCCTCTCGTGATGGTCTTCGGCCATGCCGGCGCGCGGGCCGGCCTGTTCCCTGATCTCAGTAATTTCCTTGCGAAGACTGACGACGTCCATCGCGGTTTCTCCCGCCGCTCGATGAATAAAGGAGATGGGACATACGCCTCCGCTATGGCTCTGTCTGTCACGTAAATAACCGACATTCTTAGGACAGGCGACCTATATATATTAAAAGAATGTAATGAAGCCGCCGCATAATTTTAAAAAATATTACGGCCGATCCTGTCTTAGGCGGCGTTTAAAGACTTTCAGATTGGGAAGAACCGTCAGGCGACGAGGGAAAGTCCCGTCCGGCAGGCGGCGATCGCCGCTTCGGTGCGGTTGTTGACGCCGAGCTTGGCGAAGCTTCGATTGACCAGCGTATTGACTGTGCTGATTGAGAGGCCGAGGCGCCGGGCGATTTCCTTGTTGCTCTCGCCCCGGGCGAGGCAGGCGACAACCTCCCGTTCTTTCGGTGAGAGCTCGCGGGCGCTTTCCGGCTCGAGAAGGTCGCCTGCATAATGCATGAACATTTCAGCGCAGGCCTGGATGCGCCGGCGCTCGAATTCCGACATGTCCTCAATCGCATGGTCGAAGGCGAGGCAGAAATAGGTGAGCCGGCCAGGTTTGTCGGAAACATGCATAGCGAGGCCGTCTGCAAGGCCGTTCGCGCGCAATAGGGCGAAGAGCCCGGAAATCGCGCCGCAGGGCTCAAGACCGTCCTCCACATCAAGAAAGCGGACCGGCGCCGTCGAACTGAGGGCGGCGCGCATATAGGGGTCTTCCGTGGCGCAGCGCATGACGCTGTAATAGCTCGAGATCTCTGCCGGAAACGTGCTGAAAAGCGGCGTCCAGCGCTCCGCGGCTGACTTTACGCCGTAGTTGAAGTTGTAAAGAAACCCGTATGTCGCGCCAGAATCGGCGATGATGCCCGCCAATACAGCGATAGCCGTCTCTTTGTCTTCGCAGCCGGCGATCCGCGCTGCGAGGTCGGATGTGGACAAGGAACCGCGCATGGTTCTTTCCTGTAAACTGAAATAATGTCCGAAATGACGGGATGCAGATAAGCGCTGCGCGCCCGTTTGTCTGTCCCATAACCACGGGACAAACAATATTTCCTTACCTTGTCAGGGAAGATTTACGCGCCCTTTAAGGCAGAATGATGCCCATGGCAACGCCCGCAAGGGCGGCCTCCACGCGGGAGGTGACGCCGAGCTTGTCAAAGCAGCGCCGCACCAGCGTGTCCACAGTGTTTGGCGAGACGCCCAGCGTGGCGCTGATGACGGGGTTGCTCTTTCCCTGTGCGATCAGTTCAAGCACTTCGGTTTCCCGCCGCGACAATTTCCGCCGCCCGTCGACGCCGGAGAGCTCGGTGTAACGCAGATGCATCTGCTGACAGATGGCCTGCAGCTCCAGCAATTGCGCGCGGGTGAAGTCGACCTCTCGCTCCGTCGAGCCCACACAGAAATAAGCGACTTCGCCGGGCCGGCCGTAAATAGAGAAAGCGGCGCCCGTGGTCACCTTGTGCTCGCGCGCCGCTGCGAACATCGCTCTTTGCTCGGCGGTCAGATTGGGCCGCGCCGCAATATCGCTCCAGAGAATAGGACCGCCGCGGCGCCGCGCTTCGTCCATGATGGGGTCGAATTCGAAACACTTATGGTCGATGAAATACCGGATATAGCCTTCAGGAAAAGTGGAAAGACGGAAGCCTTTATGCAGCGGAACGCTCTTAAAGCCCTCCACGAGAACGTGATAATTGACGATGTTGTAACCGAGATCGGCGAGAAATGATTCAAAATACCGCTTGAGCCGCCCAACGTCATTGATGCCAAGCGTTGCTTCGATGAAGCTATCAATATTACTGCGCACGACTCTCCCTCGAACACTTGTTCAGTCAGTTGCGCCAGTCCTCGCTCTTCAACAAACTTCCTACTGCGCTGAAATCAGGACAGCACGTTAATCTACCGGGGGAGGCGCTCACGGCGCAATGAAAATCGGTTTTCGCTTGTGTAAAACCATAACTTGCCTGCTATTTGCGAGACGTTCTCGCCTTGCCATAATCAGTCATGGCGAATCGCGCAGAATCCATTCCGAAAACCATTTCCTGCATCCGCCGGCTGCCGCCCGGGGCGGTGAACCGCATCGCCGCGGGCGAGGTGATCGAGCGTCCCGCCGCGGTGGTGAAGGAGGTGGTTGAGAATGCGATCGACGCGGGCGCGACCCGGATCGACATCGAGATCGACCATGGCGGCAAGTCGCGCATTACTATCATTGATGATGGTTGCGGCATGGGTCCGGACGATCTCGTGCTGGCGGTGGAGCGTCACGCGACGTCGAAACTGACGCCTGACGACGGCGGCGATTACGATCTCATGAACATTGCGACCATGGGCTTTCGCGGCGAAGCGCTGCCCTCGATTGGCGCCGTGGCGCGGCTTGCCATTACCTCGCGCGCGAAGGATGCAGACGAAGCATGGTCGCTCAGCATAGAAGGCGGCGCCATGTCGGGGCCGTCGCCGGCGGCGTTTGGCGGGCATGGAACGCGCATCGAGGTGCGCGATCTTTTTTACGCGACCCCGGCGCGGTTGAAGTTTCTGAAATCCGATCAGGCGGAGACGACAGCAGTGGGCGAGGCTGTGCGGCGCCTTGCGATGGCGAAACACGAGATCGCGTTCACGCTTTCCTCCAGCGGGCGCAAGATGCTGAACCTCCCGGCCGAGGCGTCTGGAGAAAAAGGCCGTCTGAAACGACTCGCGGCGATCATGGGCCGCGAGTTCGGCGACAATGCGCTGGCGATCAATGCGGAACGCGACGGCGCCCGTGTTTCCGGTTTTGCAGGGCTGCCCACATACAATCGCGGGCTCCCCGACAAGCAATTTTTGTTCGTGAACGGACGGCCGGTGCGCGACAAGCTGATTGTCGGCGCAGTCCGCGGCGCCTATGCGGATTTTCTCGCCCGTGACAGGCATCCGGCGGTGGCGCTGTTTCTCGATCTTCCCGCGGAGATGGTGGACGTTAATGTGCACCCGGCCAAGACCGAAGTGCGGTTTCGCGACGCCGGCGGCGTGCGCGGCCTTTTGATTGGCGCGCTTCGCCACGCGCTCGCCGAGGCCGGGCACCGCGCCTCGACGACGGTGAGCTCCTACGCCCTCGGCCGCATGACGCCGCAGCATTCTTCAGCCAGTATCGCGTCTATGCGGAGCGGCTATGCGCCGCCGCGGCCAAATCCATATGCGCGGGAAACCTTTGCGCCACACGATCCGGGCGCCGGGCTGCATGATCGCTCGCGCGGCTTCGAAGGCGCGCAAACCCCAAGCGCGCGTACGGAGCCGGTCGAGGCTGCGTCCGCCGCCGACCATCCTTTAGGTGCAGCGCGCGCGCAATTGCATGAAACCTATATTGTCGCGCAGACGCCGGACGGTCTCGTCATCGTCGATCAGCACGCGGCGCACGAACGGCTCGTCTATGAAAAGATGAAAGCCGCCCTCGACGGTGGAAGGGTCCCGAGCCAAGGGCTTCTCCTGCCGGAAGTGGTTGATCTGACCACGGACGAAGTCGCGCGGCTCGAACCCCTGATGGAAGACTTCGCGTCGCTCGGCCTTGTCATGGAAAGGTTCGGCGAAGACGCGGTGATGGTGCGCGAGACGCCCGCCATGCTGGGCGAGGTCGACATCAAGGGGCTGGTGCAATCGCTTGCCGACGATCTCTCTTCGCTGGGGCAGGGATTGGCGTTGAAAGAACGCCTTGAGGAGGTCTGCTCCTCCATGGCCTGTCATGGCTCGGTGCGCTCGGGCCGGCGTCTTAACGCCGAGGAGATGAACGCGCTCCTCCGCCAGATGGAGGCGACGCCCCATTCCGGCCAGTGCAATCACGGCCGGCCCACTTACGTCGAATTGAAGCTCGCCGATATTGAGCGGCTCTTTGGCCGGCGTTAGGGATGCTTGCGCAGCCCGGCTCAATATGTAACCTTATGGATACATATATTGGGAGACCCGTTATGAAACCGATCCTCGCCGCTTTCGCCGCTATCGCAGCCATATGCTTCGCCGTTCCTGCTCATGCTGATAAGCCTGCTGCGGCTTGCCCGGCGAAAGCCGCCCCCTATGAACCCATGGCGCCTTTCGCGAAGCTCGCCGGCCGGGCCTGGCGCGGCGAGGGGATCGGGCCCAACGGTCAGCCGGTGGTCGATATCGCGAAATATGAAATGATCCTTGGCGGTCGCGCCTTCCAGTCGACGCACAAGCTGGAAAACGGAAGCTATGGCGGTCGCACCATCATCTTTTTCGATGAAGGCGCGAAGAGATATATCTTTCATTATTTCACCACGGCGGGCTTTCATACAACCGGCGAGATCGTTCCGACCGAAACCGGCTTTACCGCGGTGGAGCAGGTTCAGAACCATCCGGAGTTCGCCGAGGTTCGCTCCGAAGCGTTCTACGGCGACAAAACCATTCGCGTCGTTTCCAGCCATGTCACCCATGACGGCGACGCGTCGAGCGGTGAGGAACTTGTCTACAAGGAAATCCCGAGCAAAGGCGTGTTGCTCTTTGATGAAGCCGACGCGCTCTTCGGCAAACGCACAGACGTGAAAGATGCGCAGGACAGATATGGCGACGATGACTGCTAAAGAAAAATTCACGGCGCTTTCTGCGCTGGGCGATCATGTGGAGCGCAGCGAAGATGAGATGCGAGCCCGCTCGGCGGCGTTTCTGGAGGACATCAAGCGCCGCCATACGGTGCGCGATTTCATCGACAAACCCGTGCCGCGCGAGGTGATGGAAAACTGCATCGCTGCGGCGGGCCGCGCGCCCTCGGGCGCTAATCACCAGCCGTGGTTTTTCGGCCTTGTGGGCGATCCGGCGCTGAAACGCGAAATCCGACTCGCTGCGGAAGAGGAAGAGCGCGCCTTTTACGGCGGGCGCGCAGGGGCGGAATGGCTCGAGGCGCTGGAGCCCATCGGCACCGATGCGCAAAAGCCTTTCCTCGAAACCGCACCCTGGCTGATCCCTGTTTTTGCGCAGCGCCGCGGCGGTGTTGAAGAGGGGATGGATAAAAAGAACTACTACATCCATGAAAGCGTCGGCATCGCCTGCGGTTTTTTGATCGCCGCACTGCATCATGCGGGGCTCGCCGTTCTTACCCACACGCCGAACCCCATGAGCTTTCTGAATGAAAGGCTCGGCCGTCCGGCTACGGAGAAACCTTATATGCTGATCGTCGCCGGCCATCCGGCGCCGGACGCGCCGGTGCCCAATCACGCACTTACAAAGAAGCCGCTCTCCGCCATCATGAAAGTCTATTAAGCCGTTCGGATGCGGATGGTTTCGGCTTTGCCGCTCTCCCAAATCGCACTAGCGTCCTAAATTGAGTATGATTCGTTTTCCTCGGGGGAGAACGCAAAAGAGGCCGCGCTTGCGCGAGAAGGCCGGTGATAGAGGGAGGCCTATATGGGCATCATCAAGGAGTTTCAGGAGTTCGCCGTCAAGGGCAATGTCATGGACATGGCCGTCGGCATCATCATTGGCGGCGCGTTCGGCACCATCGTAAAGTCGCTGGTGGACGATGTCATTATGCCGCCGATCGGGCTGCTGTTGGGCGGGGTCGATTTTTCCGATCTCTTCATCAACCTGTCCGGCGTGCAGTATCAGTCTCTGGCGGCGGCCAAGGAAGCTGGCGCGCCAGTCATCGCCTATGGCAGCTTCATCAACAATGTGATTGCGTTTTTAGTGGTCGCCTGGGCGGTTTTCCTCTTGGTGAAAGGCATGAATCGCCTTCAGAAGAAGGCAGAAGAAGCGCCGGCGGCGCCGGTTGAGCCGCCGAAAGAACAGGTGCTCCTCGCCGAAATTCGCGATTTGTTAAAATCGCGCGCCTAATCAGGAGTCTTAGATTTCGCATGATCGAACGGAAAACCGGCGGCCGCTTTTCCTGATCATGCTTGGCCGAACTACCCCTACCCAGTGAGAAAGACCCGGCCCCCGAGCAATCGGGGGCCGGGTTTTTATGTGGCGCGGCGCAGGCCGGCGGCATGGCCTTCCCATTGTTCTCGGGCCGGGCCACGTCTATATGCCTCGCTCGTCCGCCCTTTTCCCGTAAAGTTTGACGCCCCGCACCCATGACGCCGCTCAAAAACATCCGCAATTTCTCCATCGTCGCCCATATCGACCATGGCAAGTCGACCCTCGCCGACCGCATCATCCAGGTGACGGGCGGGCTCACCGACCGTGAGATGAAGGAGCAGGTGCTCGATTCCATGGAATTGGAGCGCGAGCGCGGCATCACCATCAAGGCCCAGACCGTACGCCTTAACTATACGGCGAAGGACGGCGAGACCTACGTTCTGAACCTTATCGACACGCCGGGACATGTGGACTTCACTTACGAAGTCTCCCGGTCGCTCTCGGCCTGCGAAGGGGCGCTGCTCGTCGTCGACGCGAGCCAGGGCGTCGAAGCGCAGACCCTCGCCAATGTCTATCAGGCGATCGACGTCAATCTCGAGATCGTGCCGGTCCTCAACAAGATCGACCTGCCCGCCGCCGAGCCCGAACGCGTGAAGGCGCAGATCGAGGACGTGATCGGCATCGACGCCTCGAACGCCATCGAGATTTCAGCTAAGACCGGCATGGGCGTGCCCGATGTGTTGGAAGCCATCGTCACCCGGCTGCCGGCGCCGAAGGGCGACGCGTCGGCGCCGCTGAAGGCGCTCCTCGTCGATAGCTGGTACGACCCTTATCTCGGCGTCGTCGTTCTGGTGCGCGTCGTCGATGGCGTTCTCAAAAAAGGCATGCGCATCCGCATGATGGGCGCCAAGGCCGTCTACACGCTGGAACAGGTGGGCGTATCGACGCCGAAGAAGACGCCCGTCGCCGAACTCGGCCCCGGCGAGATCGGTTACCTCACGGCGTCGATCAAGGAAGTCGCGGATACGGCCGTCGGCGACACGATCACCGACGACCGCCGTCCCTGCGACAAACCGCTGGCGGGCTTCAAGCCCTCCGTCCCGGTGGTTTTTTGCGGGATCTTCCCCGTCGACGCCAACGACTTCGAAGATCTGCGCGACGCCATGGGCAAGCTGCGCCTGAACGACGCCAGCTTCGAGTTCGAAATGGAGACGTCGGCGGCGCTCGGCTTCGGCTTCCGTTGCGGGTTCCTGGGCCTTCTGCATCTTGAGATTATTCGCGAGCGCTTGGAGCGCGAGTTCAATCTCGATCTCATTACGACGGCGCCGAGCGTCGTCTACGATCTCCATCTGACCGACGGAACCGTAAAGGAACTGCACAATCCGGCGGACATGCCCGATCCCGTGCGCATCGATCATATCGAAGAGCCGTGGATCAAGGCGACCATCATGGCGCCCGATGAATATCTCGGCGGCATCCTGAAACTCTGCGAAGAACGTCGCGGCCTGCAGAAAGACCTCACCTATGCCGGCTCGCGCGCCATGGTGGTCTACGAGCTGCCGCTCAACGAAGTTGTGTTTGATTTCTATGACCGGCTGAAGTCGATCTCGAAAGGCTATGCGAGTTTCGACTATCAGATTCTCGATCATCGCCCCGGCAATCTCGTGAAGATGCAGATTCTCGTCAATGACGAGCCCGTCGATGCGCTCTCGATCATCGTACACCGCGACAAGGCGGAGTTCCGCGGGCGGGGCATGTGCGAAAAGCTGAAAGACTTGATCCCTCGCCATCAATTCAAGATTCCGGTGCAGGCGGCGATCGGCGGGCGCGTCATTGCGCGCGAAACCATCGCCGCGCTCAGGAAAGACGTCACTGCGAAATGCTATGGCGGCGACGCGACGCGCAAAAGAAAGCTCCTCGAGAAACAAAAAGAGGGCAAGAAAAAGATGCGCCAGTTCGGCCGCGTCGAAATCCCTCAGGAAGCCTTTATTAAAGCGCTCAAAATCGACAGCTAGTCAAACTGGGTTGCGCCTTCCGCGATTGCTCCATAAGCTTCTTGCCGGGGACAGGCGAGGGGCGGACATGCGGCATACCATAATTCTTGTTTTTACGGCGCTGATGTCGTTTGGGATTGCGCTTGCGCAGGAAGAAACGCCGGCGAAGCCGATTAGCCGTCAGCCGCCAACATATCCCGCCGAGTGTCTCGCAAAATCATCCGACGGAGCCTCTCCTCAATATGTGACGCTAATGTTCGATATTGATCGCCGTGGGGACGTTGAGAATGTTCGCGTCCGTGAATCAAGCGATCCGTGTTTTGAGCCGGTTTCTGTTGCGGCAGCGCGAGGCTGGAAGTATGAGCCGCGGCGCGTCGGAAGTGCGCGCGCGTCTCAAGACGACATGGAAGTGACGCTGACATTTGTCGTGAATACACAAACGCAAACCGAAGAATACGATGCGCGGCCGACTGTGCGCGTGCCGCCGAATTACCCGAGAAAATGCATGCGTTCGGCAAAAGAAGACGAGGCCGTGCTTGTGCGATACGACGTGAATGAACGCGGCACCACGGAAAATGTCGAGGTTCAGGAGTCTATAAATAAATGCCTGAATGAAGCAGCGGCGGAGTCTGTCATTCGTTGGAAATTCAGACCGAAACTGATTGAAGGTGCGCCGGTTGCGCGGCGGGGCGTTCAGACGGTGATTCATTTCCGTTTGAGCAAGGGAAGTTCCGCAGGCGATATGCGCATGCGGACCGCTGTCCAGAGGAAACTGGCTCGCGCGCAACGATACGGTCAACAGCCGGACAAATTGCAGGAAGCAAACGCTATACTTGATGAGATCTACGCGGAATACAGCGAAACCTTTTCCGCGAGAGAACTGGCTGCGTATCATCAAGTGCGCGCACTCGTGAAAATTAATGAGAAAGATTACGCCGCGGCGCTGGACAGTCTTCGAATTGTCCACAGAACGGGCGGTGCCGACTCTGAAGAAGCGCGCGAGGCAGTTGAGGACCTGATTTATCAGCTTGAAACGACTCTAGGCATGGGGCCAACAGCGCCGGGGGAGGAACATGAGAGCGACGAAGCAACATCCGGTAAAGACCAATAATTGCTGATTGCAGTTTCCCTCCCTAGCGAATTTGCTACATATGTAGCATATTTTCGGGAGAGAGTTCATGCGGCAGGGTTTGTTGTGTTTTCTGTTGTGTCTTGCCGCTGCTTGCTCGCCCGAAGGCAATGATGCGCCCGGCGCACTCCGAATAACCGAGGCGGCGCGCGCCGAAGCGGAGGCGCAAGAAAACGGTCCTCGCCCCTATGTGCTCCCGCGCACCGAAGTCATTCCGCTCACATCCGGCATCAATGGGGTCGAATACGAACTCTATGTGAAGCTGCCCGACAGTTACGGCGAGAGCGACGAAGCCTATCCGCTGCTGGTGACGCTCGACGCCGATTACCAGTTCGCCATCGCCTCGAACCATGTTCAGCATTTGTGGCAGCGCGGTCAGGCGCCGGAAATGATTATCGTCTCCATCGGCTACGCCTACGATCCCGCCGACAAGGAATCCTATCGCCTCAACCGCACGCGCGACTACACGCCGGCGCGCGCCCTGGAAGGCGGTTACGGACCGGAGTTCCAGAAAGTCTCCGGCGGCGGTCCCGACTTCGCAAAAGTCATCACTAACGAAATCCTGCCGCTAATCGGGGAGCGCTATCGCACAGACAACTCAGAGCGCGTCTTTGTGGGCCATTCCTATGGCGGGCTTTTCGGCGCCTATTTGTTGCTGTCGCATCCGGAGATTTTCAACCGTTACATCCTCGTCAGTCCGTCGCTGTGGTTCAACGACAAGATGATGTTCGCGGCGGCGCAAAATGCGAAACCCTTCGGGCGCAAAACCTATGTCTATATGGGCGTCGGCTCCTGGGAGGAGCAGCCGGAACGATCCTACGCCATGGTCTCCGATCTCAGCGCCTTCGCCGCCGCACTGGCCACTCATGACGACCCCAATCTCGTCATGGAAACACGCGTTTTCGACGACGAGACCCATGCGAGCATTTACCCGGCGGTTTTGTCGACGGGCATTCGTCACCTGTTTCTGGTGATGGACCGGGGGGATTGAAGCACGCCGCAACGCGTGGCCTAGTGGGCGCCGCACACTCTCGGGGGCGGCTCATGCTTCGGCCAGCGCAAAAGAGCGCAATCGATCAAGATCCTGATTTTCGCTGGCGTGGTGAAGATGTCACGCGCATCGAAAATTTGAGCGACATCGTTTTTGCATTTTCCTTAAGCCTGCTTGCTGTGGCGCCGGGCGCGCCCGCGACCTTTCCAGAGCTGTTGTCGATTTTTCGCGGCGCTTTTGCGTTCGCCTTTGCGTTCGCAATTCTCTTGCTGATCTGGAATTATCACTACATTTATTTCCGCCGCTATGGGCTTAGCGACCAGACGACGGTGTTCCTGAACGCGGCTTTGCTGTTCGTCGTGCTGCTCTTCGTTTATCCCTTGCGGTTTCTCGCGGATTTCATTTTCACGCTGATCCCCGCTTTCTTCACGGATTTTTCCGAAGTCGCGGCGATGGTGGGCGACGCTGAAAACGGCGCGCTTCTGCTTGTGATCTATTCCTTCGGCTATGCGGCCGTGTTTCTCATCATCGCGGCCCTTTACGGCCACGCGGCGTCAAAACGCGCAGCGCTTCAGTTAAATGACACGGAATATCTGCTGACGCGCCGCTCGCGCGCCTCGGCGCTGGTGCAGGCGGGTGTTGCTATTTTCGTTGCGGCGATTGCCGGGCTGACGCCGATCGGTCCCTGGGCCGGGCCGCTCTACTTTCTGATCGGTCCCGCGACTTATTTTACGCAGACGCGCTTCGGCAAAGCGTAACGCGCTTAGTCCGCGCGCTTCACATATTCCATGGTCTCGGTGTTGACGACGATCTTTTCGCCGATCGTCATATAGGGCGGCACCATGATGCGGAGCCCGTTGTCCACGGTCGACGGCTTGTAGGAACCCGAGGCGGTCTGGCCCTTTACCGTCGGTTCGGTGTCGACGATCTCGAGCGTCACATGCTCGGGCAATTGCACGCCGATGGAACGCCCCTCGTGACTTTCCACCAGCACCGCCATGCCGTCCTGCAGGAACGCCGCGCGCTCGCCAATAAGGTCTTTCGGGATCGAAATCTGCTCATAGCTTTCCTGATCCATGAAGACCAGCATGTCGCCTTCTTCATAGAGATAGGTGTAATCTTTCTGCTCGAGGCGCACGCGCTCCACGGTTTCCGACGCGCGGAAACGCTCGTTGAGCTTGCGGCCGTCGATCAGGTTTTTCAGCTCCACCTGATTGTAGGCGGGACCCTTGCCCGGTTTCACGGCATTGGTTTTCACCGCCGCCCACAAGCCTCCCTGATGTTCGATGACATTGCCGGGACGAATTTCGTTGCCGTTGATCTTCATGAGGGAGCCTTGTCTGTTTTGCGCTGGAAAGAGGGGCTTAGCCCGCCAGCCGCTCCATTTCCTCATCGGAAATTTCGAAATTGGCGTAGACGTTCTGGACGTCGTCATTATCTTCCAGCGCGTCGATGAGCTTCATCAGCGACGCGGCTTTGTCGCCGTCGACATCGATAGTGTTCTGCGGCTTCCAGTAGGGTTTCGCCGACGACGCCTCGCCGAACTTTTCCTGCAGCGCCGCGCTCACTTCGCCGAGCTGGTCAAAGGCGCAGTAGATTTCGTGTGTTTCCTCCGAGGACTGAACATCGTCGGCGCCGGCCTCGATGGCGGCTTCGAGCATGTCGTCTTCCGACGCGACGCTCGCCGGATATTCGATATAGCCGACAAGATCGAACATGAATGAGACGGAGCCCGTCTCGCCCAGATTGCCGCCGTTTTTCGAAAAGATCGCGCGGATGTCGCTTGCGGCTCGGTTGCGGTTGTCGGTCAGCGCCTCGACGATGACGCCGACGCCGGCCGGGCCGAAGCCCTCGTAACGGATCTCTTCGAAATTCGCCTCGTCGGCGGCGGTCGACTTCTTGATGGCCCGGTCGATATTGTCCTTGGGCATGGACTGGGCTTTCGCCGCCTGAATGGCGAGGCGCAGGCGCGGGTTAAAATCGGGGTCCGGCGCGCCCATTTTTGCGGCGACGGTGATCTCTTTCGACAGTTTGGAGAACATCTTGGAGCGCCTTGCGTCCTGGCGCCCTTTGCGGTGCTGGATGTTCGCCCATTTGCTATGCCCGGCCATGGGGTCCTCGTGATACTCGAAGGGGGTTGATTTGGGGGCCCGTTATGCCGAGGGCTCGTGAAAATTCAAGTGTGGAGGATTTATGAGCGTTTTAAAGGGCAAGACCGTGCTGGTGACCGGGGCGTCGCGGGGGATCGGCGCGGCGGCGGCGAAGGCGGCGTATGAGGCGGGCGCCCGGGTCATCCTCCATGCCTCTGCCCCCAGCAAGGCGGCGGAAAAGGCAGCGAAGGCGGCTGGCGGAGAGGCGATTTTCGAGGATCTGTCTGCGCCAGGCGCAGGCGCGCGGCTCATGGCGGCGGCTGTCGAAAGGGCGGGGCGGATCGACGCCGTGGTCAATAATGCCGGGATTTACATTCCGTCCCCGCTGACCGGGAGCGACGAAGACTGGGCGACCGGCTGGGCTGAGACCATGGCCGTCAATGTTCAGGCGCCGGCCGATATCTGCCGCGCCGCCATCGCGCATTTCAGAGAGCAGGGCGGCGGGATCGTCGTCAATGTGGCGAGCCGGGCGGGCCATCGCGGCGACGGGCCCGATCACGCGGCCTATGCGGCGTCGAAAGGCGCGGTGCTCGCCATGACCAAAACTTACGCGCGGGCGTTGTCGGGGGAGAATATTCTTTTTTACGCCATCGCGCCGGGCTGGGTTGAAACAAGGATGGCGCCGAAAGACATCGCAGCGAGGGCGAAAGCTGTGAACGAAATCCCGCTCGGCCGCGTCACCGCGCCGGAGGAAGTCGCGGAAATGATCGTCTTTTGCGCAAGCGGCGCGTGCCCCTCGGCGACCGGCGCGACCTTCGACATCAATGGTGCAAGTTACGTGCGCTGACGCCGGTTACATCCAGTAAGGCTTGGGCAGGTCGCCATGCAGCGACCGCTCGGCGGTGTGAAACAGGGTTTGGAGCGCCTGCTCCATGATCGCCGGCGCCGCGAAGTCTTGCTGATAAACCACATAGGCCGGGTACGGAAAATCCGGCGCGCCTTTCACCAGCGACAGCATCCCTTTTTCAAGATGCGGCTGCACGATGCGCTCGGGAAAATACGCCGCGCCGCGCATGTTGAGGAGGATGTTGATTCCGAGCGCGCCAAGATCGAGCGTGATGGCGGGCGTCATCAGATCGGGATGCGCCGCTGCGTGCATGGTGCGGAAACCCTCGCCCCAGTCTGCGAAGATGTAATTGTCCTGGAACGGAATGCTTGCGTCCGTCGTCACAAGAATAAGCCGGTCTTCAAGAAGTTCGCGCACCACCATGCCGGGCCGGTGTTCGGGCTGATGAATCACCGCAAGGTCCATGACGCCTTCGGCCATTTCGCGCATCAGCCGCGGCGGCGTGCCGATCTCGCAGCGGAGGGCAACTTTGGGCGCCGCCGCGCGAAAGGCGGGAACCCACCATAGGAGCAGCCGGTTCCACAGGCTGTATTGCCCGCCGACGATCAGCGTGTCTTCGAAGCCTTCGGGCACCGCGACCTGATGTTTCGCCTCTTCCCAGATCCGAACCAGCGACAGCGCATAGCGGTGAAATTGATGCCCCGCGGGCGTGAGGTCGCAAGCCGCCTTGGTGCGGATGAAAAGGATTTTGCCGAGCTCGTCTTCGAGCGCCTTGATGCGGGCGCTCACCGTGGACTGGGTGACATGCACGCGCCTTGCGGCGGCGACGAAGCTGCCGCCTTCAATGACGGCGAGAAAGGTCTTGGCGGAGGTAATGTCCATGGGAATTCAATTCGCTTTTTCCGATATGATCATGCGATTATATTCGTTTTTAAAATAGATTGCCAGCGTCAATCTTGCCGGCGCGGGGCCCCGCTCCGCCCAATGAAAGGATTGCCGCCATGAAAAAAAGACTGATTTTGTCCGCCGCCATTCTGGCCCTGACCTCGCTGAGCGCAACGGGCGCCGAGGCGGGCAAGCTGAAAGACATCGTGGCCCCGCTCGCCGTCACCGAAAGCGCTGCGCCGAACGCGAATGAACTTTCTGCGCTCTGGGTCGATGGCCGCCGTCAGGAAATGTCGGGTCTCGCCCAGATTGAAGATGGCGAAAAGCTCATCCGCAAAGGTCAGAAGGACGAACGCAAGTCGAGCGAAAAACTTGAGAAGGCGGTCGCGGTCTCAAATGAGCAGCGCGCGGCCTATGCCCGCCTTGTCGCCGGGTTCGGCGGCGCGGCGACGCCCGCCGCGGTCGAGACCGAAATCAAGGCGCTGAAAAAAGCGGCTGACGACTGGAAAGACGCTCATGAGCGCGTGGGGAAAGCCGAAGCCAATCTGAAAGAGGCGCAGCTCGACATCGCCAACGGCCAGTCTGCTGTCCGCACCGGCAATGAACTCATCGCCTCGGGACGCGGGAAAATGCACCGCGCGGAAACCGAAAGCCATCCCAACTATGTGGCGCAAGCAGAAGCAGTGCAGCCGGCGGCGCAGATCACCGGCGCGCCGGTTGAATTGACGGAGTTCAACTAAACGCCTTCGGGCGTCCCCGCCGCGGAGCAGGGCTTCCCCCGTTTTAGGCTCTCTCTTCGCGGCGGCTTATTCATTTAAAAAAAGGGCCGGCTCTCCCATCCGGCCCTTTCTTACGCAACAAAATTATTGTTGAGACGTTTAGAGCGCGCCTTTGCGCCACGGCCCGCGGATGGCGAAGGTGACGCCCGGCGACTGGACGTTGGCGAAGAGCCAGTCGTCGTGGAACGTCGCGCCGCACCATTCCTGGCTTGAGAAATTGCGCACCGGCGCGTCCCAGAAATTGTCTGCGACGCCGGGGAAATAGGCGTTGATCTTGGCGAGGTCGCCATCTTTCAGATCGATAAGGTTTTCCGCAAACGGGAAAATGTCGCCCTTCGTCGTAAGGCCGATCAGGCGTTTCGGATTGGAATCGCCGTCTTCGCAGAGGATGATGCCGCCGCGCGGAGAGATGGCGATATTGTCCGGCCCATCGACATCTTCCGGGTTTGCCGATTCATAGACGAGGCTGACCGTTTCCTTGCGCGGATTATAGACCCACACTTGACCGAGACCGGCGGCGCCGCCGTCGGTGGAGACGAAATAGATGAGTCCGTCATCTTCCCAGCAGCCTTCGCCGCGCGAGAAGACAGCCGCATCCGGCGCGGAGTCGAAAGCCCGGCCCTCTTTGCCTTCGGGGTCGCCGACTTTCTGCCACGTCACTTTGAAGGTGTCGCCAGGCTGGTAGCCGAGGGTCAGATCCTTGCGGGACTCGCCTTCGACCACCATGGCGTAAAGCTCGCCGCCGTCGCGCAGCGGGCCGCGCTGGCGCCAGGGGCCCCAGAAGCGGTCATGGCCCCCCCAGTCCTTACGGCCCCATCCGCCCCAATGGCCGTCATGGGCGCCGGGCTGCACATATTTGTAGAAGGCGGACGAACCGGCGTCTTCTGTCTGGTAGACGACGCCGGTTTTCGGATCGACGGCGACGGCTTCGTGAGAGAAACGTCCCGCCGCGCGGATCGGCTGGCCCGTGCTGACGCCCCAGGCGGGAACGTCGAAGAGATAGCCGTGATTGAAACCGTCTGCGCGGTTGTTCCACTCATGGAAGGTTTCTTCGCAGGAGATCCACGAGTTCCACGGCGTGAGGCCGCCGGCGCAATTGCGGATGGTGCCGCCAAGGCTCGTATAGTGTTTGACGAAGCGTCCGCGCGCCGTGTCGAAAACGAGGTTTGTCGTGCCGCCATATTCATTGTTATTGTACATGCCGCCGGGAACAAAACATTGCGTGCTCTCGCCGGCGGAAAGTTCGTGATTGCGCACCAGCGCAATGAAACGGCCATATTGTCCGCACACGGCCATACCGTCATGATCGGTCGGGGTCGGGCGGCCGTCATCCATGATCTGGCCGGTCCAGCCGAAGGACATGTATTCAAAGCCTTTCGGCAGGGCGAGCAATTTGAGGCCCGTCACCATGTCTTCCTTCGGTTCGAGCGGGCCGTAATCGGTGGAATAGGGACGGTGCTTGCCATAGCCGCCGAAATCATGGGCGCGCGCCGACAGCGCTGAAAAGGCGAGGCCGGCGGCGCCCGCCGCGGCTCCCTGTTTCAGAAGGTTTCGGCGGTTGAAAGAAGGGGATTGGGTCGCGTCTTGCGTCATCAGCAGGTTTCCTCGAGGTTCAAGGGCAGGGACTGCCGCAAAGGCGAACGCCGTTCCGGGCGCCGGTGAAGCGCCGAAAGCAACACGTCCCTTTGCGCCGCCCCTAGTTTCAGGACGAATGGAAACCGCTCTTCCTTGCGGGGATGAGCGATAAAATTATGCGCGGAGAATTTTCACGCACCGCCGCGCCGAATCATCCTTACTCGGATGATAAGGAAAGCCTAGGGAGATTTTCTGACACGAATGTCTCAGATTGATGTCGGGTTCATGACATTCGCGACGGCGCGAATTCAATCTTTCCCCATTGCGCGCTGGTTGCGCATGCCGGTCATGAGGAGCGGATCGGCTCGGCTTTTAGCGCGAGATTCGCCCACATGGCGATTGCGCCGCTCAAAGGCAGCGCCAGGTCTTCTGTAAGGTGAAGATGGCAAGGGGGCAGGGGGTGACGCCAAATGCTGGTGCGGCAGGGGGCGCATGTCCGTTCAGTGCGCCGATGACGGGATAAACGACACCGGCAAACATTCCCAGCATGGCGCCGAGCCAGCGAAACCGTGAACTCGACAAAGGATCGAAAGCAGACGTTTTGAGAGCGAAAAAGATCAAAAAGAGTGCTTGCAGGATGAAGCCTGCGCCAAACGCCGTCGCAATCGGATTGATCCTTGAAAAATAGAGAATGTGATAGACGGCGCCTGTCCACGCCCACATGGCCGCAAGAGAAAACAAGACTACCATTCGCGCCTTGCCGGGGCGTCGCCAAACCAGCAAAAAAGAAATGGATCCCAGCAATATCGCGGCTAGCTGAACCGGCCATATGGCGGCATTATAAGCCGTAAAAACGGCGAAAAACTCGGTTTTAGAAAACGGCATCGGCGACTGTTAAGTATCTCTCACCAGAGCGGATGTTTTGGCGGCTGCTTCACGCGTTCGCGCCTTTCTTCTTGAGGGCGGGAAAGTTCTTTCATGACGTCGGCGCGCGCTTCGTCGAGATTGGGCGCGGGCGGGCGCGTCGGCGATTGGGCATAGCCGGAAATCTTGAAGGCGCTGCCCGCCATTTTCAGCTTGCCCATTTCCTTGTCGTCGACCTCGACGAACATGTTGCGCGCTTGTAATTGCGGGTCATTGACGACGTCGGCCATGCTGTGCACCGGCGCGACGGGGAGCCCCAAGGGCCGCAGTTTTTCGACCCAGCCCGCGACAGTATCAGCGGCCAGCACCTTTTCAAGTTCGACTTTCAAAGCCGGCTGATTGGCGTAACGTGCGAAGAGCGTCTCGTAGTGCGGATCGGCTTTGAGGGCCGGCGCGCCGATGGCGTCGCAAAGCTCGTTGAAGAGATGGTCGTTGGCGCAGGCGACCGCGATGGGCCCGTCTTTCGCCTGGAAAACGTCGAACGGCGTAATGACAGGATGACGCGAACCCGTCGGCGCTTGCGACTCGCCAGTGGCGAACTGGCGCACCAGCGCGCTTTCGAGGAGCATCGTTTGCACGTCGAGCATGGCGATGTCGATGTAACGCCCCTTTCCGGAGGCGCGGCGTTCATATAGGGCGGAGGAAATGGCGAGCGCCGCAAACGTCCCCGCGGCGAGATCGGCAAGCGAAATGCCGAGACGATAGCCGCCAGAGCCTTCCGGCCCGTTGATGGAGATCATGCCGCCCAGCGCCTGCACAATCAGATCATAGGCAGGCAGATCGCGATAGGGGCCGGTGTCGCCGAAGCCGGAGATGGCGGCGTAAATGACGTCGGGAAATTTCTCCTTCACCACGTCATAGCCGTAGCCGAGCCGCTCCATGGTTCCGGGGCGGAAATTTTCGACCAGCACATCCGAGCGTTCGAGCAGCGCTTCGAAAACTTTCCGGTCTTCCTCGTTTTTCAGATCGAGCGCCAGCGAACGCTTGCCGCGATTGATGCTGGCGAAATACACGCTCTCGCCGTTCTTGAAAGGCGGGAAGGCGCGGGTGTCGTCGCCATGGCCGGGCATTTCGATTTTCAGGACATCGGCGCCGAGCTCCCACAGGAGCGTTGTGCAATAAGGGCCGGCGAGCACGCGCGTCAGATCGAGAATACGCACGCCGGATAAGGGGCCGCGTGGGGTTTCGCTCATTGGCAAGTCTCCCGTCATTTTTATTGAGCGTAAGGCCGCGCAACACATCCGGCAACGCATCTTGCCCCGCCGGGCCTTAGCGCCTATTTATGCGCGCATCCGAGGAACTATGTCAGAGCTTGTCTCCCGCTAAGCCGCATTGATGTGGCGCAATTGAAACGGCGATCCGCCTATGGCGGCGTCGCATTCTTGCGCCCGGTTTAGCGACAAGATCCGGATTTCTTTCCATGAACATTTCGAAAGCGGAGCAGAGAACGCTCCATGCGCTCGCCCGCGGCGGCGCGATCCTCGTTGAAAAGGACGAGAACGGAAAAATCATCGCCGTCAATTGCGCAACGCGCGAGGGCTGGACGCTCGAAGACTGCACTATTGGCGTTTTCAAGCGGCTGAAAAGACGGCGTTTCATCGCCTCTTCCGGCGGCGGGCCTTATCGGGCGACGCTGCTGGGGCGCCAATCGGTGCGGGCGCAGCTCGACAACAGGGCTTAACCGGAAAGGCGCA
Source organism: Hyphococcus sp. (assembly GCF_965267305.1). Taxonomy (GTDB): domain Bacteria; phylum Pseudomonadota; class Alphaproteobacteria; order Caulobacterales; family Parvularculaceae; genus Hyphococcus. The sequence goes on along the minus strand of NZ_OZ253945.1, from coordinate 2,459,823 downwards.
TTGTCTCGGCTCCCGGGTCTGTTAGGTTGGCCGCGCCCAAGGGAGACAGATGATGCGCCTTTTCCTCGTTGTTGTGTTGTTGCTCGCCGTTACGCCGCCCGGAATGCAGACCTGGGCGCAGGACGTTCCGCCGCCCGACCCGGCGCCGTCGACGCCGGTCGATGAAGTGGTGCTCCCGGCCTTCGAGCCGACCCGGGAAGAGGCGGTGCTCGAAGGCTTTGTGGATGGCGTCGTCGCGGCGCATATGCGCGAACATGATGCGCCGGCGGTGACGGTCAGCGTCGTCAGGAACGGCAAGATTGTTTTCGCCAAGGCCTATGGCGAAAAGGATGTGGAGGCGCGCGACTACGCCAGCGGTCACGAGACGCTGTTCCGTATCGGCTCGGTGTCGAAAACCTTCACCTGGACGGCGGTGATGATGCTCGAGGAGCGCGGGCTCATCGATCTCGACGCCGATGTGAACAGCTATCTCAAGGATATGCAGCTTCCCGAAGCCTTCGGGGCGCCGGTCACCATGAACGACCTGATGGCCCATCGCGCAGGCTTTGAAGATACGCTGAAAGTGTTCACCTATCCCGATGAGGGCGATATCTCTCTGACCGATGCGCTGAAGGAAACCATGCCCAAACGCGTCTATCCGCCGGGCGCGCGCACCTCCTATTCCAATTGGGGATCGGCCCTTGCGGCGAAAATCATTGAGGACGTGTCGGGCGTTTCATATCGGACTTTTCTTGAGGACGAGATTCTGAAACCGCTCGCTATGCTTCATACGACCATCACCGCGCCGGCGCTGATGACGGAGCAAGACCGGTCGGAGCTGGCGACAGGATATGATTTGAAGGCGGGGGCTTATGAACCCGCCGAGTATATGCAGATTGGGCCTTTCGCGCCGGCGGGCGCTATGGCGTCGACTGCGGCGGACATGGCGCAATGGATGTTGCTTCACCTCGGCGGCGGCGAGCATGACGGCGTGCGGCTGATGAGCGCCGATGCGCATGAGCGCATGTGGACCCGTGCTTTCAATGACCGCGCTGCGGGCGCCGATCTCGCGCACGGCTTCATGTCCACCGTTTACCGCGACATTGTAACCGTCGGCCATGGCGGCGCGACCACGGCGTTTTACACTTACATGATGCTGGTTCCGGAACTCGATCTCGGCGTTTTCGTGTCGCAAAGCACAACCAATGACCGCACGCTGGTGAGCGATCTAGGGGCCCTGGTGATCGACCATGTGCTGGACCTGCCCGCGACCCCGGCGCGCGACGATCCGCAATTCGCGGAACGGGCGAAAGCCTTCGCGGGCGCCTATCTCGACAATCGCCGGTCTTTCTCGCTGTTCGAAAAGCTGTTCGCATCGAGCGCGAAAGCCACTGTCGCGCCGACGGAGGGCGGCGGACTTACGGTGACTGAAGGAGGCAAGTCTGAGCATTTCGCGCCGCTGCCCGGCGCGCCCGACACATTCGAAAACCGAAAAGGGGATCGCCTCGTCTTCGGGCGCGATGCGAAAGGACGCGTCACTCATTTCACCGATGCGTCCGGCGTTCACTCCTATGACCGCGTGACGCTCGGCTCCAATCCTGATTATCTCAATCTCGCGCTCGGTGCGGCGCTGTTTTTCGCGGCGACGACATTGCTCGGGGCCTGGCGCCGTCAGGGGCGCGAGGTTGCGCAAACCCGGGCCGGGGCGCTTCTCGGCCTTGGCGCCATGGCCGCGTCGGTCGTCATGTTTGTTTTCACCGGCTTCACGCTTTGGGTGCTGGCGGACTTGTCATCGCTCGGCGCAGCGGGGTTGCAAGCCTATCCGACAGCCTCTGTAATTGCCATGCGCCTAGCCGGGTATGTCGTCTTTGCAGCGGCGTTTGCCGGCCTTGTCAGCCTCTGGCCCGTCTGGCGCAGTTCGGGCTGGAGCCTCTGGCGCAAGCTTCATCACACGCTGTTCGCGCTGGCGCTTGGCCTTCTCGGCGCGATGCTGATTTTCTGGAACGTAATTTTTGCGGGAACCGCTTAATCGGGCATCGAGCGGCGCAGGCGCCCGTCAACGCGGATCGGATGAATGGTTTGCGCAAGGCCGGTCTTCGGGTCGGTTTCCACCATCACGCCGCACAGCGTCGCTTCGCCATTGGCGGGGCTGAAACGCCCTCCGGGAATTTTCGTGACGAAGCGGCGCAGCGGCTCCGACTTCTCCATGCCGATGACGCTGTCATAATCGCCGCACATGCCGAGATCGGTGATATAGCCTGTGCCGCGCGGCAGGATCTGATCGTCCGCGGTCGGAACATGAGTGTGCGTGCCGACCACAAGGCTTGCGCGCCCGTCGAGGAAATGCCCCATGGCGGCTTTTTCCGAGGTCGCTTCGGCGTGAAAGTCGACGACAACCGCATCCACATCCTTGCCGAGAACGGCGCCGGCGAGCTCGCGCTCCACCGCGGCGAAAGGATCGTCGCCCGGCGGCATGCCGATCTGGCCTTGCGCATGAACGACGAGAACGCTGGCGCCGTTTCGCGCCTCGAAGACGCCGCTGCCGCGTCCCGGATTGGAGGCCGGAAAATTCACCGGCCGTAAAAGCCGGTCCTCGCGGTCGAAGATGTCGATCTCGTCGCGCTGGTCATAGGCGTGATTGCCGGTCGTGAGCGCGTCGGCGCCGGCGTCGAGAAAGGCCTCGACAATGTCGCCCGTCACACCGAAGCCGCCCGCGGCGTTCTCCACATTGACGATGACGAAATCGAGGCTGAGTTTTTTCTTCAGGCCCGGCAGCCGGTCCAAGAGGCCGTTGCGCCCGCTTCTGCCCACCACATCGCCGAAAACCGCAATCCGCAAACTCTGCCTCTTTCACTCGATAGCGTTTTCGACGGAAAACCGGTTTCCACTTTTCCTGAAAACGCTAGGCCCTGCACATTCTGGCGCCGCGCTCGGTCACGACCCAGTCAAGCGGCTGGTCTAGGGGCGAGAGGGGCAGGGCGTCAACTTCCTGGGCTCCGAAGGCATAGCCGACGGCGAGGGGCGCGCCGGTTTTGCGAAGTTTTTCGAGCGTTCGGTCGTAATAACCCCCGCCATAACCGAGCCGCCCGCCTTCGGATGTGAAGGCGAGGAGCGGGACCACCAGAATGTCCGGGACCGCCTCTGGGGCGGTTTCGGCGGGAATGAGTTCGCCATAGGAGCCGGGGGCGAGGTCGTCGCCGGGCCTGTAGGCGCGGAAGAGGAGCGGCGCCTTTTTCTTCGCAACGACGGGGAGGGCGACGCTTGCCCCTTCCTCGATCAGCGCCGCGACGAGGGGTTCGGTGTCGAGTTCGTCGCGCATGGGGAAGTAGACGGAGACGACCGCGCCCTCGCTGCGCGGAATAGACTTCATGAAATGCGCCGCCGCGTGAACCCCGGCGTCGGGGCGCGCTTTCGCGGCCGCCTTGCGCTCGCCCTTCATGCGCTCGCGCAGGACGGCTTTCGGATCGAACATGGAGGCGATGGGCGGCAGCATGAAATCCTCCTATCGGGCAAGCAGTTGCTCCAGCGGCAGGGCGAACCCGTATTTTACGGATTTCAACACGACGCTTGTCTCGAACCGCGCAACGAAATTTTCTTCGGTGAACATCCGGTTCGAAAAGCCTTCATAGGCGCGGGTGTCTTTCGCCGCCACCAGGACGCAGAAGTCAAACGGGCCTGTGATGTGAAAACACTGGAGCACTTCTTCGGTGTCGCGCATCAGCGCGCGGAAAGCGCCGATCGTATCGTGCTTGGTGCGGATAAGCTGGATATTGACGAGGAACATGGAGACCCCGCCCAGCGCTTCCGCAGAAACAATCGCGGTCTCGCGTTCGATGACGCCATCGGCGCGCATCTGGCGCAGGCGTTTTTGAACGGCGGAGGCGGAAAGGCCGACCTCTTCGGCGATCTCGTCGGCCGTCAGCGCGGCGTCTTCCTGCATTAATGAGAGAATTTTGATGTTCGCTTCGTCAAGCTTTCCCATTCGGCCCCCGCAGCCAGCGCAAGTTCACGCATGATGCGTATCCCTCCTATCTAAGCCGTCGCGGGACAAATGAAAGGAAAACAAGACATGCGCAGGCCGGGCAGGAGTATCCTCCCGACCGGCTCGTAAATCGCGAGGCGGAGCGCCGTCAGGTTCGCGTGGAATATTTACGCCAGGCCCTTTGCACCTTGCCGGTGTTGGAATTGATCTTGAACTCGTAGCGATTGCCGTCCGGCCCCCACGCGGTCATCACCAGGAGGCTTCCATATCGGCCGCCGGTTCCGAGCCGGGTATAGCCGTAACTGCGCAGAATCTTGCGCAGTTCGGGCACGCTCAACGTGTTCCCATCTTCAATTTCAATGACGTCGCCGGTTTTGAGTAGCCGCGTTTCTTCAGCATGCACCGAAAAGCTACAGCACGCGACGGCCAGCAATACGAGAGAAAATCTTCTCATTGCGCCCTCCAAGTCGTCTGCATGACGCACTCAAGCACATAACGCCGACAATTTCGAGGAAAGCGGCCTTGGAGAATGAATTCAAGAATAGATAAGCGCCGCCCTGGCCGTTGGATTTGGTCTTCGCCCTGGACCCTAAGGTACAGGTGGGCGCCGCGTGAGAAGGGCCACGGCCCTAACCAGAGACAGCTCCCGTTCGATTGGATAAGGCCCCGGGGAATGTCATCCTGACGGGCCGGGCAGCCGCCGGAAAGTAGGCGCCCGAAGGGCTCCTCGCAAGGGGCTAATCGTCTTTGCCGATGAAAGAAGACGTCTTCTGGACGCCGTTTTCTGTCATGTTGCGCCAGCTCGGATAGAGAAGGCAGCCCAGAAACGAAAAGGACGCGGCGACAAGCAGCGTCAGGGCGAAAATCCCGCCGCCGGATTCACCGAGCCAGTTCGCCACAAGGCAGGTGCAGGCGATGATGAGATAGGGGTAAACCGGTGGGTTCTGCGTCGTGTAGCGTTTCACGAAAAGACCCATCGAGGCCAGCAGCAAGATCAGTGAATAAATATCGAACAGCGTGACCATGGGCTCCCCGCACCATTGCGCCGATACTTTAGCGCCGCCGGGTTAAGTCGCGCTTAACCTCAGCGAAAAAGGTGTTAACGGCGTGTTGGCGACATGCGCGCAATCGCTTCAATCGCCCGCTTGTCGCGTCTACCGCGTGGTTCGTCGTTTGGCGGCTCCAATCGGGCCGGAATGGGAGTAGGCTTGCGGATACAAAGCGGAGGGACGAATGATCGTGAAAACTCTGGCGGCCGCCATGGCCGCAGCAGTGATGGCGGCCTCGGCGCTGGCGCAGGAAGAGGCGTCCGCCATTCCGGTCATGAATGTGAGCGATGATGGCCTCTCGGGACCAGGCGCCGCGCTTCTGTTGGACCGGCTTCAAGATGCGCAATTCATTCTTGTGGGCGAGGATCACGGCTTTGCCGGTTCGCCACAGATTACCGCGGCGCTGGCGAGACAGGCCCGTCAATACGGCGTCATTCATCATGTCGTCGAGATCGGGCCGTATTCCGCAGACTGGGCGAGCGGCGTTTTGAAGCGCGACGGCGTCGATGGAGTCGCCGCGGCGCTTGAAGGCCGCCCGCTGGCCATGCCGTTTCTCAACATGCGTGAAGATGCTGAACTTGCCCTCTCCGTTCTCGATAGCGGCGGCGATCTCTGGGGCGTCGATCAGGAATTCATCGGGTCTCCGCTCCTGCATCTGCAAACTCTTCATGATCGCGCCAGAGGAGAACACGCTAAAACGCGGCTGCAGGAATTGCTCGCAACCGAAACGGAAGCCTTTGCGACGGGCAATCAGGGCGCGTTTTTCATGTTCACTGCGACGGAGGACGTTTTCGCCGAACTCCAATCCTATTTTCCGCGCGACAAGACATCGCTTGAACTGATCGCCGCCATGCAGGAAAGCGCGGGGATTTATCAGTCATATGCGCGCGGCGAAAATTTTGTCAGCAACACTGACCGCATCGATCTGATCAAAAGGCAGTTTCTGCAACATTATGGTTCGGCGCGCGGCGGCGCGCCCCGCGCGATTTTCAAGATGGGCGCAATCCATGCGGGCCGCGGCACGACCTTCCTCAATACGTTCGATATCGGCTCACTCGTGGAAGGGATCGCTGCAGCGAACGGGCTTCAGGTGATGCGGATCGCGGTTTATCCGCTCGCAGGCAAGCAAACCCGGGTCATGCCCTCGCCGGAGGGCGCCTTCGCCACTGTGGAATATGCGTCAGAGGAAGTTGCCGCTTTGATTGCTCTTGCCGGACTTGCGAACGAGAATGTGCCGGAGGACGGATGGGCTGTTATCGCGCTTGATCCGCTGCGCCGCAAGCTGGGCCAGAAGGGCATGAAAGAGCTTTCCCCGGAGCTGAAGTTCATGCTGCTCGGCTATGATTTCCTCGTGACGACGCGCGGGGCGCATGGAGCGACGCCGCTCGCAAACTAGCCGGTATAAGCATAAATGCCGATTTGCGCGGCGCCATATTTGCGCCGGTCGTCTTCGATGAAGCCTTCAACGGTGACAGGCGCTTCGTCCTTGCCCTGTTCGGCGATGACGACGGCGCCGGGCGCCAGCCAGCCGCCGTCGCGAAGAATCTCCATGGCGGGCGCGCAGAGATCTTTGCCGTAAGGCGGATCGAGAAAGGCGAGGCTGAAGGGCGGGCCGACGCCCGCCGGTTTGGGGCCAAGCTCTGCGGCGGAGCGGCGGTGAATGCGGGTCGTGCCGAAAAGGCCCAGCGCCTCGATATTGTCGCGGATCGCGCCGCGGGCGGACGCATCGGTTTCGACAAAGAGACACCATTCCGCGCCGCGCGACATGGCCTCGAGCCCGAGCGCGCCGGAGCCGGCGAAAAGGTCGATGACGCGCGCGCCCTCGAACGCGACATCGGCGCGCGCGGAGAGAATGTTGAACAAGGCTTCGCGCGTGCGGTCTGCCGTGGGGCGCGCAATCATGCCTTTAGGCGCGATGATGGTTCTACCGCGGAACGCGCCGCCGATGATGCGCATGGAGGGCCTTTTCAAAAACGGGGCCTCTTATCAGCAAGCGCCGTCGCTCTGCAATGCTGAATGGAAAGGCGCCTAGCGCAGGGTCGGCATCTTGGCGAGTTCTTCCTCGACCTTTTTGCCTTCTTCGGCGCGCGGTTTCGAGAGCCTAGCGAAGAGAAGGAAGGATACGGGCGTCAGGAAAAGCGTGAAGATGGTCGCGAAGCCGAGGCCGCCGAAGATAACCCAGCCCAATGCCGCGCGCGCTTCAGATCCGGCCCCGGAGCCGAAGATCAGCGGCAGGCTGGCCAGCAATGTCGACATGGCGGTCATGAGGACGGGGCGCAGGCGCGTCATCGCCGCGTGCTCGATGGCGTCGCGGATGCTTTCGCCGCGATCGCGGAGTTGGTTGGCGAATTCGACGATCAGAATGCCGTTCTTCGCCATGATCCCGATCAGGAGGACGAGGCCGATCTGGCTGAAATAGTTGATCGACCCGCCGGTCAGAAGAATGGCGTAGACCGCCGCGGCGAGACCGAAAGGCACTGTCACCATGATAATGACCGAACTGACGAAGCTTTCGAATTGTGCGGCGAGCACCAGGAAAACAATGATGGCCGCGAAACCGAAGACGATGAAGGTCGCCTGGTTCGATTCCTCGAGGATTCGCGCTTCGCCAAGCAGAGTGATCGACTGCGCCCCTTCGAGCTTGTCCGGGGCCGACTGGCGCAGCTCCCTCACGGCGTCGCCGAGACGCGCGCCGTCGGCGAGAGACGCGGTTACCGGAATGGCGCGGCGGCGCTGTTCGCGGCGAAGATCGGCGGCGACCGCCACTTCATTGATGCGGGCGACGGAGGAGAGCGGGGTGAAGCCGCCGGCCGCTGTGCGGACATAAAGATTGGCGAGATCGGTCGGATCGTTCACCGGCTCGCCGCCGGAAGACACCAGCACTTCGATAATGTCGTCGCCGATGAAAAGCTCCGCGGCGCGGACTTCATCGGCCATCGCCTGGATGGTGGTGGTGATGGCGCTCACCGGGACGCCGAGCGAGGCTGCGGTTTCGCGGTCGATCTCGACGCTGACCTGGGGCTGTGTCGTCTGGAAATCGAGCCGCGCATCGGCGAAGACGTCGCCTTTCTGCCGCAGATCCTGCGCGATTTTCTCGGCCGTCACCGCCGCGGCTTCATAATCGTCACCGACGACCGCGAATTGCAGCCCCTGACCGCCGCCGCGGATGCCGAGCGAATTGCCGCTTCTGACCTGCACGTTGACGCCCGCAATGTCTCGCGTCAATTGCCGGATTTCCGCCTCGATATCCTGCTGCGATTTCGATCTGTCGCTCCAGTCCGGCAGACGAATGAGCGCGAAGGACCAGTCGGTGCTGGTGCTGGAGGTGATGACCTCGAGGTCGCCGCGATCGAGCATCGGCTGGAGCCGCGTTTCGACTTCCATGATCTTGCGATCGAGATATTCGAAGCTGGCGCCGTCCTGCGCTGCAATGCGCATGAACACCCGCCCGCGGTCTTCGGTGGGCGTCAGCTCTTTCGGAATGAGGTTGAACGCTGTGATGGAGCCCGCGGCGAACACAAGGGCGAGAATGACGGCGATCAGCGGACGGTTGAGACAGAACCGCACCGCCGGGCCGTACATCGCCGCAAGCGGCCCTGCCGGTTTTTCGCGCATGCGTTTCAGTTCGTCTTCTTCCGCCGCCATTTCCGCCCGGAATTCGCGGCCGAGTTTCACGGTCAGCACCGGGCACAACGTCAACGCCACGAATGAGGATGCGATCACCGCGAAGGCGAGGACGAAACCGAATTCCGAGAACAGCTTGCCCGCCTGTCCGGGCAGGAAGGAAATCGGGATGAAAACGGCGGCGAGCGTTGCAGTTGTCGACAAGACTGCAAAGACAATTTCCCTTGTGCCGAGCACGGCGGCGGCGCGCTTGCCGGCGCCCATGCCGCGCCAGCGCTGAATGTTCTCCGTGACGACGATGGAATCGTCAACCACAAGTCCCGCCGCCATGACGAGGGCGAGAAGCGTGATGATGTTGACCGAAAACCCGGCGAGCCACATGGCTGCGACAGTGCCCATCAGCGATACGGGGATGGTGACGGCGGGAATGATCGTTGCGCGGATCGAGCGCAGAAACAGGAAGATTACGAAGACGACAGCGGCGGTGGCGAGGAATAGGCTGCGGACCACCTCCTTGATCGCCTCATCGATGAAAACCGAATCGTCGATCATGACTTCGACTCGCACATTGGGCGGCAGGCTGTTATTGAGTTCGGCGACCGCCGCCCTCACGCCTTTGGCCACGGCGACGGTGTTCGATTGCGCCTGACGGATAATGCCGATGGAAATGCCGGGCGCGCCGTTGACGCGCGCCGTGCGGTTCAGATCCTCAAGCCCCCATTCGACAATGGCGACATCGGAAAGTCGGGTTTCGTCGTCAAGCCGCAGCGCCGATATCTGTTCAGGCGTTTTTGCAGGGGATTCGGCGCGGATCAGCAATTGCTGCGAGGCTGTGCGAAGCCGCCCGCTGGGCGCGCTTTGCGCCGCGGAAGAAACAAGCTGCGTCACATCCTCGACGGTGAAGCCGCGCGCCGCGAGGGAGACCGGCATGATCCGCACCCGGATGACCCGGTTGCGGTCGCCGAAAGCGTCGGCCTGCGCAACACCCTCAACCGCCTGCAGCCGCGGCAGGATGACGTCATCGACGAGGTCGGCGATGCCGCCCGCTTCCATATCCGTCGCCGAAACCGAAATCCGCATGATCGGCGATGAGTCGGGGTCGGCCTTGATGACCTGCGGTTCTTCAATGTCGACGGGAAGTTCGTCGCGGATGCCCGAAATCGCGTTCTTCACATCCGTTGCGGCGATATTGATGTCGACGGTCGAAGAAAATTCCGCCGTCACCCGGCTTTCGGCGAATTCAGATGACGAGGAGATCATCCTGACGCCATCGATCTGGGCGACGGCGCCCTCGATGACCGACGTCACTTCGGCGTCCATGGTTTCCGGCGCGGCGCCGCGATAATCGGTGCGGATGGTGACGACGGGCTGGTCGACGTCGGGCAGCTCCCGGACATCGACGCCGAGCGTCGCCGCAAGGCCGGCAATGACGATCAAAAGGCTGATGACCGCAGCGAGAATGGGCCGCTGGATGAAGACGCCGATAAACCCGCCGCCATTATTCGTTGCGGATGGCTTGCGATCCTTGCTCACCGGGCTACTCGCTCCCGCCGGCGGCGCCGGGTCCTGAACTGTTGGCGGCGCCTGCGCTCGACGGTTGCGAGTGCTGGGTCGTAAGGCCGGGGAGCGGCGTTCCCTCGCGCACACGGTCCGCGCCTTCCCAGACGACGAGGTCGCCGGGCTCAAGATCGCGGGAGGAGACAAGCACGACATCGTCCGTACGCTGCAGAATGGTCACGGGAGCCGCTGTCGCCGCGCCTTCGGCATTGCGCGTCCAGACGAAAGGCCCGCTTCTGTCCCACTGGATCGCGAGGCCCGGAACGGAAAGGGCGGGCTCGCCGCGGCTGGTGGTCGAAACGGCGAAAATCGCGCCGGGCAGCAGGGCGCCGTTTTCGTTTTCGAAGGTCGCCTCGATTTTCAGGGTGCGGGTTGCAGGATCGACGCGGCTGTCGATGGCGCTGACCACGCCTTCTTGCGGCGCGCCGGCGCCAGAGGCGAGACGGGCCGTCACATCCTGGCCGATCTCGACGGACCGGGCGGCCTCTTGCGGAATAGCAAATTCAATCACGATGGAGGATGTGTCGTCGAGCGTCGTCACCACATCGCCGGCGCGCACATAATCGCCCTTCTCGATTTCGGTGAGGCCGATGACCCCGTCGAAGGGCGCGCGGATGGCGCGCTGCTCAATGGCGAATTGCGCCGCGCGCAAATCGGCTTCGATGGTTTTGTAGTTGTTGAACGCTGCTTCGGCTTCGAGTTCCGACGCGGCCTCGGTGTTCAAAAGGTCCTGATAGCGTTCGGCGTTCTGCTTGGCGATGGGATATTGCGCCTTGGCGCGCTCAAGCGCGATGCGCTGTTCTTCATTGTCGAGGCGCAGAAGGACATCGCCCTGGGAAACCTGTTTGCCCGGCGCGATATTGACCTCGGCGACGATGCCCGTCGCTTCTGAGGTCAAGGCGACGCTTTTGAGCGCACGGCCTTCGCCAATGACGTCGAGGGTCTTGCCGACAGAGGCTGCTTCCGCCGCCACAATGGTGACCGCAGGAGCGTAGCCGCCCCGCCCGCCGCCCGATCCATTCTGGACCGCAGAAGCTGTTTGCTCGCCGCCGGGCTGGCGCGCCGTCAGGACCAGCGCCGTCGTCGCGGCGCCGATGACCAGTCCGACAACCGCGCCTGCGGCCAGTGACCCCGGCAATTTCATCTGTCCCTCGTCTTCCGTCCGGTTCCGGTGCAGCCCGGCAAGGACGATATGCCTAATATAGAGTAACGTAGGAAGTCTTACGATCCGTCGGCGTTTCTAGATGACTCCGCCGCGGCCGCCGTCTGTTCGCCACGCTGTTGAATTTGTTTGTAAATTCCACAAGCTTAATGAGGCGTTGACGGCGCCCGAGACCGCATGCGGACCGTTTGTCAGCACTTTTTTACTGTGCAGATGCAAAAAACACAAAGTCTGAAGGGAAATCACCATGACCTCACGCCGATTTGAACCCTCCCGCCGCGCCGTTCTCGGGGGCGTTTCCGCGCTCGCCGCCGCGGCGGCGACCAAGGCGGGCGCGCAGAGCGGCGAGGCGCCGGACCTTTCCGGGCGGTCGGTGCTGATCACGGGGACGAGTTCTGGCTTCGGACGGCTGACCGCGCTGCATCTCGCCCGCCTCGGGGCGACAGTGATCGCCTCCATGCGCAACTATGACGGGGGCAAGCGCCCCGAAGCGCAGGAGCTCGGGCGGATTGCGAAGGACGAAAAACTCGACCTCCAAGTGATTGAGATCGACGTTCTCGACGAAAAGCTGATCGCATCGGGCGTCGCGCGCGCCGAGGAGATCGCCGGCGGCGCGCTTGACGTGCTCGTCAACAATGCGGGCGTGGGCCTTAGCGGTCCGGCGGAGCTCGCCGACATGGAGGCGACGCGGCTTATCTTCGAGACCAATCTCTTCGGTTATCTGCGCATGGCGCGGGCCGTGCTGCCGAATATGCGTGAGAAGGGAGAGGGGCAGGTCTTCAACGTGTCGTCTCAGCTCGGGCGCATTCTGATCCCCGGCCTCAGCATGTATTGCGCGACGAAATTCGGCGTCGAGGCGATGTTCGAAACTATGGCTTATGAACTCGCGCCTTTCGGCGTCGAAGTCACGATCATTCAGCCGGGAGGCTATCCGACGAAAATCTGGGACAATGGCCGCCGCTACAGCGAGGCGATGCTCGCCCGGGCAGGGGATGACCGGCTCGCGGCGTATGACGCGCATATTGAGATGGCGCGCGGCATCCTTAACGGCGAATACTCGACCGATCCCAATGACGTGCCGCGCGCCATTGCGGAAATCATGGCGATGCCTGTGGGAACGCGGCCCCTGCGCCGGCCGGTGCACCCCAATCCCGGGGCGATGGCCGCGGCGAACGGCGCCATGGCGCAGATCCAGGCGAATGTCCTGGGCGCCGGCGCCTATAAAAGCTGGCATGACGCGGTGACGGACTAAAAAAGCAAGAAACGGGTGGAGCGTTGCTGCGCGGCGACTAGCATCGCCGCGAATTCTTAGTGGTCGCGTGATCGAACCGGAAAACCGGGAACCACTTTTCCTGATCACGCTCAAAAAGGAGCGCGCTGAATGATTACCTGTTTCATCAAATACGAAATTGACCCGTTCAAAAAAGACGCCTTTGAAATCTACGCCCGCAACTGGGGGCAGGCGATCCCCCGCTGCGGCGCCGACCTCATCGGTTATTTCGCGCCTCATGAAGGCTCGGTCACAACTGCGTATGGCGTCTATACGCTGCCGTCGCTGGCAGCCTATGAAGACTACAAGAAACGGCTGGCGGCGGATCCGCTGGGAAAAGAAAATTATGAATTCGCCAAAGCCGAGCGGTTCATCATGCGCGAAGACCGCATCTTTCTGAAACTCGCTTCCGCGCCGCATGGCGCCCTGAAAACATTCTGACGGATGAATGATATGAGCATCGACGCCAAAGCCGCCGCCTTCCGCAAACTGCACAAACCCGGAAATCCGTTCGTCATTCCGAACCCCTGGGACGCGGGGTCCGCGCGCATGCTTGAAGGACTTGGCTTCAAGGCGCTGGCGACGACGTCCTCGGGTTTTGCGATGACGCTGGGCAGAAAGGACTACGGCGTGACGCGTGAGGAAGCGCTTGCCCATGGCGCCGCCATCGCCGATGCCGTCGACATTCCCGTCAATGCCGACCTTGAAAACGGGTTCGGCCTGAAGCCCGAAGACGCCGCCGAAACGATTGAGCGCGCCTGCAAGACGGGTCTTGCTGGCGGCTCCATCGAGGACTCGACGGGCGACAAGCAAAATCCGGTGATTGATGACGATGGGCTCGCCCTCGCGCGAATCGAAGCGGCTCTCGACGCAGTCAAAAAAAGCGGCCGCGATTTCGTTCTGACCGCGCGCGCCGAAGCGTTTCTTTACGGCATTGGCGAGCTCGACAAGGTGATCGCGCGTCTCAACGCCTTCGCGGATGCGGGCGCTGATGTCGTTTACGCGCCAGGCCTGCCCGACATGGACGCGGTGCGCGCCGTCTGCAAAAGCGTTGAGGCGCCGGTGAACGTCCTTATTCTCGGCAAGCTGGCGCAGCATTCCGTCGGCGAGTTTGCGGAGGCGGGCGCAGCACGTCTTTCCATTGGCGGCGGCCTCGCCTGGAACGCTTACGGCACGCTTGGCGCCGCAACGCAAATGCTCACCGAAGGCCGTTTCGACATGCTCTCCGCCAATCGCGACGGCGCGAAGAAAGTCGCGCCGTTCCTGAAGGCGTGACTTTCGCGCAACCGTGATCCGATAGCGGCCTCCGGCGCCTTCCGCCTCAAGCGAAGAAAGGCTAAGGACGCCGTCCCTCCGCGATAGTGGAGGACGGAGAGAGTTTGTTCATGACGACAACGGCGCAAGCAACGCCGGGCGCCGAAAGGGGCCCTTGGCGGCGCGAGTTTTTCGCGCTCATGGCGATCGGCTTGCCGATGGGCCTGACCCAGCTCGTCCAGTTTTCCATCAATACCGTCGACGTTGTCATGATCGGCCAGCTTGGCCCCGAACCGCTCGCCGCGGCGGCGCTCGGCCTGGTCATGTTTTACGTTCTCTATGTCGCCGGCATGGGGCCCGCCATGGCGGTCTCGCCCATGGTGAGCCAGGCGCTCGGCGCCGACGCCAACGATGTGCGCGATGTGCGCCGATCGGTGCGGATGGGGCTGTGGCTCGTGGGGATCGGCGCGCCCATCCTGTCGCTGATTTATCTCTTCGCCGAGGAGTTTGCGCTGCTGACCGGGCAGCCGCCGCAGGTCGCCGCGCTCGCCGAACCTTATGTGCTTGCGCTGACGCCGGGGCTGCCGTTTGCGCTTGGCGTCATTGTCTTGCGCAACTTCCTCGCCGCCATCGAGCGCGCGCGGGCGCCGCTTTACGTCATCATTCTGACGACGGCGATTAACGCGTTGCTGAACTATCTCCTGATCTACGGGCACTGGGGGTTTCCGCGGCTGGAGCTTGTGGGCGCCGGCCTCGCCTCGTCCCTGTCGCACGCTATCGGCTTCTTCATGCTGGTCGCCTATATCGGCTGGGAGAAACGCGCCAAGACGTTCGAGCTTTTTCATAACTTCCTGAAATCGGACTGGCCGCGCTTCGCCGAGGTTGCGCGTCTTGGCTGGCCGATCTCCATCACCATCGGGTTCGAGGCGCTGCTCTTTAACGCCGCCGTTTTTCTGATGGGCCGCATCGGCGTCAACGAAATGGCCGCGTATCAGGTGGCGCTCAATGTCGCCGCGCTCGCCTTCATGATGCCGTTGGGGCTTTCCATGGCGGGCTGCGTGCGCGTCGGGCTGATGGAAGGCGCGAAGGACCGGCCGGGCGTCAGGCGTGCAGCCGCCATGGCGATCATCTGTTCGATTGGCGCGATCATGATCGTTGCGATCCCGGTGATGCTCTGGCCCATACAAATCGCAGGCTTCTATCTTGAGCCAGACGATCCCAATAACAATGCGGTGCTGACGCTCGTCGCCTCGTTCCTGCCCATCGCAGCAGCCTTTGCGTTGTTCGACGCGACCCAAGTTGCGGCGGGACAGGCGCTGCGGGGTTTGAAAGACGTCCGCGTGCCGATGATCCTGACAGGCGTCAGCTATTGGGTGATCGGCTTTCCTGTCGCGTCCTATCTCGGTCTTTCGACGCCCATGGGCGCCGTCGGCGTATGGTGGGGCTTGCTCGCAAGTCTCGCCGCCGCCGCGGCGACGCTGAGCGCGCGGCTGTGGCTGATTACGCGCGATTAGGGCGGATTGCAGAAAAAGTGGTTCCCGGTTTTTCATCCGCAATCCGCTTAATCAACAACTTAAAGCCGGATCACATATTCTTTCCGGGTTGTCTCGAGGACCTCCCATGTCCCTTTAAAGCCTGGGCGGATGATGAAGCTGTCGCCTGCAGAAACGCGGCGCATCTCGCCGCCGTCTTCGGCGATCACGGAGACGCCGGAAAGAATGCGGCAATATTCCCATTCGTCATAGTCGATGCGCCATTTGCCGGGCGTCGATTCCCAGACACCGGCGTAAAGCCCGCCGGGCCGTTCCTCTATATTCCATGTCCTGAATTTCGGATCGCCGGAAAGAATGCGATCCGGCGGCGGCGCGCCTTCTTCGACGCCGGCGCTGTGGGGAGAAAGGGAAAGGAATTTCATAAAACCCTCAGGAAAAATCGAATGCGCCGCTTTGAAACGCCGGCATGACGGGTAGGTCCGTCGGCCCGGGTTTCGCCCCAGCGGCGGTGAGCATGGCGTGAGCCTGTCCGCGATGATGGGTCTGGTGATTGAAGAAATGGACCAACAACAGATCGCGGCGCATAGAGATGGTCCGGTCATAGGCGGCGGAAAACCAGCTCAGCTCGCCTTCGAGATCAGCGGCGCTGACCCCCGTCGTCCATGTCAGAATGAAATCGTCGGTTTTCACCCGCTCGGCTTTGAGCGCATCCCAGTCCGCAATCATCGCGCCGGAATCGCCGATGGGCGCGTCCGGCGCCGGATAGTCGGTAAAGCGGGAAAGCCAGATCCGGTCGCCCCAGAGAATATGCGACAGAGTTGCGTGAATGGAGCCGAAAAAGGCGCCCCGGGCGCGCTTGCGCTCTTCATCAGTGAGACCTGAAGCCGCGCCATAAAGGCTTTCATTCTGCCACTGATTGTAAGCGGCCATGACGCGCAGAAAGGCGGGATTGAAGGCGCTCATCTCTAAAACGGCGCTCCCGTCGCATCGCAGAGAAACTTCATCATCGGTTTGGCGTCGGCGAAAGCGGCGGCGACGTCATCCACAAAGCCTGGTTTCTTCGCGGCCGTGATTTTGCCCGGCGCCATGGCGAAAAAGCTTTTGCGCTTGATGTCTTCGATCAGCGGGTGATCGGCGTCGAAGCCGCGGGGCGGACGCGTCAGCGCATCGCCGCCGACCCCGCCGAAGCGTTTGACGAATGCGGCGTCCGTCGTCGCTTTTTTCCACGCCGCCGGCTTATCGCGGATCGCCTCGCGCACGGCGAGAAGCGACGGCGATGGCGGCAGCCACATGCCGCCGCCATAGAAAATTTCGCCTGGATCGAGATGCACATAAAAGCCCGGCGCATGGGCGTCCTTGCCGAGCGCATGACGGAACTGAACCGCGCCATGGGTTTTGTAAGGGCTTTTGTCTTTGGAAAAGCGCACATCCTTGTAGATGCGGAACACCGACCCGCCATTGAGGCGCGGATCGGCGACGATGTGTTTTGAAATCTTTTTCAGCTTCGGCGCCATGGTCTCGACGAAGGACGCAAGCGGCTCCTGCACGCTCTCCCGGAAACGCTGCTTGTTGTCGTTAAACCATTCGCGATTGTTGTTTGCGCTAAGTTCGCGGAAGAATTTGAAATAGTCGTTGGGAAGGCCGGCGAACCCCGTCATCTCATTCCTCCATTCAGCCCTTGATCTGCTTTTCCCGCTGTTCTGCGGCGATCTTGGACTCTTTAAGCCCAAGGCCGGTATTCTCGCGGATCAGCTTGATCGCCTCGATCTTCTTTCCATCAAACAGGAGACGATCCACATCACTCTGGATCGACGGGGAGAGGGAGGAAAATGCGTCAGCGGCGTTCGTCGCCTCTTCCATGCGGCGCATCTCGCGCGCCTCGGGGCTTTCGCCGCTCTTCGTCATGCGGCCGATCATGAAGGCGACATAGGCGAGAAGCGCGATCAGTCCCCACTGCTGCAGTGAAAAATCCAACATGAGACGGCTCTCCCTTCGCGTTTTGAGGGAGCTTAGCCTGCTTCATCGGGGCTGGAAATGCGGGCCGCCTAAAGGCCGGCGTTGCGCATTTCGATTTTGGAGTAGTGCTCTTTCAGAAGCTCTGCATTGCGGAGGTTCGACTTGAAGGCGAAGTCGAAAAGATCGCCGAGCACCGGCACCGCGCCGAGAATCGTATCGACCAGCACATTGTAAATCATGCGGATGACGAGGCCGAACCCCGCGCCCGCGCGGCGCGCCTCCCAGATGAGATAGATGGACATCAGCCCTGTGGCGGCGTCGCCGACGCCGGGAATGAGGCCCAGAATGCTGTCCCAGCCGAAGCGGTAGCCGAGGCCCGGAATGCGGTATTTCGCGTCGAGGAAATTGGAGAGCCATTCGACCCGCGCTTTAGCCGCCGCATGAGGCGGCACGATGCGTTCGATTTCGGCTTTGTCCGCCGGACCTAAACGGGATGTGTCGAGGGCGCGATGATGGCTCATGCGCGCCTAACACAGGAGAGCGCAAAAGCGTTCCGGATGTGATATTCAGGGAAGGAGAAGCGCGATGACGTTTCTCGCCGCGATAATCATCAGGAGAAGCGATCCGGCGGCGAAGACGTAGAAGCGCAGGGTCACTTTCCTGACGACGATCTGCATGAAGGAGTGGAGAACCCGCATCGCCACATAGCCCCAGGCGAGCCAGATATTTAGCGGGTCGGCGACGCCTGCGAGATGGGAGTAGATCGCCAGCGCGTAAAAGATCGTCGGCTGTTCGTGCAGGTGATTGTAATTGTCGGCCACCGCCCGCGCTTCGGTCGGCAGCGTGTTGAGCGAACCCGGGTGCATGGCGTCCTGCGGATCGATTTTTGCTTTCTGCATCGCCGGGATGCGGATCGTATACATCCAGACCCAGACGATCAGCGTCCAGACAACTAAGGCGAGAACGGGCGTGAGCATGGTCATGGTCATGGATCAAACGTCCTTACGCCGCGTTCGAATGCTTCTTGAACTCCATCCTTGAAATCGCGCGGCAGTGGACTTCGTCGGGCCCGTCGGCGAGGCGCAGGGTGCGCAGCATGGAATAGGTGCGGGCGAGGCCGAAATCGCTGGTGACGCCAGCGCCGCCATGGGCCTGGATGGCGTCGTCGATGACGCGCAGCGCCATGCGCGGAGCCGCGACCTTGATCATCGCGATCTCGCCCTGCGCGACCTTGTTGCCGACCGTGTCCATCATCCAGGCGGCTTTGAGCGTCAAAAGCCGCGTCATCTCGATGTCGATGCGCGCTTCGGCGACGCGCTGCTCCCAGATGGAGTGCTTGTAGATCGGCTTGCCGAAGGCTTCCCGCGTCAGGAGCCGTTTCACCATTTTCTCGAGCGCGACTTCCGCCGCGCCGATGGTGCGCATGCAGTGATGGATGCGGCCCGGCCCGAGGCGGCCTTGCGCGATCTCGAAACCGCGTCCCTCGCCGAGGATGAGGTTTTCTTTCGGCACGCGCACATTGTCGAGTTCGACTTCCATATGTCCGTGCGGCGCGTCGTCATAACCGAAGACCGGCAGATGGCGGAGGATTTTGACGCCTTTTGCGTCAGCGGGAACGAGAATCTGCGACTGCTGGAGATGCCGCTCGGCGGTCTTGTCGGTCTTGCCCATGACGATGAAGATCTTGCAGCGCGGATCGCCCGCGCCCGACGACCACCATTTGCGGCCGTTGATGACGTAATCATCGCCGTCGCGCCTGATGTCGGTTTCGATATTGGTGGCGTCGGAGGAGGCGACGCGCGGCTCGGTCATCAAGAAAGCGGAGCGGATTTTTCCGTCAAGCAGGGGCTTCAGCCATTGCTCCTGCTGCTCGGGGCTTCCGTATTTCGACAGGACTTCCATATTGCCGGTGTCGGGCGCGGCGCAGTTGAAAACCTCCGGCGCGATATGACAGCGGCCGGTCAGCTCGGCGATGGGCGCATAATCGGCGTTGGAAAGGCCCGGCCCCCATTTCGGGTCGGGGTGGAACATGTTCCAAAGGCCTTCGGCCTTCGCCTTGTCCTTCAGTTCCTCGATGATCGGCGGCACTTTCCAGCGGCCTTCGCCGGGGCCAAACTCCGCATGCTGACGTTCATAGATTTCATTTCCTTCATAGACATATTTGTCCATGAAGTCGGAAACGCGTTTCAGATAATCCTTGCAGCGGGCGGAATAGGCGAAATCCATTTTGAGGCTCCTTGCCAGAGCGCTTTCCCGAAAAGTGGTCGCCGGTTTTCGGACAGAAAGCGCGATAACTAAAAATTCGCGCGCATGATAGCGCGCGGCGCCAAGAGGGAAAGCCGCAAAAGCAGTTACTTCAAGAGCCGGTCGAGAGAGAATTTTCCGCCGCCGGCCGCTACGAAATGGAGGCTGACGGCGATCAGGATCAGCGCCGGGAACTGCGCCCGGAAATTGTCGGCGAGATGGACCATCAGAAAGGCGACGATGAAATTGAACGCCATGATGAGCCCGGCCCAGCGGGTGAGAAGCCCGAGGATGAGGAGCGCGCCGCAGCCGAACTGAAACCAGACGGAGAGCGGCGCCATGGCTTCCGGCGCCGGGAATTTGAAAGCGTCGAGAAACTGCACGAACTCGGTCATGCGCGCCGGGTCGGCGATATTGTCCCAGGTCCCCCACATTAGAAACGCGCCGGTGAGGACGCGTAGTGTCAAGAGCGTCAGGTCCTGAAATCTGGCGAGCGGTTGGAGGAAAAGAAGCCTGTTCATTGAGCGCGCCCTCCCGTGAGAGGGAGAGCTTAGCGCCTTGCGCGGAAAAAGTCTTTGAGGAGGGCGCTCGCTTCGTCGGCGAAAGGGCCCTGTTCGACGACCGGCCGCCAGTGACAGGTGGGCTGTTCGAAATATTTGGCCCCATGCCATACGGCGCCGCCTTTCGGATCGGATGCGGCTATGACGAGGCGTTTGACGCGCGCGATGGAGATGGCGCCGGCGCACATGGCGCAGGGCTCTAGCGTCACATAAAGCGTTGTCTCGGGGAGCCGGTAATTGCCGAGCTTCGCAGCAGCCTCGCGTAAGGCCCGGATTTCCGCATGCCCCGTGGGGTCGTGCGTCGCAATGGGCGCGTTGCCAGCCGCCGCGATAACCGCGCCTGAAGCATCCACCAGAACCGCGCCGATGGGCGCTTCGCCCGCCGCGGCCGCCTGGCGCGCTTCCTCGAGCGCGCGCCGCATGAAATTTTCATCACCGGTCATGGCGCGCCTTCTAGGCCGGAACCGCGCTCTATGCCAGCGGGGGAGCCCTTTAGGCGCTTTTTAACCATGCTCGCGCGAGACTTGCCGGTCTCAATCGGAATTGGCGGATGACGCAGGAAGCGTTCCTCAACATGGCGGTCCGGCTGACGCTGGTCTACGCGGCGATTTTCTGCGGCGCCCTTGTCGTTGGCGCGGTAACGACACCAGGCGTCGTCGCCGGCGGAACTGGCGTTATCGGCGGCGATTTCCTCGCCTTTTATACGGCCGGCGATTTCGCGCGGCACGGCGAGGCGCTTCAGGCTTATGACTTTGCAGCCTTCGACGCGAAGCTGAAGGAACGCGCGTCCTTAGAAGCCATCGGCATGATGTGGCAATATCCGCCGACCATGTTCTTCATTGTCGCGCCCTTCGCCTGGCTTCCTTATAAGGCAAGCTACTTTCTATGGATCGCGACGGGTTGGGGCGCTCTCCTCTTGTCATTGCACGCCCTGAATTTCCGCGGGCGCGCGTTCTGGCTTCTCGGCTTTTCGGTGATTTGCGTCAGCGTTGCGGCCTGGGGTCAGATCAGCATGGCGACAGCGGCGCTCCTCTTTTTATCCGCATACGGTCCAAAAAGGCGGTGGCTTGTTGCGGGCGTCGCTGCGGGGCTCCTGACCATCAAGCCGCAGCTCGGGCTGTTGCTGCCGGTTGCATTTATGGCGGCGGGCGCCTGGCGCACGATTGCGGTGGCGGCGGTGACGGCGGTGCTATTCCATGCGCCGTCTTTTCTCGTCTACGGCGTCGACGGGTGGCGGGATTTTCTGAGCGCCGCGGCGCGGCTCAATGCCGACGTGGTCGGTCCCGGCCTTTATACCCCGCCGCAAGGCATGGCGACGCTTTTCGGACAGCTTCGCGCACTGGGCTTGGCCGGCCCGATCGCCGCTGGCGTGCAATATATTTTCGCCGCAGCGATCATGATTGTCGTGGGGCTCATGTGGCGGCGGTCGGATGACGCGCTCGCCAGGGCCGCGCTTCTTTGCGCAGGGGCGATCCTCGCCGCGCCCTACGCCTATGGCTACGAAATGACCGTACTGCTGCTTTCGGCGGCTTATCTTGCGCGCCAGGCGGCGGATTATCGCGCCTGGCAGGCGCGTTTTGTGATATGTACGACGCTTGTCGTGATGCTCTTCGCCGCGCTGCCGCCGATCGGGGCGCTCCAGATCACCTTCCTCGTTTCCGCCGCCGCTTTCGCGATGACCTTGTTGGTCATGCTGCGTCCGTCGGCTGCGCGTCCGGCGGCAGGGGCCGTGGGTCAGCCGGCCTAGGATATTTCGGCGTCATTCATTGGCCGCCCATTGGTCGTAACGCCGCTTTTGTGTTATCGGCGCATCTTTCCCCATGAAGGCCTTTTCCATGACCGACCTCAAAGATGCTGATGGCGAACGCATTGCGAAGTTTCTCGCCCGCGCTGGCGTCGCGTCGCGCCGGGAGGCCGAAAAGCTGATCGAGCAGGGGATCGTCACGGTCAACGGCAAGGTCCTGACGACCCCGGCCTTCAAGGTGACGCCGGAGATGGAGATCCGCGTTGACGGAACCCGGGTGGGCAAGCCCGACACGGCGCGGCTCTGGCGCTATCATAAGCCCGACGGGCTCGTGACGACGCATAAAGACCCGCAAGGCCGCCCGACAGTGTTTGAAGCGCTCGCCGGCCGGCTGCCGCGCGTCATCTCCGTGGGGCGGCTCGACCTGACCACGGAGGGCCTCTTGCTGCTCACCAATTCCGGAACGCTGGCGCGCCGTCTCGAACTGCCGTCCACGGGCTGGACGCGGCGCTATCGCGTGCGCGCCTATGGCCGCGTGACTCAAGGACAGCTCGACAGTTTGAAAAACGGCGTCGAAATCGACGGCGTCCAATACGGCCCCGTACGCGCGAGCCTCGACCAGACGCAGGGCGGCAATGTCTGGATCACCTTGTCGATCAATGAAGGCAAGAACCGAGAGGTGAGAAACCTGATGCGCCATCTGGGGCTTCAGGTGAATCGCCTCATTCGCACCGCCTACGGACCGTTTCAGCTCGGCAAATTGCCAAAGGACGAGATTGAGGAAGTGCCGGGAAAGCAGCTTAAAGAACAGCTCGGCAAGAAGATCTGCGAAGAGGTCGGGCTTTGACCGAGATCGTCAATCTCAACCGCTTCCGCAAAAAGAAATCCCGCGCCGATAAAGAAAAACGGGCGGAGGAAAACCGCGCGAAATTCGGCCGCACCAAAGCCGAGCGCCAGAAAACCAAAGCGGAAGACGACCTGGCGCAGCGTCGCCTCGACGGCCATGCGGCGGAAGAGGGCGGGGAAGAGTGATCCTGATGGAAACTTTTCCCGGCCTTTCTTGTTTGTCATGAATGAAGATTGGGGTGGAGAAAGGGGCGATGAATGACGCGAAACAGCCCGCACGCAAAAACCTCCCGCCAGCCTACAAAATGCTGACATGGCGTCACTGGAAAAGACTGCCGGGCCGGGTTTTCGCACAGATCAATAATGACCGGCTGGCGCTGACCGCAGCCGGCATCGCCTTTTACGCGCTGTTGGCGATTTTTCCCGGCATCGCCGTCGTGGTGTCGTTATGGGGGCTCATTGCCGATCCGATCGAGATTTCCCAACAGATCGCGCGTTTCTCGCCGATCCTGCCGAGCGATGTCGTTCTGGCGCTGCGCGCGCAGGCCATCGAGGTCGCGGGAAGCGATGACCGCGCCATCGGCCTTGCGCTTTTCGTAAGCCTGAGCCTCACGCTGTTCAGCGCCTCGCGCGCCATCAAGGCGATCATGATGGCGCTCAACATTGTTTACGATGAGAAAGAAACCCGCAACTTCCTGATCTTTAACATACAGGCGCTTGCGATGACTTTTGCGGTGGCGGCAGGCTTTATTGCAGCGCTCGCCGCGGTGGCGATTGTGCCTATCGTCTTCACATTCATCGGGCTCGGCGATGTTCTCGACCCTCTTATCGCTTATGTGCGCTGGCCGATCCTGTTCGCCGGCGCCTGGCTCGGCATCGCCGCGCTCTACAAATTCGCGCCCGCGCGCGAGAGCCCGCAATGGCAGTGGATCAGTCCCGGCGCCGGCGCCGCTGTCGTTTTGTGGATCGTCGCGTCGGTGCTCTTTTCCGTCTATGTACAGAATTTTGCAGACTACAACGAAACCTACGGCTCCATCGGCGCGATCATCGTATTGATGATGTGGTTCTGGGTCTCGGCGTTCGTGTTTTTGGTCGGCGCGGAAATCGATTCGGAGATCGAACAGCAGGCGCATCTGCGCCACAAGCGCGACATTCCCGAAGAAGGCGAGCCGCCCCAGAACTGATGCTGGAAGGGCCGCAGTTTCAAACATCGCCAGTCCCTAACTATTTTCAGGTTTCAAAAGCGTCTTTCTTCTTTAGGGAAGCGGCGGATTGCGCGTGACGCGGGGGCGTCTCATGAAACTCAGACAATCCATCTTCCGGCCATGGCGGTTCATGCCGTTTGAATTGCCCAATTACCTGAAGGCGCTCGTCTTTGCGGGCGTTGGCGCCTATCCGGCGAAGGACCAGCGGTTTCTCGCCGTCGCCAACATGACCGGCTATCTGGGCGCGCTGTCGTCCCTGTCCTTTGCGCTGACATTCGCAATGGTGGATTTCAATGCGTTGCGGGCTGCCGTCTTCGGTAATCTCGTCTCCGCCGCCGGCAGCGCGCTGACGCCTTTCATGCATCGTTTCGGGCGCTGCGCCGCGGTCGTTTATCTCGCCGCCGTTTTTTATTCGACCCTGTTCTTCTTCGTGTCGCAACTGGGCCGCGATGCAGGCATCCAATTAAACTATATCGCGGCGGCGGCGATCGCGATAACGGGCTGCGGCGCAGAGCGAATGCGTCTTGCAGCGTTTCTCGCGGCGCTCGGGCTGGTCTTGCATCTCGTTGTCTGGTTCGCTTTTCCAGCGGGCCTCGCGGAGGCGGCGATTACCCCGGGGTTGATGTCGGCGATCTACATCCAGTCCGCGACGACGATCATGATCATTCTCGGCGCCGTCACTTTTTACATCCTGCGGCTCTTCGAGGGCGCCGAAGCGAAAAGCGAAGCGCTGCTGTTGAACATGATGCCCTCGGCGGTGGCGGACAGGCTCAAGGAAAATCCCGACAAAGTCATCGCCGACTATCATGACGAAGCGACTGTGATGTTTGCGGATCTGACGGGGTTCACGGCGCTCGCCGCCGAGATCGGCCCCGACCGGACCGTGCAGCTTCTCGACGATCTCTTTTCAAGCTTCGATCTGCTCGCGGAACGGCGCGGCGCCGAGAAAATCAAGACCATCGGCGACGCCTATCTCGTGGTCGCCGGCGCGCCGGTGCGCCGCAAGGATCACGCGGAAACGGTGATGCATTTGGCGCTCGACATGCAGCGCGCCCTCCGGCTCGTTGGCGAAAGTTTCGGGCAGGAGTTGGAGATCCGCATCGGGATCGAATCAGGGCCGCTGATCGCCGGCGTCATCGGCCGCGCGAAATTCGCTTACGACATCTGGGGCGACACGGTGAACGTCGCCGCCCGGCTGCAGCAGTCGGCGGCGCCGGGCGAGATATTGGCTGGAGGCGGTTTCGAAACTGCGCTCGGCGGTCACCAGGCCTGCCGCTATATAGGAACGAGAATGCTCAACGGCGTCGGCGAGAAGCCCGTCTGGCTTCTCGACCATAAGACGCAACAGAGGATGGCGGTCTAGGCGCTATGCGCTTCAGCCGCTTCCGCGGTCGCCTGCCGCGCGTCGCGGTCCATGCGCTTCATGGCTTTTTGCAGCTTTTCAAAAGCGCGCACTTCGATCTGGCGCACGCGCTCGCGGGAGACGCCATATTCCTGGGAGAGCTCTTCCAGCGTCGCCGGATTATCCTTCAGGCGGCGTTCAGTGAGGATGTGCTGCTCGCGCTCGTTCAAGGTCGCCAGCGCTTGCTCCAGAAGGCCCATGCGCATGTCGTACTCGTCTTCATTGGCGAGCTTTGCTTCCGGATTGACGGCGTTTTCATCGACAAGCCAGTCCTGCCATTCGCCGCCGCCTTCGGCGTCTTTGCCCATGGGGGCGTTGAGCGAAGCTTCGCCGCCCGACATGCGCCGGTTCATGGAGATGACGTCGTCATGGGTGACGCCAAGCTTCTTGGCGATGTGCTCCACCTGTTCGGGATTCAAATCGCCTTCATCGACGGCGTCGATCTGGCCTTTGATTTTCCGCAGGTTGAAGAACAGTTTTTTCTGCGCCGCGGTGGTGCCGATTTTGACCAGCGACCACGAGCGCAGGATGTATTCCTGGATCGACGCGCGGATCCACCACATGGCGTAAGTGGCGAGACGAAAACCTTTGTCCGGATCGAAGCGTTTCACCGCCTGCATCAGGCCCACATTGCCTTCGGAAATCACCTCGCCGATGGGCAGGCCATAGCCGCGATAGCCCATGGCGATTTTCGCCACGAGGCGCAGGTGAGACGTGATCAGCTTCTGCGCCGCGTCCGGGTCCTCATGCTCGGCGAAGCGTTTCGCGAGCATGTATTCCTCGTCCTTTTCCAGCATGGGAAACTTGCGGATCTCGGCAAGGTAACGCGACAGACTTCCTTCAGGCGTAAGGCCGGAAGCGGTTGTGGTCAGTGAATTAGACATGGGCGTTGCTCATCAGCGCGTCATTTCTCCTCTAAGCGCCAACCATAGCGGCAGGCGCAGATGCTAACACGGGCGTCGTTCTCAATGTTCGGTCGGATTGCCCCAGGAATGATGCGCCTCTTATCGGGCGCTTTTGTGACCTATATAGGAATCCAGCCGGTCGCGGCCAAGGGCGCATCGCTTAACCTGTTGTAATAATTAATATTTCAAATGGCTTCTGGGTTGATTCAGAGCCGCGATTCTGCGCCGGGCTGCGTCAAAACGCCAGTCACGCCCGCTCGCGCCCGGGCCACAATGGCGTGAGGAACCGGGGCCGCGGAAAGCGTCCGGGGGTTTGAAAGGGGTCCCCCGTCCTCCTAAATACGGCAAAGCGACAGAAAACGGGGTTGTGTATTGGATCGGCGACAGATGATGAAAGGCGGGCTTGCCGCTTTCGCCGGGCCCTGCGTTGCGGGGCCTGCCGCGGCTTGGGCAGCTAAGCCAGATATTGAAAAGCATCTCGCGCGCGTCGCCAAGCGCGCGCTGGAGCAGAACGCCGCGCGCATTTCTCTTCGCGACCTTGTGGGCCTCGCCGATTTCTCTGCGCCCTCCTGGCGGCCGCGCTTTCACCTTGTGGACATGGTGAGCGGCAAGGTCTCATCCTATCTGGTCGCCCATGGGCGCGGCTCCGACCCGGGACATACGGGGCGGCTTCAAAAGTTTTCCAATGAGATCGGATCGAACGCCACATCAGCCGGCGCCTATCGCACCGGCGCGCAATATACCGGCAAATACGGCGCCTCCATGCGGCTCGACGGTCTCGCCGAGGAGAATTCAAACGCCCGCGCGCGGGCCATTGTCATCCATGCGGCTTGGTATGTGGGCGACGAGATGATCGAGAAATACGGCAAGCTCGGGCGCAGCGAAGGCTGCTTCGCTTTTTGCGAGGACGATCGCACCGAAGTGGTCTCGCGGCTCGGCGCAGGGCGTCTTCTCTACGCCGGAAAATTCTAGGGCTCAGAGATTATCGGGAAGCGTCGCTTCACCGGCGCTTTCGGGACAGCTTTCTTCAATCAGCGTCTTGATCGGGTCCGGGTTTTCTCCGCCCGCGCCGCCGAATTGCGCAAGCAGCGGCGCATCACGCCCGTAAATATCGGGGTAATAGACGACGCCGCCTTCCGACGCGGCCGCGGTGAAGTAGGCTACATAAACCGGCAGGGGGCTTTCGAGATCAATCTCGACCGTGCGTCTTGTCGAAAGAATTTCATTGAAGTCTTCTTCGCTGATTGCGTCGCCGAGGAGCGTCCGTGCAAACCCAAGCGCGTCCTCAACGCGGATGCAGCCATGGCTGAGGGCGCGCGTGTCGCGGTTGAATGCGTCTTTCGAGGGCGTATCGTGGAGAAACACCGAATAGGGATTGGGCATGACGAGCTTCATCTGTCCGAGCGCGTTCGCCGGTCCCGGTTTCTGGCGCACATTGCCGTCCGCGCCCGCATAATAGCCGAGTTGCTTGGCGCGCGCGGGATCGGTCTTCATCAAGGCGCCGACGCTTTCCTTGACGATGCTCGGAGGCACGAACCAGGTCGGGTTGAGGATAACGCCGGTGACGAGGGCGCTCATTTGCGGCGTCGGCAGGCTCGGCGTTCCCGTGACCACCTTGCGGCGCGCGACGGTTTTTCCCCCGCGCACGAGCGTGAGTTCAAATGCGGGGACGTTGACCAGAATATAGTCCTCGCCCAGATCCTCCGGCATCCAGCGCCAGCGGTCCATGTTGAGACGCAGACGCGCCTGTTGTTCAGCGCTCAGCCCTTCGGCGCCGAGCGCCGTTTTCAGAAGGGCGTATTGCTCATGCCTGGGCGCTAGCCGCTCAAAGGCTTTCGCAAACGCTATATGATCGAAGGCTTTCTCTTTCAGCTCGGCGATTTCGTCCGTATCCGGCGCAGTTTCTTCCATGCGCCAGCCAAGGCGCTCTTGCGGCGCTGTCACGCCGTCGCGCATCCCCAAGGCGGCCCGGTCGAACAGCGCCTCGGCGCGGGCGCGGATCAGCGCCGGTTCGTTCGCCGCCATCGCTTCTTCCAGCGCCGTCACATCGTAAAGATTTTCCGGAACGCCTTCCGCACTAAGGCCTTTCACGGCTGCGATCAGCGCCGCCGCTTCCTTTTTTTCGACCTCATGGGCGATGGAATTGCTGTCAGCGCCGATTGAGGCAAAGGAACAAGCGGTCAGAAGGTTGCATGCAATGAATGCACAGATAATGACGGCGAATATTTTCAAAGCGGCCCCGCGTTTCAAACGCGTTCCTTATAACGCGCGCAGCGCCGCCAGCAATTCCTGAAAGTCTTCCGGCGCCTCGCGCTCGAAACGCATGGCCTCGCCGGTGATCGGATGCGTGAAACCCAGCACCTTGGCGTGGAGCGCCTGACGCTTGAAATTGCGGATCGTCTCAATGGCGTGGTCGGTTTCCGGTTCGCCGGGTTTGAGGCCGGAAAGGCCCGGGCCCCGGCCGTAAACCTGATCGCCCACGAGCGGACAGTTGATAGACGCAAGATGCACGCGGATCTGATGCGTTCGCCCCGTCTCCAGGGTGCATTCGATGAGCGAGGCGAGCGCGTCGCCTTTCAGTTTGGCGCGGGACCGCCCGAAGGCTTCGACGACCTTGTAATGCGTGACGGCATGGCGCGCGCCGTGCTTGGGAACGTAATCGTCTTCTTCCTCGTCATATTCGAAGTCATTGACCACCGTCATTTTCGTGCGGTCGTGGGTTTTGCGGCCGAGCGGTGCGTCTATGGTTCCGACGCCGGGGCGCGGCGCCCCGACGGCGATCGCTTCATAGACGCGGTCGATGTCATGGGCGGAGAAGAGGGCCGAAAGCCCCTGATGCGCGGCGTCATGTTTCGCGACGACAAGCAGGCCAGATGTATCCTTGTCGATGCGGTGGACGATGCCGGGACGGCGCGCGCCGCCAATACCGGACAGCGTGTCGCCGCAATGATGGATCAGCGCGTTGACGAGCGTTCCCGACCACGCGCCCGGCGCCGGATGCACCACCAGCCCCGCCGGCTTGTTGACAACGATGATGTCGGCGTCCTCGTAAACGACGTCGAGGGGGATCGCCTCGGGCAGGGGCGCCGGGTCTTCTGGCGGCGGCGGAATAAGGCGGTATTCCTCGCCCTCGCGCAATTTCCAGGACGGCGCGGTGAAAACCTTGCCGTCGCGGGTCATGGCGCCGCCTTCGATGAGGGATTTCAGCCGCGTTCGCGTCAGGCCGGCGATTTTTTCGGCGAGCCATTTGTCGAGGCGCGTGCCTGCGCCCTCAGCGTCTACGGTGAGAACATAGGCGCCGTTTTCATCGGGCGCGCCTTGCGGCTTGAGGGTTTCGTCGTCAGCGGTCATAGAGGGGGCGGTTTAGCGGGCTATTCGTCCCGCCGCCAGCCTTGAAGCCATGGAAGCGCCCTCGTGACCGAGACAGACAACAATAACCAACAAGCCGCAGGCGCGCCCGCCGCGGGGTTCAGCGGGCTCGCCCAGTCCATCGGGACGCGCAATCTCTGGATCATCATCCTGACCATGCCGGCGGTCTTCCTTTTGGTCGTTGCGGCGATCATCGCGGTCTTCGGCAAGCCGAAAAAGGAAGACGCGGAGATCGCTGCTCCGGCGGTTGTCGAAGAAACCACCGCTGCGCCCGCCGCCGCTTCGCCGATTGCGCTGAAAGCGGGCGAGAGCGCCGGCGCCATTGCGCTTGACGGCGACCGGCTCGCGGTGCGCATCGACGGGCCCGACGGCGTCGTAGTTGTGATCTACGACATCGCCAAAAAGGAAGAGATCGCGCGCATTCCGATCGCTTCGGACTAATTTACTCGGCGCCGATTTTCTTAAGACGCATTTCGAGAAACAGCGAGCAGGCCTCCGCTTCGCAGCGTTCGCCGGTTTCGAGCCATTCGCCGTCATCGGTAAGGCGCGCGTGATACTTCATTTCTACGCCGGGTCCCGCCGGATGCGACCAGCGAAACTCATTGTCGCCGACCGCCGGGTTTCCGCGCACCTGATAGCCTTCCTTCACATAGCTGTCGAAAACGTAAGTTCGGCGAAACGCGTCATAGGAAAGAACGCCGAGCGCCAGATGGCCTGCTTCTTCGCCTATCGAGCCGTCTTCATGGAGCGCCCAGCCGCGCCCGTGCAAAAGCAGAACAAGCCCTTCCACCTGCGGCTCCACAAGCTCATGGGCTGCGAAGTCCTCGCGGCCCTGGGGCGTGACGCGCCAGCCGGTTCCGTCCCATTCGCCCTTCATCCAGCCGAGTTTCGCCATGGCTTCGCGCACCTGTGGCGCGGGCAGCGCCCCTTCCTGCGCCAGTGACGGAGAGGCGGTGAGCGCCGCAAGGGCGGGAAAAAGCATGAACATGCGCGAAATCATGGGGTCTGTCCTCTTTTTTCGCCTTTGCTGGCGGTGGGGCTTGAAACTAACGAAAAGTACTTTATTTTGTAAAGTGAATTCTGGATGACGGAAGGAGGCGGAGCATGAGCGTCAGCGAAGAGGACTACATTGATGGGGCGCGCCATCAGGCCGCGCTCGCGAGCGACCTTGCCTATGTGCGCAGCCTCGCCGAGGAGGGGCGCGATGCGCCGCTAGTGAGCGGCGTCTTTTATGTGCTGTGGGGCGGGCTGATGAGCGCCGCATCGCTTGCGGCGTTCCTGATCCTTGCGGGACTGTTTTCCCTCGGGGGTCTTCCCGTCATCGCGCCATGGGTGATCGCCGGCGTTTTCGGCTGGATCGGGTCGATGGTGCTCGGCCGGCGCATGGGCGCACGGCCCGGCGTCTTCACGCTCGGCAACCGCACGGCGCGGGATGTCTGGCTTGCGGTGGGCGTTTTCATGACTGCGTTCTGGATCGGGCTGATGATCGTTCATGACGACTTCACCGCTTATGGCGTGCCGCCATATTTCCTCTTCAGCCTGATGTTCCCGGTGGCGTTCGGGGTTTACGGCATCGCGTTTTTTGCAACCGCGACCGCCGCGCGTCTCGACTGGCTGAAAATTTTTGCGCTCTTGTCATGGGGCTTTGCGGTGGCTGCGCTTTTTCTTATGACCAGCAATTACCAGTTTCTCCTGGGCGCAGCGGGCTGTTTCTTCTGTGCGGTCGCGCCGGGGCTCATGCTGATGCGCCAGGAACCGAAAGACATTGTCTGACCGATGACCGACGGCTTTGATTATCGCGAGATCGATGACGTTATTCACGGGCGGGTGCGGCTTGCGGTGATGGCGTTTTTGTCGGGCGCAGGCGCAGCGGATTTCAACGAGCTGAAAGCGAAAGTCGGCGGCACTGACGGCAATCTCTCCGTGCATTTGAGAAAGCTCGAAGAGGCCGGCTATGTGAAAGTCGCAAAAGGCTTTCGCGGGCGCCGGCCGCAGACGACCGTGAGCCTTACAAAGGAAGGCCGCGAGGCGTGGATCGCCTATATCGCGCGCATGGAGGATCTCTTACGCCCGAAAGCGGCGGAATAGGGATCAATTGGCGCAAAGCCGTATCTGTAGGAGAGAAGCGCCGTGAATGCCTGGATGTTTCTTTTGCTCGCCATCGCGCTGGAAGTGAGCGGCACCTTCTTTCTTAAACTTTCTCATGGCTTCGAGAAATGGTGGTGGGGCGCGTTGTCAATCTCCTGCTATTCCCTTTGTTTCTGGGTTCTTGCGCCGGCGATGAAAGCGCTTCCGGTCGGCGTCGTCTACGCCATCTGGGCTGGCGTCGGGATCGTCGCCGCAACACTGATTGGGATTGTCGCTTTCGAAGAAAGACTCGGCGCTCTCCAATATCTTTGCATCGCGCTTGTGCTGACGGGCGCTGTCGGCTTGCGCCTGACGACAACGGTCTAGCGCCCGGTTATCCCGGCGCCGGCGCGGCCTTACTTGCGGTTCGACAACAGCCGCGCGATGAGCCAGATGGGAATGACGATTCCGGCGCCGATGACGAGATAGGTGAGCAGGGTCAGCGCGATTTCGCCGATATTCTCGCCGAGGGCGCCGATCACGTCGCGGACATTGTCGAATATGCCGCTCCAGAATTCGCGGACGCCGATGCCGAGAAACGAAAAGACGGCGCCGACAATCAGTGACGCGAAGATGAGTTTGATTGCAGTGCCGCCTGCTTTTCCGCTGCTGCGCCGGTCTTTGATAGAGGGTCCGCTCATCGCCGCCTTCCGCTGTTTCGCATCACGAGGCTTTGAAGTTAGGCGCGAATGGCCTTCCGTTCAATCCGCCTTTGTCGCCTCACGCCTTCTTCGCGTTGGCTTACGCAGCTTTTTCCATATAGACGGAGCGGCAGGGGAAGGGGATAGAAACGCCTTCCGCGTCGAAGCGCTGTTTCACGGCCTTGGTGAGCGCCCATTTGACCCCGAAATAATCGGCGCGGTCGACCCAGGGGCGGCAAATGATGTTGACGGAAGAATCGCCGAGGCTGTCGACCTCGATGACGGTCTCGGGATCAGCGTTGACGCGGCTGTCTTTTTCCACTTCCGACCGGATCAGGGCGATCGCCTTGTCGATATCGTCCGCATAGGAAATGCCGAAGACAAGATCGAGGCGGCGCGTGGCGTAGCCGGCGTAGTTGGTGATGACGTCGTCGAAGATCTTGCCGTTGGGCACGATGATCTTCTTGTTATCGGGCGTTGCGAGTTCTGTGGTGAACAGACCGATGCTTTTCACCGTGCCGGCGACGCCCGCCGCCTCCACATAATCGCCCACATCGAACGGGCGGAAGCCCAGCATCATCACGCCTGAAGCCACATGGCCGAGCGTTCCCTGCAGCGCGAGCCCGATGGCGAGGCCGGCGGCGCCGATGACGGCGGCGAAGCTCGTCGTCGGCACGCCGAAAATGCCGAGCGTGGTGATGAGCACCAGCGCGATCAGTCCGTAATGGACGAGGCTCGACAGAAATCCGGACAAGGTCGCATCGACGCGGCCCGAACGCGTCATGGCGGCGGCGACGATTTTCTTGATGCGTCCGGCGACCCACAGGCCGACAACAAGAACGATCAGCGCGCCGACGACGCTGGGGAGATAGGCGGCCGCTTTCGCCGCCAGCCCTTCAAAAAACGTCACCGCCATGTCGATGTTGTTGTCGTTCGCTTCCGGCGCGCCTGTCGCCTGCTGAATGCCGTCCTGCATCTATGCCTCCTCGTTCGGATCTTTGTCGGTCGTCGCGGAGGAGATAGAGGCTGTTCGGATCGAGGGCAAATTTTCCGCCCCAATAAGTTGAGCAGGCGTCTCGAAAATTCACCATATCTGTTGAATTCTTCAATATTTCCCAGTGTTGGTGAATAGTTATCCACCACTTTCCGGCGGGACTTAGGATGCGCGCATTGATGTTTTGCGTGAGATCCGGAGCCCCCGATGGAGCAGTCGCCCCGCCTTTCCCTTTCCTATGTCGCGCCGAGCCAGGCGCAAAAACACGTCACGGTGAACGAAACATTCCGCCGCCTCGATGCGCTGGTTCAGGCGGTCGTCCGCTCACGGACGGCGTCTTCGGAGCCAGCGTCTCCGGCGGAGGGCGATGCTTACATTATACCCGCAAGCGCGACAGGCGCGATATGGGGCGCTTTCGATGAAGGCGATCTCGCGGCTTATCAGGACGGCGCCTGGGCGCGCGTTCCGCCCTTCGAGGGGCTGCGCGTCTGGGTCGCCGATGACGATGAATTCGCGGTCTATGACGGCGCTGCGTGGGGCGCGCTTTCCGGCGGTGGAGCTTCCGAAACGGCGGCGAAATTCGGGATCAATGCGACCGCCGATGCGACAAACAAGCTGAGTGTGAAATCCGACGCCGTCCTCTTCAGCCATGACGATATCACGCCGGGCTCCGGCGATGCCCAGATCAAGATCAACAAGGCGGCGGCCGGGGACACGGCCTCGCATCTTTTCCAGACGAATTTTTCGGGCCGCGCCGAATTCGGCCTCACTGGCGATGACGATTTTCATGTGAAAGTGAGCGCAGACGGATCCGCCTGGACTGAGGCCCTGTTCATCGACAAGGATGATGGCAAAGTCGGCATCGGCACGACGGCGCCGGCCGCCGAATTTGAAGTTCATCTCTCAGGCGGCGTCACGGACGCCGGGCTGATTTCCTCAGATAACATTCTTCTCACCGGCGAAGACAACGCCCAGAGCTTTGCGGGCATTGTCGCCAGCTCCGCTTCATCCGCACACCGGATGGTGTTCAAGGGAACGCGTTGCCGGGGAGATTTGAACGCTCCGGCAGCCTGTCTGGATGGCGATGCCGTCTTCACCCTCATCGGAGCGTTCTATGACGGCGCCGCCGTGCGAGCATCGGCAAGCATCGAGATGGCGGCGGATGGGACGATCTCTTCAGGCAATGCCCCGCAGCGAATAACGTTTTGGACCGGACCGACCACCTCACGCAGCGAGCGCGTGCGCATCACATCCGCGGGGCGGGTGGGCATTGGCGAGGCGTCCCCGGACGCGCTCCTTCATGTCGATGGCGGCGGCGTGCTTGTAGGCAATCCGACGGGCGGCGACAAAGGCGCGGGAACAATCAACGCACAGGCGGTTTACGACAACAATACGCTGCTTTCCTGTTACGTTTTCGATCAGGCGCTGGATGGCTTCATCAACCAGGAGAAGTGGGATGCGAAAACGCCGGACCGTATTGCGCCGGCTGAAGTCGAACATCGCATCGACCCGGCGACGGGAGAGGTCGAGATCGTCGAACGCGCCCCGGCGAAAACCGAACGGCGCCGGCACGAGCCCATGCGCAAATTCGCCGGACGCATCGGGACGGAGCATGATCCGCTGACCCTCGATGGCTATGCGAAACACTGGAAGGAAAAACGTCACCTGACAGCGCTGCCCGATGAAGCGGCGTTCGATCCCGTGAACGGACAACTGACGACCGGCGAGTGGATCCAGCGGCTTGTGGAGACGGTGGAGATTCAAGCCGTGCTGATCGAAGAGCTTAACCAGCGCACAAAGACACAAGGCAAGACGTAGTGAGGTTAAGCAGGCTTGAAAGTCAACGCGACGCCGTTGTTGCAGTATCGAAGACCCGTTGGCGCCGGGCCGTCCTTGAAGACATGGCCTTGGTGTCCGCCGCAGCGGGCGCAGTGATATTCCGTGCGCGGCACGATCAGTTTCAAGTCGGTCTTGGTGCCCAGCGCGCCCGGAATGTAATCCCAGAAAGACGGCCAGCCGGTGCCGCTTTCGAATTTGGTTTCGGATTTGAAGAGATCGAAGCCGCAGCCGGCGCAGGCGAAAATCCCCTTGCGCTTTTCGTTATTGAGCGAGCTCGTTCCCGCGCGCTCCGTCGCTTCCTTGCGCAACACGGCGTAGGCTTCCGGCGACAGGCGCTCTTTCCATTCGGTGTTGGACAACTGCCATTTGTCGTAATCGGGAATGGAGGCGGGATCGGGGTCTTTGGCCATAACTTTTTCCTGGGTCTGGACGCCGCAGCCCGCAGCCGCACCGAGAAGGGCAAGGGTCAGATGGCGGCGGTTAAGACGGGTCATGATGATCTTCCTGCATCGTCCGGGTCTGTGCAATGCGGATTATCTAACCTCTTTGTCGGTCAAATTGAACGCAAGGCGAGTTCACAAAGCGGCGAGAGGAGAAGCAGAAGCCCGGCGTCGCGGTTCGATTTGAAGAGGCTGAGACAGGTGGCGCTGTCGTGAATATTGAGATGCTTCAATTGCCAGACGAAATGCGCCGCGGGGAGCAGGAGCGCGATGTAGTAAACTGCATGCGCATGGATCAGCGCGCCGGCGAGGGCGAAGAGCGTCACCGTCATGGCGAAGAACAGCCCGAGCGCGGGGAGCGTTTTCCGCCCAAGCCGCAGCGCCGTCGATTTGACGCCAATGAGCGCGTCATCCTCCGTGTCCTGATGGGCGTAAATGGTGTCGTAAAAGAGCGTCCAGAAAATCCCGGCGGCGTAGATGGCGAAGGCGGCTGCGTCGAGTTTTCCAGCGGCGGCGGCGTAGCCGACCAGCGCGCCCCAGTTGAACGTAAGGCCGAGCCAGGCCTGCGGCCACCAGGTGACGCGCTTCATGAAAGGATAGGCCGCGACCAGCGCCAGCGAACCAAGACCGAGATAGATCGCGACGCGATTGAACTGCAACAGAACCGCAAGGCCGATGAAGGAAAGAAGGACAAGAAACGCCCATGCCTGTTTGACGCTGATTTGTCCCGCAGGGATCGGGCGCAGCGCGGTGCGCTCCACCTTCGCGTCAAAATCCCGGTCGACGATGTCGTTATAGGCGCAGCCCGCCCCGCGCATCACATAGGCGCCGATGCTCATGAGGACGGC